>NZ_JAVRFH010000040.1:0-76181 GCF_031845825.1 Streptomyces lancefieldiae | reverse complement strand
AGACTCCTACCGGCTCAAGAACCGCGACATCGGCCGCACACCAAGCGCGGCAACCGGGTGAACAACTGCACATGCGGGGTCAAAAGTCACCGACCCCAAAGGGGTCCAGGTTCAGAGACCGCCGACATATCGGAGTCTCCTGGTCGAGCCGACCTTTTTGTGACTGGCCCGCCGTTGTGAGGCACCGGCCCTGACGGCCCGGTCCGGCAGTGCGTCGCCTCCGGAGACCGGACCCTGTTCGGTGGAGGTACACGCCGTTGCGGCCTCCTACTGGCGACCCCTCCGCTGCGCTCCGGGGCTGCGGGCTACGCCCTTGCGCGTACCCCCGGCGGGCTCCTCCGGACCCCCGCCCGCCGGGGCCCGGATCCGGCTGGAGGCCGTAATGCTCGTCCACGGGTGGTGCGTGTGCGTAGCTCGTCAGCCTCAGGCCGAGGTGTGGTGGGGGTTCCGTAATGCGGGTGATCGAACAGGGGAAGTTCCGGTCCCAGCAGCAGAAAGGCAGCTCCAGTGGTGGGAGCACTGATGGGTGCCACTGAAAGGTGCCTCGGCCACGAGTGGGCAGGACCGTGCTGTTCCCTGTTTGTGGCTGGTTGAAGAGGGTCTGCAGCTGTGAGTTGTGGGCTGCTGGCATGGGTCAGGTGGTGTTCAGAGGCGGAAGGGTGCTCTTTAGGTAAGAGGACTTAGAAAGAAAGTGCTTCTGACCTGCGGTTTTGTTTTCTCTAATGTCGGTGGCCACCGACATTAGAGTCCCCTGAGTGTCGGTGGCTGTCGGCGCTGACAGATGAAAGTTGCGGATAGTCGCAACTTTTCACATAAACATGCGCCCATTCGCAACTTTCACCTGTCAGTCCCCAGTTCGGTCAAGGGGCGCTATGCGAAGCTTCGCCGTCTTGCCCGCGCATCCCCGGCCACGCCAGAGCACCGAGTGCCACACAGCCCCCGCCCGCGCCCTCGGGGAACCTGAAGTCATCGCTGCCTGGATCCGGCCAGGAGGACAGCTCGCCCCTCATGTCGGCGGCGACCGACACAAACTTGCGACGGTCAGCAACTCTCCGGCGCGTAACATGCGAATGAGCGCAAGTTTTGCCGTACAGTGCGCAGCACCTGTACGTGAAAGGATCATCATGGGAGATGCGGCACGGCCGCTGCGCGGACGCCGCGCGGGGCCATCGTCCCGGCAGCCCAGGGCCATCCGGCCAGTCAGCGCGGACGGTGGTGCGGACCTCGCACGGCGGATCGCGGAGCAGTTCGGCAAAGGGCCCGTCCACGAGGTCAAGACCGTCGTCTACCGTCGGCCTCCCCACGACATGCTCGGTGCCGACGGGTACTCCCTGGTCAGCAACTACTTCCTGCGTCGTGTCCTGCCGTACTGCCTGATGCACAACATCATCAGCAAGCTGCAGGCTGCAGTCCTGTCGAACATGATCGGCAGGCAGAAGAAGGGAAGGATCGAGGCGACTCACGCCGAGATCGCTGCCGAGCTCGGCGTAAAGCGCACCAGCATCGGCCACGCTCTCGACGCCTTGTGCGAGAAGAACCTCGTACGCAAGGTCAAGCGGTCCTCCTACCAGCTCAACCCCCGCGTCGCGTATAACGGGAACGGCCAGGAACAGCACGACTTCCTGGCCGAGCTGCGGGCACTCGCCTTGGACTCCAAGTTCCCCGACGAACTCGCGCCCGAACTCAGCCTGTTCCCCAGGTCTGAAGTCGGCTGACCGAAGGGATCCTCGCCATGCTGTTCCAGACCACCGGGCTGCTCGGCATGCTCCACCAGCTGCAGCTCACCCCGACGGCGATCGATGTCCTCTCGGTGATGGTCGAGCACCAGGACCCCGGGGGGAACGTCGGGATGAAGCAGTCCGAGATCGACGAGATCCTCGGCGTCGGACAGGCCTCCATGAGCCGCGCAATGGCCCTGCTCGTCGAACGCGGCATCGTGCTGCGCTCCGGCGGCGGCCGCGGGCACCGTTACGCCCTCAACCCGGCCGTGGCCGGCTACGAGTCGCAGAACGATCTGGAAAAGGCCATGACCGAGCAGCTAGCTGTCGGCGGTCCGCCCCCCATCAAAGTCCCCGGCTACGCCAAACGCCCGCCCAAACAGGGCAAGGGCGGCCTCCACGCCGTCGCCTGACGCCGCCAGGACGCAGCAAGGCCCCGGCAAATCTGCCGGGGCCTTGCTGCACCTGTACGCGAAAGTGCGTCCCTACCAGTATGCCCGCCCCATTCCTGTACGCCTCCGATCACCACGGTCGTCCGTCTCAGCGCCTGCTGGTGAGGGTGTGCAGGGAACCTCGGATCCGAGAACTGGCCTGGTCCAGCCCTCTTTGCTCCGCCGGTGTCCAGGGCCGCTCCGGGTTCTTGCGGGCAGGGTGGTAGAACACCGTGAACAGGGCGATGAGGCCGAGGGTGTCCGAGGTGATCTCGAGTGCCTCCGCGCGGCCGCGGCGGGTCCAGCAGTGGCTGAGAGCCACTTCGTCGAGGGCGTCGGGGGCCGCTTCTTGCAGGCGGCGTGTACGCCCCCGGAAGGAGCACGGTGGCCACCTCGCGGGGCCGCGCCGCCGCCGGCGCACTGGCCGGGGTGTCGAGCCAGAAGATGTCTGTCGGTTCGGTCGGCCAGCGCGGTCCGTTGGAGGTGTAGATCTGTCCGGGCAACTGGCTGCCGGTCAGCAGCCGCAGCTGATCCAGCCGCTCGAAGCGGGCGCGGTCGACCCACGCCGTCCACCGGGCGCCGCAGTCGCGGTCTGTGCACTGAGCCTCGGCGCTCGCGTATCCGGCCGACAGCTGAACGAACACACGTTCCCAGGTGCTGGTGCCGTCGGCCCATACGCTTTGCCGTACAGAGGATGCCGCGCGGGATCGTAGTGGTGCAGGAGCAGCTGCATGGTGGGCAGGATGCGGTCGACGCGGTTGCGGATCGGCGGGTGACCGGCCGTCCGGCAGTCAGGGCAGCACATCAGGTGCTGGACTCCACCGTGGCTGTGGACCCAGAAGCCCTTCGCTTCCGTTACAGCTGAGGCACAACGGGCCGCAGATCAGACCGTGGGCGTGACAGTGGTCCGAGAACGCAGCCAGGTCCGGACAAAGGTCGCACCGGTAAGCACTGGCGCGAGGGCGGTAACGCGGATGATAGGGCGCGCCGGTGTGCTCGCCGGTGTGCCGGGGGCGGCAGCGGCGTGTCGTGGGTCTGGAGACCGGGTGCAGGCTGGTGAGTCACGGGCACAGCCTGGCGTACGCCACTGACAGTGATGATCAGGAATGAGCCATGGCGTCTGCCCACAGGTGGGCGAACAGGGCATGTACCTCCTGTGGGTCGTCGCCGTCCGTGGTGAAGGACATGAGGGCCCGCAGGATATGGCGGGCGAGGTCACCGGTCGCCTGGACGTCGTCGCCCGCTCGGCGAGGGTGCGGGACTCGGCGAGGCTCTCCAGCCAGCACTTTTCTCTGCGCTGCTGGTGGGCGGGGCGGCTGGCTGCTCACTTCCTGGATCAGAGCCCGCGAGGAAGTGCGTGGCGCGTATGGTCAGGGCGGGAGCGTGTTCGTTCGGGCACGCGGAGTTTCGTCGGGCCGCTCTTGCTTGCAGGCCGCACGCCTTCCCTTCTGGAGAGAAAGAAGCCTCATGACCCCTGATCTCGACGCCGTCTCCAGTCTCCAGGTGACCGGTGCCGGGCCTGCCCGTGGCTCACTTCAGGTGCCCGGCGACAAGAGCATCTCGCACCGCGCCGTCATGATGGCGGCGATGGCCTACGGCCCCACCGTCATCACCGGCCTGTCCCGGGGCCAGGACGTGACGCACACGCTGCGCGCGGTGGAGCGCTTCGGGGTGATCGTCACTGACGTTGGTGAGGGCCGGGTGCGGGTGGAGGGTCCGATCCGGCACGAGCCGGCCGACGTCCTTGATCACGGCAACGCCGGCACCGGCATCCGGCTCATGGCTGGGGTCTGTGCCGGGATCGACGGGCTGTCGGTGCTCACCGGAGACCGGTTCCTGCGTCGTCGGCCGATGGACCGCATCGCCGAGCCGCTGCGCAGCATGGGCGCCACGATCGACGGGCGTGAACGCGGCCGGCTGGCGCCGCTTGTGGTCCGCGGGGGCGGCCTGACCGGCATCACCTACGCCCCGAAGGTGGCGTCGGCTCAGGTCAAGAGCGCTGTGCTCCTCGCGGGTCTGTCCGCGCAGGGCCCGACGACGGTGGAGGAGATTCACCCGACGAGGAGGCACACAGAGGAGATGCTGGCCGGTTTCGGGGCCCGGGTGCGGGTCGACGGGCACGCGGTGACGGTCGAGCCGAGTGAGCTGACGGGCACGGACGTCGCAGTGTCCGGTGACCCCTCGCAGGCCGCCTTCTGGGCGGTGGCCGCGCTGCTCGCCGACCAGGGCGAGGTAGTGGTGCAGGACCTGTACACCGGGTATGGCCGGTCCGACTTCGTAGGCGTGTTGGAGCGGATGGGGGCGGACATCGACTTCGACCTCGCCACGAGGACGCTGACCGTGCGGGCGTCGAAGCTGCGGGCGGTCGAACTCACCGCTGAGGACATTCCCGGCATCGTGGACGAGGTGCCCGTGCTGGCGCTGGCGGCGGCCGTCGCCGAGGGCACCACCGTCATCTCCGGCGCGGGTGACCTGCGGGCGAAGGAATCCGACCGGATCGCTTCCACCGCTGCGATGCTGCGCGCTTTCGGGGTGCAGGTGACGGAGACCGAGGATGGCATGGTCATCGAGGGCGTGTCCCGGCTGCGCCCGGCCCGGGTCGACAGCCACGGTGACCACCGGATCGCGATGACGGCCGCCGTCGCCGGGGCGTGCGCGGCCGAGGGCACGACCGTCATCGACGGCTGGGACTCGGTGGCGACGAGCTACCCGGCATTCGCCGCGGACCTGGTGCGGCTGACCGGAGCCGGCGCCGAGCCGGGCGCCTAGTCACGGCCGACGGCCCGCTCCTCCCTTGCGGGACGGGGCGGGCCGTCGCCGTTGTCGAGGGGGCTACCAGGTGTAGCCGTGGTGGGCGAACTCGGGTGCGAAGGCGTCCTCGATCGCCTGGCGCGCCGCAGGCGTGAGGACCTGGTGGTAGTCGCTGCCGGGGGGCCGGAACTGGCTCTTTGCCCGGGGCAGGGCCAGCGCAGGCATGCCGATGCGGGCGCACAGGGCGTCCAGGCCCGCTTGCAGGTGCTCATGTCGGACGATGACGTCGACCATCACCGCTCCGCCGTCGGTGTACAGGGGCCAGTTGAAGGCTTCCCGGAACTCACCGGACTCGATGAACTGGCCTATCCCGTTGCGGGGTTCGGTTCGGTGCCGGTGGAAGTACAGCGAGACGACCTTCTCGTAGGGGCTGCGTTCCAGGCACACGGTCAGGTAGCGGTCCCAGACGCCGGCGCCGAGCGCGTCGCGGATCTCGACGGCTGTCATGTGGTTGTAGAAGCGCACGCCGGGTCCGCGTCCGGGCGGCACCGGCTCCGGGCCCGGCTTCTGCTCGGGGAGCAGGTGGTTCTGCGGGGCCCGGCCGCCCTGGGCCGTCCGTAATGCCTCGTCGCGCGGCGACATGGAGGTGATGACGTCCCGCTCGCCGGCGTGGCGGGACAGGGCGATCTCCACCGACGTGCCCGCGGTTTTCCGGGTGCGGACGAAGATCAGCCCCGCGGTGTGCATGACCAGCATGGTCGGGTCTCCTCCCGTCGGGTCACAGTTCCGGAGGCAGGTGGCCGTCGCCGGCTGCGGCGGTGGTGGCCAGGGCCCGCCGGTAGGGGGCGGGTGCGAGATCAGGGAGGTTGCGGGCCGGGAGCATCGGGTCGACGAGGAGCTGGCGGCCCATCAGCACCAGGTCGCAGGTGCCGTCGGTCAGCAGGTCGCGCGCCTGCCCGAGGGTGGTGATCTTGCCGACGGCCGCGGTGGGCACGCCGGCCTTGTGGCGGATGGTGGCCGCGTAGGGGGCCTGCCAGCAGGGGCCGGTGGGGCGGGTCTCGGGCCGGGCGACGCCGCCGGAGGTGCAGTCGATCAGGTCGGCGCCGTCTGCGGCGAGCAGCGGCGCGAGCCGGACGGTGTCGTCGAGCGTCCACCCGCCGGGCAGGAAGTCGCGGCATGACATGCGCACCAGGAGCGGAAGTCCGTCGGGCAGGGCGGCCCGTACGGTGCGCACGGTCTGGCGCAGCAGGAGCGTGCGGTGGTCGAAGTCGCCGCCGTAGGCGTCGGTGCGTCGGTTGGCGATCGGTGACAGGAAGGAGTGCAGGAGCCGGCCGTGCCCGGCGTGGAGCTCGACGGCACGGAATCCGGCGGTGACGGCCCGCGCGGCGGCGGCCGCGAACTGCGCGATGGACGTGTCGATCTGCTGGGGCGCCATCTCGGCGGGCACGCGGTAGCCGTCGGCGAAGGCGACCGGGGAAGGCCCGAGCGGCACCCAGCCACCGTCGGCCTCGGCGAGCGGGGCGTCTGCGCCCTCGCCCCACGGGCGGGTGCGGGAGGCCTTGCGGCCGGCGTGGGAGAGCTGGAGAGCAGGCACGGCGCCCTGGGCGGCGATGACCTCAGCGACCTCGGTCAAGGCCTTGGTCTGGGCGTTGTCCCACAGCCCCAGGTCGTTGGGGGTGGCCAGCCCTTCGGGGGCGACGGCGGTGGCCTCGACCACGACCAGGCCCATGCCGATGGAGCGGGTCTGATAGTGCGCCAGGTGCCAGTGCGGGTCGGGCAGGTTCCCGGGCGCGGCCTGGTAGGTACTCATCGCCGGGAGGCCGAGCCGGTTGCGCAGGCCGACATCACGCAGGCGCAGCGGAGTGAACAGCAGGTCCATGGTTGTCATCCCTCTTCGCTCAAGGGGCGGGCGGCGGCAAGCCGGCCGGCAGCTGCGGTCAGCGCGTGGTCGTACGGGACGGGGTCGTCGTCGGGCAGAGGCTCGTACATGTCCCGGGTGTCGATCTCCACCAGCCCCTTAAGCAGCCGGGCCGTACCGGGGAAGGAGCCGGGGTCCGGCAGCTGGACGGACAGCCCCAGGTAGGAGGCGAGGTCGGGCTCGGTGAACAGCGGCGCCTCATGGAGCGGCCTGGCGGGCATCCCGGCGCGCACCCCTGATGCGCGCAGCGCCTGCACCACGGCGTCCACGAAGTGGCCGGGGGCCACGCGCCAGTGCCACTTGTACAAGGCGCCCGCTGTGCGGCCGGCCGGTTCCGGCAGCGGCGCCAGCGCGGGCAGATGCTGGGCGAGGAGCTGCTCCACGGCCGTCTGCCGCTCGCGTTTGGTCGCCAGGGTGTGCGCAGGCGCCGCAGGTGATCCGCGACCAGGGCCGCCGCTGCGGGGCTGGGCCGCCGGTTGTGGCCGACGCCGGTGACGGCCAGGGCCCGCAGCCGCTCGTCCCGTACCCGGGCCAGTGCCCGGTGCTTGGGCTGGCCCAGGACCAGGGCCCGCTCCCAGACATCGCGGTCACGGGTGGCCAACAGTCCGGCCTTCCCGCCGCTGACCATCTTCCAGGTGCCGCACGACCAGACCGTCACATCCCCGACCAGCCCCACCGGCTGGCCCTGCCAGACCAGGCCGTGAGCGTGGGAGCAGTCCGCCACCACCGCCAGGTGATGCCGGGCGCACAGGCGCCGTACGGCGTCGAGTGGCGCCGGGCGGCCCCACATGTGGGTGATCGTCAGCGCGGCCGTGCGCGGGGTGATGCGCGCGGCAGCGTCGTCCAGGTCGATCCCGCCGGTCGCCGGATCCGTGTCGCACAGCACCGGCACCAGGCCCTGCGGGAGCATGGCGGTCACGGTCGACCGGAAAGAGTGCGTGGCGACGAGGACTTCGCTGCCCGGATCCAGCCGCAGCGCCGCGTACGCCGTCTCCAGCGCGGCCGTGCCCGAGTCGCACAGCATCACCCGCCGGCCCGGCGCCAGGACCTCCCCCGCCAGCTCCTCGCACGCGTCGATCAGCGGATGGCCGGCCCCGGCCGCCGCCATGTCGCCCTCGTCCAGCAGCAGCCGCACCGTGTCCGTGGCGACCTGCGACCACCACGGCCACAGCAGCGCCTCGCCCCCGGCGGCGGCCGTACTCCTGGGCACTCCCGTCGAAGGGAGCGTCGCCGTCACTGCCATGGGCTCCTCGTCTCCTGCTCGGGCCACGCCGCAGGCCCCGGAGTGCGCCGCAGCAGCGGCCAGCCCTCCGACGCCGCGACCAGGGCCGCCCACCGCTTGTCGACCGGCCCGGTGAACAGCTCGTGCACCGCCGGGGCCGGGGCGCCCGCCTCCAGCACCGGCAGCCCCAGCGGGGGCAGCTCCCTCTCGACGCCGCCCAGCGCCTGGTCCAAGTCGGCTGAGTGCCCCTCACGCAGCCGTGCGGCCGCCTCAGCGATCAGCCCGGCCCGCTCGGGCCACGAGCACAGCACCGCCAGCTCCCGTACGACATCCGCGGGATCGTCGGTCGTGTGCAGCATCGTCAGGGCCCGGCTCGGACTGCCCGCGATATCCCGCAGGGAACCGGGCTCCCTCCGGGCCGGGTCGTTGCGGCCCTTGACCGCCATCATCCGTACGGACACCGGCCCGCCCGTATCGTCGGCCCACAGCACCAGCAGCCCCGGCCCGAGCGCCACGAGCGCGTCCATGAGGATCAGCCGCTCCGCTGTCGCCCACCGGCACATGTAGGACCACAGCGCACGCACGGCGCACCGCTCCAGCCGGATGGGCCGTACAGCCAGCGGTGTGAACCCGGCCTCGGCGGTCGCGGCCACGACCCGCCGTGCCGTCCCGGCCGCGAAGGCGTCGGGGCGCAGCCACATCAGCGCAGTTCTCGCCGAGAACGCGTACGCCTCCTCCTCGTCACCGAGTGCACCCGCCAGTGCCGCCCACCCCTCCTGCGCGTGCAGGTCACGGGCGAGCACGGTGTCCTTACCCTTCACATCGGTCAGCCGGGCCCAGTCGGGGCCCGTCAGGTCGAAGGCCGGACTTCGACCCTCGGCTGGTTGGACGCCTGCTGAGTACGGCGCTCGTAATCGCACCGGGTTCCCCTCTCCTGCCGGATGATCCGGTCAACTCCACGTAAATTTCGCGGAGTTGCGTCGCCACTGGAAGGTGAAGCAGTGCTGCTCGGTGTTGCGCCGACGAGCAACATGGAGCAACACCTCGCCACCTCCCCGGCACCCCGCACATCCGCTACAGTGCGCTCACCTTGCGTAGTCGCCGACCCGTGCAGCGGAGGCAGTCATGCGCCCCAGAGACCGCGCCAGGCAAGCCCGGAACCTCTGTCACCTGCTCATCAGAGCCCGGCTGGCACGCGGCTGGAACCAGCCAGAGATGGCCCGCCGCATCCGCAACCGCAGCCAGGAAATGGGCTGGCCACTGCTCACCGGCAGGGACGGGGTCTGCCACTGGGAGCGCGGCCGCGAACCCGACCGCCCCACACAACTCGTGATCGCGGCCGTGCTCGGTATTCCACCGGAAGCGGTAGATGAGCGACCATGGCCCCAGTGGCTGGCCGAGGACCCCTTACAGCGGCCAGAGCCCCGGCCCTGGACGCGCCTCGGCGCCCTCACATCACTGACCGAACTCGCAGGGAGCGCCGCCGTGGACACCACGCGCAGGGAACTCATCCTCATAGCGGGCGGAACACTGACCGCTACCCTCCTGGCCTGGATCACCGCCGACCCCGTCGCGGCCGGCCAGATGGCCACCGGGGAACGCATCGGAGAGGCGGCCGTGGCTCGCGTCGAAGCCCGCGCCGCAGCATTACGGCACACCGACGACGCCGAAGGCGGCGCCGAAATCCTCGACGAAACCTCCAGCGCCCTCGCCCTGGTCGCCGGACTGCTCAGCAACCGCTCCTACAAGGACCACCACGGCACTCGCCTGTATGCGGTCGCATCCGACCTCGCCCGTCAGCGGGCCGCCGCGATGCTCGACGTCTACGGCGACTGCTCCGACACCACCTTCGACACCGCCCTTCGCGCCGCCCGCATCGCGGGCGACGACGCGCTCGGCGCCAACGTGCTGAACTTCTGGACCGTCTCCGCCTACAACACCGGCCGGTACGCCGACGCCGAAGACATGGCCTCCACCGGCCTGGCCGCGGTTCGCGGACGCTCCACCCCCCGCGTCGAGGCCATGCTCACCTCCCGGCGAGGCCGCGCCCGCGCCCACCTCGGCGACGCCCGCTGCTGGGACGACTTCGACCGAGCCGAAGCCCTCCTCGCCGAAGCGTCCGGGCACGACGATCCGGACTGGGCGTACTGGTTCGACGAGGCGGAGGTTCTCGGAGCCCGGGCATCCAGCCACCGTGACATGGGGCAGCCCGGGCCGGCCGCAGCAGGATTCGCCCGGGTCCATGACCTCATCGACCCGGCCCACGTCCGCACGACCGCCCTCTACACGGCGAGGCAGGCGGATGCCCTCCTCGACCAGGGCCAGGTCGAACGAGCCTGCGCAGTCGCAGATCACGCCCTGGACCTCACTGAAGCGATCAGCTCCCACCGCTCCACCGCCCCCCTGCTCGACCTCACCGAACGGCTGAAGCGGTACGAGGGCACGCCGGCAGCCCGGGACTTCCGGGAGCGGGCACACGCCGTTCTCGCAGCGTGAGGCACAACCCGCCGTAGAAAGCCCTAACAGAATGCGCCCTCTGTGGTGCGGCTGGTACCTTCGCTGCCCAATGCGGCGGTGTCCTACAGTCGCCGCATGCGACGAAGAGCAGGGCTGGCGATAGCTGGGGCTGCAGTTCTGGCCTGGGGCGAGTGGTTGAACTGGCGCTGGTCCCAAGCCCTCGTGGGGAGCATCGGGGGCGCATCAGAAGCCGTGGTCGTGCTGGGCTACCGGAACCCACAATCGACGGCGAACTTCATCAACCGCTGGCGCGTTCGTACTGGAATTCGCTCCGTTGCCACTGACGGCGCACGAGGCACTCTCGTGATCTTCAGCGGTGGTGCGACCGGCAGCTCCGCTGCGGAAGCCCAGCTGATGGCTGACTACGCGAAGTCGGTGCTTGGGTTCGACGGCACGGTGCTTCTCGAAGACCAGAGTGCGACGACATGGGAGAACATCTCGAACGTGATCCCGCTGCTTGAGGATGTCGACCGCATCAAGATCGCCTCCCAACCAGCTCACGCGCTCAAGGCTCGTGCGTACTTGCGGCGTCAGCGCCCTGATCTTGCTGAGAGGCTCGTGAGAGCGGATGACTACCGTCCTGGCGAGTGGATGATTGGTAAACCGCTGCTGGCTCTGTACAGGCTTTGGACACTCCGTGGCCTTAAGGCCGAAGAGCGGAAGGTCTTGCTGTAGACAGCTGCTGTTGCGACGGCGTCACATACGGTGATTCTTGAGCCGTCGCCGGGCCCGCCCTCGCGTCGACGGGTGATCCGGTCGCAGCATCAGGGCGTCAGGTCGAGGACGCGAACCGGCTCGCCGATCCACCGGTCGGGGGCGGTGGTGGCGATGAGCGCCCCATCGGGGCGGTCCGGAGTCGGCTGGGCCGCGTACTGGCAGTGTGCCGCCGCCCAGGTGTCGTGCCGGGCCACTGCCAAAGCAGCTGGGAGGTCCAGGTCGAGCACGGTGATGCCCGGCAGCGCGGCAAGGTGTTCCGCTGTACCGGGCCGGGCCCGATCGGCTTCGACGAGCGCGCACGTGGGGGCGTACAGATACCAGCCGGCCTGGGCGTGGGCGCGGTAGATGAGGCGGGACGCAAGGACGTTGCCCTGGCCGGCCGCTGCCATCGCGGTGTCGTCCAGGACGATGTGCACGGCGTCGCTCACCGGGCGGCCGCCTGCGCCAGCCGGCGGTCCAGCTCGCTGTCGAGGTCCTGCTCCTCAGCGGGGGTGGGTGCGTAGCCGTTCCACTTTTTCAGCGCGGCCCGGGCCTGTTCCGCCCGCGCTGCCCGTTCCTGCGGCGTGAGAAGGGTTTCGGCGAGGCGGGCCAGGTAGGCGCGCAGCGACATGCCCTCCGCTGCGGCTATGGCGGCGAGCCGGTCGCGGGCTTCCTCGGGAATGCGGACATTGGCGTCAGACGTCATTGGGCTCCTCCATACAGATAGGGTACGTACCCGTACCCGTACCCGTATCCGTACTATACCCGGGCGTCTATTCCAGTTACGAGCTCTGGGTGAAACCAGTGCAAGGCTGCACCCAGTGGTGATCGTCTGACGGGCCGCACCGTCCCTCCCGGCCTCCCCACGGGAGGGACGACGGCTGGCCGCGTGCCTTGCGCCCACCACCCGCGTGCAGCTCAAGCACTCCTGCCTGGGCTCGGTACGTGGTCGGCGGCCCGGCCGGGGAATGTCGTCACGTCGGACGTGGGCGGTTGCCGTTGATCCGTCGCCAATCCGCGACGATCACGAAGCTGGCACGCACGGCCAAGTCCGTTGCGCTCACCAGCGTCTCCGGGTTGCCGTGATACAACCGCATCTCACCCGCAGTGGCGAGGCGGTGCAGGGCAGTGCGGAGATCTTCCGCACCGTGACCGGTGGCCTGCTCCAGCTTCCGCAGCGAGGTGTAAGTGGCATCGTCGTCGGAGTCCCGCAACCCGCCCGCACAGAACAGCAGGAGGGCATCCTCCGGCGGGCGGTCGGTGGCCGGCTGCTCACGCTGCTCGCGTTCGAGGCGGCGAAGCATGAACTCGACCTGCTCCGGTAACAGGCCCAGGGCCCGATCACGGTCGCGACGGGCGCGGGTCGCGTCGAGAACTCGGCGGGCGTTGGCGATGGCCACCTCGTAAGGAATTACGTCATGCGCCCGGGGGTCATTGGTTATGACGGGACCTACTTTCAAGGCGATACATCGCGTGGGCGTACTCGTCCGGGTGCCGCGTTAACCGGGACATCATCCAGGCGGTGTGAGCATCCATGCCCTTACCCAAGTCGGCGGCCAGGCGTCGCGCCTGCCATGTTGTGCGCGGGTCGAGCACCCATCGAGCAAGGCCGAATCGGACGCGGCCGGTGACCGCGGTCTTCTGGGCCGCATTGTCGTGGGAGCCGTGGGGTGCGGGATCAGAGGTGTTCGGGTCGGCCACGCCGTGAGTCTGCCGACGACGTCGCCGCCGTGGTGGTCATCAGACTGCAGATCACCGAAACGGGTTAGGGGGCGCACTCGATATTGACGCCCGGCAGGGGGCTAGGGCGAAAGCTGAAGGCCTTCACCAGCTGGCGACCGGCCCGCCCGGGCAAGCCGGATGTCACCCAGTCATTGCGACCTGGCCAGTTTCGGCCCGAACAACCGCCGCTCTTAGGCCAGTTGAATCGATCTCCCTGCGCCAGGGGCCTCTTCCAGGGCAGCATGCGCAGCGAAGTCGGACGACTACTCACCGCAATGAAATGGGGGATAATGGCGCGCCAGCCGAACCCGGACCTCACCAACACCTTGACGATGCTCCACACCGCCGTCGTGCACACGGACAAGAATATCCGGGACGCGCTCGACAAGAGCGTCGAGAAGCTGGAGTCGGCCGGGCGGGCCGCCCACGAGGAGACGACCAAGGAGGTCGTCGACGAGCTCGGCCGGATGCGTGCAAACTTCCGCGACGTCTACAACAAACTGAACTCCAACGGAGAAGCGCTTAACACCGCTGTCCATGACGTGGTCGCCCAGCTGCGCACCGAACTGCGCGAGGTCCGCGTCGTGCTCGCGGACCTCACGCCTGTACCGCCCCCGCTCACCGCCCCGCCCTCCCCTGCCTCGCACTTTCAGGAGGCATCCGGCACCGAGAGCGACCACGGTCTTGCGTCTGCGCCAATCACTGCCATCACCGAGCCCGTCGAGCTCGGTGGAGAAGCGGCCCTTCACGCCACGATCCCGGTGCAGAGAGCCACAGACAACCCGGACCTGTCGCCCAGCCCAGCGCCGTCGGTCGACGCGGTCCGCCAGGCCGTCCGCGAGGTCCTCACCGAGGACATCGCTCCCGTCCTGGCCCTGCTCACCGCCCCGAACAGCAACGACGATGGTCCGGCTAGCGGCTGGCAAGACGCTTCCGACCGACTGCGCGAAGCGGCCGGGGAGATCAAGCAGGAGCTCGGCACCGTGCTGGGGCAAGCCCGGTCCGACCTCGCATCCCTGCATCAGGAGATCACGGACCTACGCGCCTTTGTTGAGGAGCTGCGGCCCCGGCCCGACGCAAACGCAGACACGCCGGCCGCCAAGGTGAGCTCGGAACACAGCGCCCTACTCAAAACGGCGGCCCGCGTATCCTTCGCTGGCCTGCTATGCCACCGCGACATCTGGGAGTTCATCACCGCCCACGCCGGACGGCACCCGCATTTCCGCATGCCGCCGCAGGTCGCCGACGAAGGAGACGAACGGGTCCGCGCCGCCCTGTCCGGCCGCTCCCTGATCGCCCTGCTGATCAGCCTCCACTCCATCAAGGACACCGCCGACGACGGGGACGGTGACCGAGAGCTCGCAGCCACCCTGTATGAGCGGATCGAGGAGAGCCTGAACGACCTCGCCCCCAGCGGTAAGCCGGTCACCATCACCCTCGACGACCGCACCGCCCCTGCCTCGAACACCCCCGCTGCTCAGAGCGGCACCGAGTCCGACGGCGAGCCGAAGAACACCGACACCCCCCGGGCCCCCAAGGAGCAAGACACGGGCCCCAGCGACGAGGCTGGCCCCGCCGCGTGAATTGCCTCGGTTGGCACCCGGCACTCCGGGTGCCAACCGGACCCCCAGCGCGCCGATCGCGGCTCCGAGGCCCATCGGCTCGCGTCCGTCGCGCCGCACCGTGGTGACGGCCCGCGGCTTTCTCTTCGCCTTCTGGCCGTTGCCGTTCTTGCGTGCCGCCTCCATCGCAGCCCGCAGCGCGACCCGGGCCAGGTCCACGCCGGACATCTCGCCGCTGCTCATGCCTGCCCCCAGGTGGTGTAGCCGAGGTCCAGGTGCCCGAGGCCGGACAGGCGCTGCACCTGGGCGACGAACGCCCGGGTGAACAGGCGCTGCGCCGACAGCTCGCCGTACCGGTCGATGTGGTCGAAGACCACCTGGTGGTCGGCGGCGGCGCGGTTACGCCAGTCCAGGACCTGCTCGCGGGTGAGCTCCTCGAGGACCAGCTCCTGGTCGTCGTGGGCGTCGGCGAACTCCGGCTCCGGAGCGGGGACGACGGCGGCCGGGCGCGGCGCGGGCATCGCGACCGGAGCCGCCGGCGTGGCGGGGTCGTCGTCGGCCGGCTGCGCGGCTGCGGCGCGGTGGGCCTTGGTGGCAGCCTGACGGGCGCGGACCTGCTCCCACTCGTGCTCGCGGGCCCACCCCTGGGCGGTCACCCGCTCGTGCAGCTGCCGGTCGGCGGCCGCGCGGCGCTCCGTCTCGGACGCCCCGGGCATCGCGGCGTCCACGGCGGCCGCGACCGCGCTGCGCTGGGCGCGACGGTTAGCCTGCCGGTCCTCGCAGCGCGGGCAGTCCCGGCCGGAGTCGAGCAGCACCCGGTCGTCGCACCGGGCATCGCCGCACTGCTGACGCTGGGGCAGGCCCCGGGCCAGCAGCCAGCCCACCGGGTCGGTGATTGGGCCACCGGTGCGCAGCTGCTCGTCCAGGCGCCGGACGAGCCGGTCGGCGAGCACCTGCGGAGCGTCCGTACGGCCCGCGAAGCCCTGCACGCGGGTCAGTTCGCTGCGGGCGGCAGCCTCCACCAGCTTCCGGGCGGCCGCACGGTCCAGCCGTGCCCAGACCAGGTCGACCGGGGCCAGGACGGCCCGCAAATCCTCCGACGGCAGAGGCACCCTCCCGCGCTGCTGCCTGCCCTGACCCGCACCGTCAACGACCCGCACCGATCCGTCGGCCACCGGCCCGAGGCCGGGCTTCTCGCTGCTGATCGACGGGGACTTCTTCGGCTGTTCCCCGCGGAGCGGGCCGCTGTCCTCGCGCACGCACGCGCGGTCCGGCAGACAGTGGTTCCCACCACGGCCTTCGCCGGAAAAACCACCAGAGAGCGAGAGAGACCCACCGGGAGTACCCACAGAAGCGTGAGAGGCGTGAATGTGTGCAGCATCGGCGCGGTCTGCCGAATCGGCCTCCAGGCCCTCCCCGGCGCCCTGAACCCCAGTAACCACAGGGGTCACAGCCTCAACCGTCGCCTCATGATCTCCGGATGCAGTAATGGCGAGGTCTGAAAACACCGCGTCGGCGGCCTTCTGGGCCTCCCGGACGGCGATCCCGTGAGCCTGGGCGACCGGCAGCAGCCGGACCCGGCTGCGCGCGTTCAGCCCCGACACCGTCTCCCGCCGGTCCACCGACAGCACGTCCCGCTCCTGGAGCCGGGAGAGCACCTTCGCTCCGGCCGCCGGCGAGCAGCCCAGCAGCCGCGCCACCGTCGCCGCCGGACGGCCCCGCTCGGTGTCCACGGTGCCCGAGCACAGCTGCAGCCAGCCGTTCGCGTTCGAGGACAGCACCATCAGCAGCAGCCCAAGCCGGTCGGTCGCCGCCCCGCGCCCCGTACGGTCCGCGAGCATCCCGGGCGGGGTCACCCGACCGTCCTTGTGATTCCAGCCCGGCGCGAACAGCGCCTCGATCAACGCCAGGAGCACGACCAGCTCCACCCGCGACAGCGCCAGGACGTGCCGACGGACCCCGCCGTGCTGCGCCCGGTACATAGGGATCACCCAGCACTCCAGGCCCGTGATCCACCCGGCAGCGTTCGTCGTCTCGTTCGAGCCGAGCACGCCGCGCTCGCGCAGCTCCGGCACCACATGGTGCGCGACCCGGGACCTTTTCAGCCCGATCCACCGGCCCAGCTCCGTCGCGGTGATCCGCGTGCTGTAGTCGGTTGCCACCTTGGCCTTCGCCATCAGCACCACCGCCGCCAGGCGCACCGGGTCGTCCGCACCCTTCAGGCTGGGGTCCGACAGCAGGGCGCGCACCGCCGCGAGCAGCCGGGTACGCATCGTCTCGGTCAGCTGGAGCGGGTTGCCCACCTCCAGCTGCACGACCGGACCGGCCTGCGCCGGAACCGACCGCAGCCGACGACGCGAGGCCCCGCCGGCGAACTTCGTGCGCGGGCGCGGGAGCACGGCGGCCGGCGCCGCCACGGCGCTCATCGGCCCATCCGGACGGACGAAAAAGAGATCATCTCGGCAGCCTTGCGCAGGCCGCCTGTGGACAGAGTCCGTGCAGCGGTGAAACCCCTGATCCCTCCCGCGCGGCGGGCAACAACTTCGGATCGCGTCCCGCCCCACGGGACGGGGGCCCGGAGCACCGCGGCGGCCGGCGCCGCTAGGAGGACGGGGGTCCCCCTCTCGGTAAAGGCGTCGGGGACCGGGGGCGGTGTGACACTCCACCCCGAAGAATCTTCGTGACTAATGCCCTGAACAGGGCAAACAGGGTGTGCGAATCCCGTCACGCGGGAAGCATGGAGGGCTCGAACCGGTGTGAATCGGGCAGGGTCGAGCTGACAGAGGACACCGATCTCGTGCACTATGGCGGGGACACCAACCTTCATATGGATCGCCCCGACCGTGACCAGGCCCCTGCCAAGGGACCCGACCACGGCCGAGCGCTCTGTACGGACGGAGCCCCGAACACCGAACGGCCTGCCAAAGCCGCCGGAACCCGGGGTGACGCTGGTGGCTCAACAGAGGCCCCCTGCCAAAGGGGCTCCTGGAGAGCCGAGGTGGCCCGCTTGCCAAAGCGGACCGGGTGCCCGCCTGCCAAGGCGGGGTGTTGCGAAGAAGGAATGAAGACCCAGCTCGATGAGCTGGAGCCCAGAACCGGCGCCAACCGGGGACTGGGCGGCCGACCTGACGGTCGGCGAGACGGGCCGCGCGGGGCCACAGTGGATTGCAGTCCACCTCATTCGCGCGCGCGGCCGATGACCTAGGTCATCCCGACCCCCTTCCGGAGGCCGGCGTCGTGCTGCCTGCATCCAGCTCAGCGACGTCGGGGAAACGCTTCGCGAGCCCTTTGAGCAAGTGGATGTAGACCGCGCGATGGGGCCGCCGGGGGTGGGTCTGGCCTAGCTCCCAGCGGGCTACGGCCAGGCGTTTCACGCCCACAGCGTCCGCGACTTCCTGCTGGGTGAGTCCCGCAGCGAGGCGCAGCTGCTGACGCACGCGCGGCGACGGCAGGACGTCGTCGAGGAGAGCGTTGACCCGCTGCATGGGATCCGCGTCGGACATGCCCCAACCTCTCATGATCACCGAATCCCTGAAAGATACACCACGGGATCGATCTCGGCCAGCGTGCAGCGATACGCCGATAGGGCGGTGGGCGTTAAGCCTCAGCATGGCTTCAAGACCGAGGCGTAGTAGGACGCGAGCACAGCTTCCGCCCCAGAGCCCTGCGCCGTCGTGACGCGTTGGAACTGGGCTGATCTCAAGTCGCCGGCGACCCGGATCCGAGGGTGCTGTTTGCCGGGAGGGCAGTAGCCGTCCTCGCTCGAGGCGAGGCCGTCCAAACCCGCTGGTGTGTTGCCGAGGTTGTTCAACACCGTCTTGGCGACGTAGGACTTGCGCTCCCCCTGCCGGTCCTTGACCTGCAAGCTCCACTCGTCTCCGTAGGCCATCGGCGACAGGACGGCGTGAGAGACGGGCACGATGCGCACACGCTCGTCCCCCGCGACCTCTGCGATCTTGTAGTCATCCGCCGGCGGACAAAGGACATGAAGCGTCGTTGAGGAGTGCGGATGGGTGCGGAGCCATGTTCCGAGGGGACGGTCCCCTCCGAGAACATAGGTCCGGCCTGCTAGGCCTGCAGGCTCGGTGCGCCACAGCGGAGGCACGGACATACGTGCGGGAGCGCTGATCCAGTCGGCATCGGGCGGAGCCAGGGCGGCCACGCCGGTGGCGACCACGATCAGCTGTGCACTCAGTGCGCGTCCGTCATCGAGTACGAGCTCCGCCCGGTCGTCGTAGCCGGTGACGCTGACCCCACGGCCCTGCACGACGGAGCATCGGCCGGCCTGCTGTAGGCGGTCCAAGTCGGCGGCGAGGGCTTCAGCAAGTTGCGGGCCGGTAGACCAGTTGCCAGGGACGTTCTCCAGCGCCCCGGTGACGTGCAGCTTGCCGCCTACCGAGTCAGCCTCCACGATGACCGTTCGAAGGTTCAGGCTGGCCGCCATCACCGCGGCTGCCACGCCTGACGGGCCGGCGCCGACCACCAGGACATCTGTCTCGTGCGGTGTGCTCATGCGTGGGCTCCCTGCGTTCCGCTGATTCGGGACAAGACAACCTCGCTCGTGACCAGTTGCTCAGCGCCGATGTTCCGGGCGGCGAGCAGGAGTGCGGCGTCGTGGTAGCGGGCGCCGCCGGTGGAGGCACAAGCGTCGGTGACGATCCAGGGCCGGTATCCGGCCTGATAGGCGGCGACAGCGGAGTCGTATACGCACGCGTCTGTGTCGATGCCGCACAGCACCAGGTCGGTCCAGCCCGCCTCGTGGATGGTCCGGGCGCCTTCGGGAGTGAACACTGACGCCTGGGGCTTGTCGATGATCGCGGCGGCGCTGGCAGCGAAGGGAGCCAGGTCAGCAACGAGGGCTTGCTCTTCGGGAGTACGCAATCGCGTCCATCCCGTGATCGTCTCGTACGGCGATCCGGGCTCGTTGTGGAACCGCGACAGCACCACGGGAGCGCCGGCTGCTTGCCAGCCCTCCACCAGCCGAACAACCGCAGGGATGACTCCGCGGCTGTGCTCGTTGACGAAGCCCTGCTGCACATCAATGACCAGCAACGCTGTCGATCGAGGGTCCACCCACTCCGCCTTCCACATGGCCGTCACGGATTGCTGTCTCGAAGAGCATCCTGGGCGGCGCGCAGCCGATCAGGAAGTTCGCTGGTGGCCAGGATGGCCTCGCGCATCACACGGTGTTGGGCAGTCTCAGTGGGGCGCGCCGTAGTGAGCCGGAAGTAGGCGCTGCGCAGAAAGCGCCAACCGTAGGCCGTCGGCATCACCGGATCCTGACCGTCTTCGATCATGTGCAGGATGTGCGACGAGAGGGCCCAGAGGGCCTGTACGTCGAGCTCAAGGGCCACGATCTGGCTCATGGTCAGAGCCCGCTCGTCCTGCTGCGGGTGATAGGCGACACCAGACCAGCCGACGACGCCGCGGGAGACTCCACCGTCGAATGTCACGGCCTCGGGGTGAGCCCAGCCCTCACGGAACTTGGCTTCCTCTACCCCCGGCCCGAGCGGCACCACATCTGCTGGGTTCTGCCGGTTGACCAGCACTGATGGCGTAGCGAGCAGCTGGAGAGCCGTATCCAGGCCAGCGCTCGACCAGGAATGTGTGCGGAGCTCGTAGGCCGACAGCACGTACTGCGGAACGAGCGACTGGGCAGGCTGGTCCCTGTCGTCGCCGTGGCGGGCCAGCAGGCGAGCCATCCACTCCCCTACCCAGCCCGGTTCCTTCAGGTAGGTGCGGTAACGCCACAACGCCAACTCGGTCAACGACTCGAGGCGGTGGTGCTCCTCGAGATGCACCACCGCGACACCGCAGGCGTATATGTACACCGTCGACGACTGCGCGGAGTGATGGTCAGCCGGCAGGACTCGCTGCTCCAAGCCGCCGGGTCCAGGCTCGGTTGGCGAACCCGCAGCGTAGAGGGACGCACTGCACTCACCGAGGTACACCGGCAAGAACTTGTGGGAGACGACCGAGCACGGTGCCGGACGCGCTGCCGACTCCGCGTTGAGGGGAGCTGACGCTCCACGCAGCGCTGCCAGACGAAGGCTGAACGCCTCCTGCTCAGCCGGGGTGCACTGGAGGAGCGCCGTGTCCAGGATCTGCGCCATCTGGGGACGACAGACACTCGTCTTGTTCCGCTGCCAGTTCGAGACGGTCCGGGGGCTGATGCCAAGGCGACCGGCGAACTCACGCACAGACGCTCGCATCACCGACCGCAACAGCAGCGCCTCCTCACCTGTCCACCTGTCCACAGCGATCACTACACACCCCCTTGGCGGTCACCTTCCAGGTATCAACGGCCCAATTGCCACGCTGTTGCTACACCACTTCCACGGCCGGACATCTCGCTCAAGGTCCCTGGTGCGGATGCTGTTTCTTGTTGATCCACACCCGCAACTCCGGCCGGAGGAACCATGGCGATCCCGGGCACACCCCAGTGCCGCGCCCGCGTCGAGTTCTGCGTGCCGTCAGGCATCGAACTCGTAGTCCAGGACGTACGAGGCGGAGTCGAGAGTCATCTCGTTGACCTCAACAACTCGCTGGTGGGCGTCGAAGGCTGTCCGGCACATCTTCAGGACGGGGCGCTCAGGGGACATGCCCAACGTGGCCGCTTCCTCAGCAGTGGGCAGCCGTCCGCGGATCTCCTCCCGGTAGCGAACCGGTCCATGCCCAAGGTCAGCGAGGCGAGCGTAGGTTCCTCCCGGCCCGGTGTCGGCCTGGGTGATCGCCGAACCTTCGACCAGGGTGTAGGGCAGGTACGAGGTGGCGAGCATGACCGGCCGGCCATCCAGGACGAAGCGCCTGGACCTGGCACAGGCGGTCTCGCCGGCGGCCAGGGCAAGCATCTCGGCAATGTGCGCTGGCGGAACGACCTCCTGCACGGACACCTGGTCGACCGTCAGGGGCCGGTCTTCGTCAGCCGACCAGATCGACTTCCCCGCGCCCCACTGGTCCTGTGCCAGACGCTGAATGCCGCGCCGCCGGATGGGGCGGAAAGCCTGAACGAACACCCCCGCGCCCTTCCGAGACTCCGCGAGCCCTTCGTTGGTGAGCGCGCGCAGTGCTCGCCGAGCCGTCATCACGGCAACGCCGTACTGCGGCGCAAGGGCGTTCTCCCCCGGCAGTCGATCACCGGGTCGGTAGTCCCCACGCTCGATCGCAGCCTTCAGCTCGTCAGCGATCTGGAGGTATCTGGGCTGCGCAGAGCCCTTTCCGCCTGCCATGTGTCTCCTAACTTCGCTAGCGATCCTAAAGGCTTCGATGCTCAGCGTCAGCTACGGCTCGCGACTTACATAGCGAGGGAACATCTCTATCGAAGTGCTTGACATCGATAGAGAGATCGCGCACCATCGTACTGCAACTTCGATATCGAAGTTGCCCAGTTAGTCGTCCGCCCTCCGGGGCGGCCGGGGTAGCCCTCAGCTCGCTGAGGGCACGTCATCAGGCGAGCTGAGGACGCGAGAGCACCATCGAACTCCCCCGGAGCCTGACGGCCGCGACGACTTGTGTGCACGTCACAGCGCTGTGCGCTGTCTGTCCTGCGGGACGCCGGCCTCGTGCCGTGCGGCCCGGAGGGCGGAGAGAGCATCGCGACGCTCCCCCTGCCGCTCCGCCCGTGAGGAGTTCAGATGTCTGCTTCGACCCTTGAGCGCACCGCCCGTCCCCGCCGGAGCCGGACCCGCTCCCGCACCGTCAACGCCCGCCCGGCGCTGGCCCTCTCCACCCTCCGGCCCCACCAGTACGACCTGCGTCCCGCCTGTGCGTCGCTGGTCTGCCCCGACTGCGAGACGTGGGTGCCGATCACCGGCCTCCAGACCAGGAAGCCCAAGGTCGTGCCGCACGACACCGGCCGCGCGGGCAAGGACGCGGCCGTCCGATGCCGCCTGGGCAGCAACCGCCTGGTCCTCGTCGATGTCACGGTCCGGAAGTGGGAGGAGCGCCTGACGGACGGCAACGCGGAGACCGTGCACCGTCGCCGGACCACCGTGCGGCGCAAGCCCAAGGTCGCGGTCGCCCCGGCCGTCAGCCAGATCGCCGCGCAGAAGCAGACGCCGGCGGCCGACGAGCCCGGCGACGGCCGGCCCCTGTGGCTGCTGCGCAAGAAGCAGTGGGCGGCGACCGAGTCCGCGGTCCGCGACGCCGACACCCGCCGCGCACAGCTGCCCGCCGGTGCCGCGCCGCTGGGTGCGCCGCCGGTCCCGCAGACGACGCTGCACCCCGAGCGCCGCGCGCGCTGAACCGCCCCGGACGAACGACCACGGCCCCGGCCATCCCGAGCCCGAGAGATCGGGGAGGCCGGGGCCGTGGCTGGCCGTCCGGCCAGTCACAAGGCGACAGCCCCGGAAGGTGAGAGCTCCGGGGCTGTCCGGTCAACAGGATTGGGAGATCCCTATGACCACGGCGATCATGACACGGTCTGCGGCCCGTACGGCAGTGGCCGCGATCAACCCCGACTACTGGTGCGACTCCTGTAGCGCCTTTCACACCGGGCCCTGCGCCACCATCGCGCATCGGCAGCTCGGTGACCTCCTGGAGAGGATGGCCCGCGAGGCCGACAGTCGCATCCCCTCCGAGCGCCGCGCGCGCCGCACGCTCCAGGAGATGATGCCCGGCTACGAGCGGCAGCCGGTGCTTACCCTGCACCGGCCGGTGATGGCAGGCGACCGCTGCCCGCTGTGCGACCGGTGGCAGTGCGACCCGAGCAACTGCCCGCCCGGAGCGGCGCCCGCACCGGCCCCGGCTGCCGCGTCCGGCCAGTGGCAGTGCGACACCTGCGGTAACTGGTTCGGCGTCACCGACAGGATCCCGGTCACCGGGTGGACCTGCTCCGCCTGCGCCGCCAGCGGCCGGTGACATCCGCCCTCATACGCGCGGCACGGACAGCGCAGCACCGTGCTGCCCGTGCCGCGCTCGCGGTCGGCCCACATCACCCGCTCGCCCGCCTGCTGCTCGCAGCCGCCGCCATGGCCGCAGCAGCAGCGTGGGACGCCGGCCACTGCGTCACCGACCTGCACCACTCCCGCCAGTAACACGAGGGACACCCACATGCCTGACGACCTGTACCAGCGCTACCTGACAGCCCTCGCCACGTACCTGGAGCACCGCAACGCCTGCACCGACTCCACCTGTACGGACTCCAGCCGCTGCCCCGAGGGACAGCGGCTGTTCACCGCGTTCACGCGGTGGCAGGACGCCTACCTGGAGCGCCAGCGCAACACCCGCTGACCGATCCTCCGGCCCTGCCCGTCGTCCCCGCCCCTTCCTGGGCGGGGCGGCGGAGAGCGCCGGGAGTTCCCGCACGCTCCGGCCATCCGGCCGCCACAACACGCAACAGCCCCGGGGCGGCCACCCCGGGGCTGTCTTCTCGCTCTTGGACCTTCTGGGAGGCCCTGATGAATCGCGACTCCATCGTACGCACCAGCTACGCCCCCGACGCCGACCTGCCGGTCAACACCAACTGGCGCGAGGACGGCGCCTGTACGCGGGAGGACCCCGAGCTGTTCTTCCCCATCGGCAACACCGGTCCGGCGCTCCTGCAGATTGAGGAGGCCAAGTCGGTTTGCCGCAGGTGCCCCGTGCTGGAGCGCTGCGCCTCCTGGGCGCTGGAGATGGGCGAGGCCCACGGCGTGTGGGGCGGCATGAGCGAGGACGACCGCCGCCGCATCAAGCGCCGCGCCGCCCGCAACCGCACCAAGGCCGCCTGATCCGGTCTGGCGGCTGCCTGATCCGCCCGCACCGGCCGCTGCACCACGGCGGCCGGGACGGGCTGTGACGGGGAGCCGGACAGCCCGGACCGACAGCCTAGGGAGGCCCTCATGGCCACGACGATGACCCCGCTCCAGCCCGGCACGGAAGCCGCCGCCCAGGCCGCCGCCTTCGCGATCTTCGGCAGCGACATTCCGCCGATCGACCCCGACGACTACGACGGCAGCTGGCGCACCACCCTCCACGTCATCGCGGAGGAGTGGGTGGGCGAGGGCCGCTTCGAGCGGCACGCCGCCCGCACCGCGACCGCGATCAACGACCTGCTGAACACCGAGAAGCTGTTCGGCGAGGGATCGCCCGAGGCGCGCGCCGCCGGTACCGCGCTCAAGCCGCTGATCGACAAATGCCGGATCTACGGCATCACCACCGACGACCTCCGCCGCCACGACGCGCAGCTCCACACGAGCTGACTTCGCGCCCGCCCGGCGGGAGCCGATCCCGGTTTCGAGCCCGCCCTGCGCCGCTTCGCGAGTACGGCCGCCCGCCCCCCGGGCCGCCGGCCTTTTCGCGCGTGCGGAGCGGGTAGAGCCGGTGTCCGGTTCGCAAGCAACCATCCGCACAACCGGCGGCTTCGGGAACGCCTCACCGCGTTTCGGGAGCAGCCCCCGCCGTTTCGCGCACGCCCTGAACGACCCCCTCCGGAGGCCCCCATGACGATCACCGACTGGCCGCGATCCGCGGCTGAGCCCGACCCCGACTCGGCTTCACCGGCCGCCGTTTCGGGAACGCCTGAGCCGGTTTCGCGGACGCCCGGCACCGTTTCGGAGAGGACGGAGTTCGTTTCGGAGACGGAAAGCGGAACCGGAACGAAGCCCTCCCCGGCGAAGCTGACCGGCACCCAGAAGTGGACGGCTGGAGCGATCGTCGCTGCCGCGCTCGCCCTCGCGGGCATCGGCCTGTACCTGTCCTTCGAGCACGTCGCGGTCTTCGCCTTCGAGCAGCTCCGCTTCGAATCGCTGGGCAAGGGCCAGCTGTTCGCGGTCGGCGTGGACGTCGGCATCATGGTCATGATCGCGGTCGACCTGCTGATGGCCTGGCTCAAGCGCCCCATCAGCTGGATCCGCTACCCGGTGTGGCTACTGACCGGCGCGACGGTCGTCCTGAACGCGGCCTCCGGGGCCCCGAAGGGGGCGTGGAAGCTGCTGGACTACGTTGCCGCCGGCGCCCACGGCGTCGTCCCGGTCCTTTTCATCACAGTGGTGGAGCTGGGCCGCGACGCCATCGACCGCGTTGTCCGCCCTGAGCAGGCCGAACGGGACTCGATCCCGTGGCTGCGGTGGGTGCTCGCCCCGGTGGCGACGGCCCGGATCTTCCGCCGGATGCGGCTGTGGGGCGTCACCTCCTACCCGGAGATGATCCGCCGCGACCAGGAGCTCATCGCCTACGAGCAGTGGCTCAAGCGCAAGTACGAGGGCGACATCACCAAGGCCACCGAGGACGAGCTGCTGCCGATGAAGATGGCCCCCTACGGCTACACCGTCGCCCAGGCCCTGGCCATGCCCGACGAACAGGAACAGGCAGCTCAGGAGCGTGCGGAGGAGGCCGAGCGCCGCCGCCTGGACGCGGAGACGCGCAGCGAGGTCGCCAAGGCGGAGTCCGAGGCAGAGCGGCTGCGCGCCAAGGCCAAGGTGGAGCTGGTCCAGGCGGAGGTCGACGGCCAGACCGGCCAGGCCCGCGCCCACGCCCGAGCCCAGGTCAGCGCCGCAGAGCGGGCCGCTGAGCTGGAGCAGCAGGCCCTCGACAACGCCGTGATCGCCGAAGCCCGCGCCCGCGAGGCGGAGGCGGAGCGCAAGGAGGCCCAGGAGCGCAAGGCGGCTGCCGCCGCCGACCTGGAGAAGGCCGAGCTCGAGCGGAAGGCCGCTGAGCAGCGCAAGGCGGCGGCCGAGGCCGACAAGGTCGCGGCGGCGGAGGCTGGCGCGATCGAGACCGAGCGGATCGCGCAGGCACGCCGGACGGCGGCCAAGGCGGACCTGGAGGCAGCCGAGCTGGAGCGCCAGGCCGCACAGAAGCGGAAGGAAGCGGCGGAGGCCGACCGGGTCGCCGCGGCGGAGGCACAGGCCATCGAGACCCAGGCCATCGCCGAAGCCCGCCAGGCCGCTGCCGAAGCCGACCGGCGTGCTGCCGAAACGGAGAGGGCCGCTGCCGAAACGCGGCGCGCTGCTGCCGAAGCCGACCGCAAGAAGGCGGAGGAGGAGCGCCGCCAGGCGGCCGCTCTCGCCGACATCGCGCGCTCCCAGAAGGAGGCCGCCGAAGCCGAGCGGGCTGCTGCCGAAACGCGTCGGGTCGCTGCCGAAATCGAGCGGCGCGCGGTCGAAGCCGAGGACGCCGCGAAGCTCAAGCCGCGCGAGCGCGCGGTCCGCAAGGTCGCACGGATGATCCTCGCCGTCGGCGGCGACGCCAACCAGCTGCCGCTCGCCGACATTCAGCGCGAGCTGGCGGTCACCTCGCCCGGCACTGCCTCGGAGTACCGCCAGGAGGCAGCCGAGCTGCTCGCCGGCGGATACCGCCCGGAGCAGTGACCTGCACCAACCGCGGTTTCGACGGTTCCACCGGCCCCCGAGACGAAGTCAGCGCCTCGGGAGCGCGGTGAAGGCGCCGAAACGCCACGACAAAGCCTCCCAGATCGCCCCCGCCCCGAGAAGGAGAACCCCACTCATGGATATCAACGCCCTGTTCACGGATGAGGGCCTGCGGGCTTTCACCGCCACCGTCCGCGACCAGCACGTTCGTGACGCCCAGCAGTACGGGCAGATCGCGGACATCGTGCGCCGGCGCCTGGAGCAGACGCCGATCGAGGGCGACCGCTGGATGTCCAAGAAGCTCCGCGCCTGGAAGGTGTCGCGGCAGCTCAAGGCCATGCAGAAAGCGTCCGGCGAGGCCGCGAGCAAGGCGGAGGCCCTGTACGCGACCTACAAGAACGAGGTCCTGGAGCTCCCCCAGCGTAGGGCGGCGGCGGAGGCCCGGAAGCTGGAGCGCAAGCAGGGCAGGCAGGCCGCCCTGGGTGCCGCCGTCGCCAAGTCCCTGGACAAGACGGTGACCGCGCTCAACACCCCCACCGAGCAGGCCCCGGGCGCGGTTCCGCAGGCGCGGCCGGCGGAGTTCGTGACCCCGGACAACCCCTGGAACCAGTGGCCGATGGCGGCCGGTGGTGAGCGGCCGACCAGCACGATCAACGACTACTTCGCGAAGGGAGAAGGGCAGTGACGACGCCTCGGCAGACGCAAAACCGCGCGAAGTTCTGGAACGCGCGGGTCGCCGAAGCCCAGAGCGACCAGGAGCGGGCCGGGGTCTGGTACGACGCGTGCCGGACCCTGGCCCGCCAGGCCGAACGCGACGGCAAGCCGAACCTGTGGCCCGCGCTCACCAAGACGCTCCACGACTTCTACAAGAACCACGGAGGGTGACGAAGTTCTTCTTCATCACCGCCTCCTCCTCGCCGCCTGGAGCACCCCAAGGCGCGCGCGTGTCGTGCGCGCGCGAGGGTGCCCCAGGCGGTGACCGTCTGTCAACTCCGAGAGGGAGACGTCATGGCCGACGACGACGGCCCGAACAACCTGATCCACTTCCCCCGCGTGGGCTACACAGCCCCGGCCGAACCCCCCGCGGAACCCCCTGCTTCGGCCCCGGCCGACGTGCCGTTCGCCGCCCCCGCAGACACCTCCCCGGCCACGCCCGAAGCGTTTGCACCCGCGACGCGGACCGACCCGATGGGCGTCATCGCGACCCTGCCCGAGCCTGGTCTCGGGGCCCCGTTCGCTGCCGACTCGGAGCCCGCCGCAGCCCCCGCCGCGGCGCCTGCGACGGCGGGCACGATGGTCCCGGCGACCTTCCGTTCGGAGGGCGCGCAGCCCGCCGCGCCGCGCCTGGGATCGCTGTCCCTGGCGGCGATCCTCGCGGTGTCCCTGGCGGCCATGCGCGGCATCCACTCCGCCGTCGCGGCGGGCCGGGCGAACCGGGAGCAGCGCGAAGCGGTCGCGAAGACTGCGAGCACTGCCAAGGACGGCTCCTCCAAGGACGGTTCGAAGAAGCAGGTACAGCCCAGCCACGAGTACGGCCGCAAGACCCTCCAGCGCGGCCCTGGCGGCCTGGGAGGCCGCTCCGGCGGCTCGGGTCCGGGCAGGTCCGGGCGGGGCGGCAGCGGGCCGTATAGCGGCTCGGGTGGCCGGGGGCGCGGCGGGTCGACGACCCGTTCGCCCAGCGGTTCCGGTGGCGGTGGTGGCGGGCGTGGACGCGGCCCGGGTACCGGCTCGGGCGGCGGTGGCCGCACCACCTCGCCGAACAAGAACAGCTCCGGGATCACCCCGCTCAAGCGCACCTCGCAGGGCGGCGGCGTGAACCTCAAGAAGAACCGCGGCCCCGGATCGTCCGGCGGCACGGGGGGCTCCGGAGGCGGCAAGGGCCCGAGCAACAGCGGCGGCGGAGGCGGGAAGAAGGACCGCGGCCCCGGCGGCGGCTCCGGCTCCTCCGGCGGCGGGTCCACCACGAACCGCAAGCGCGGCCCCGGAAGCACTGGGGCCGGGGCCGGCGGTTCGTCCGGCGGCCCGGGCAAGAAGCGCGGACCGGGCTCCGGGACGGGGACCGGCAAGGGAACGGGCCCCGGCACCAAGAGCCCCGGCAAGGGCACAGGTTCGGGCGGGAAGACCACGCCCGGCACGACCAGCCCGAAAGGGACCGGCACCGGCAAGGGCTCGGGGACCGGCCCGAAGAGCGGTACGAAGAAGTCGCCGCGCGGCACGACCGGCCCGTCCGGGATCCTGCGCAAGAAGCCCGGCACCACCACCTCCGGCACCGGCCCCAAGACGAAGACGAAGACGAAGGGGAAGGGCACGACCGGCCCTGGCGGCTCGGGTACGACGGCGCCCGGGAAGGGTGGCGGAGGCAAGAAGACGAAGGGCAAGACCGGCTCCCGCAAGGGCGGGACCGGCCCGGTGGGCCCGCTGCCCAAGACGCCGCGCGGGAAGTCCCGCAAGGGCAAGAAGATCACGCTCACGCCCGGGATCGAGCACGGCACGTTCGCGGCGACGGACAAGTACGGCTGCCGCTGCGGAAAGTGCCGGCGCTTCCAGCGCGAGTACAACCGCAAGGTCCTCGGGGCGATGAAGTCCGCCGCGCGCGGCCGGACCACCTTTGGCGAGGCGGTGCACGAGACCGCGAGCAAGCGGCTCAAGCGCCGCCGCAAGAAGATGGGCCCGCCCGTCGTGACGAAGGTCAAGGTCAGAAAGCCGAAGAAGAAAGCCGGCCCGAAGACCAAGACCACCAAGCCCGGCGGCACCACGAAGCCCGCCGGGCCTGCCGGAGCCGGGCCGACCAGCCCGGCCGCGAAGGCACCGACCCGCCGCACGCCCTGGTCCACGGCCAAGGCACGGGCCCGCAAGCGCGCCCGGATGCGCACCACCACGGTTCCCGGGCCCCGCCCGGCACCGACGACCGGCACGACCACACCGGCCCCGCCGCCTGGCCCGCCCGGTCCTCCGGCAGCTGCACCGGCCCCGGCCGCTGCGGTCGCCGGGGCCACCACCGCCCCGCCCCCGCCGGGCGGCGGCACGGTGCCCGGCACCGATACCGGCACGCCGCGCCTGTCGCCGTTCGAGGCGATGGGCATGGCGACGGCGGTGTCCGCTCCGGCTGGTCCCATCACGGTCGAGCGGGCCGACTCCCCCGGGTCCGGTCCGGCTACGTCCGGCGGGGGCCTTCCCGCCGGCACCTCGAGCACGAGCACGAAGGAGAACAGCGTGAGTGACGCCTGGCTGACGAAGTGGGGCAGCGGCAGCGTCGCGGACATGGACGCCCAGCACGAGACCGAGGTCACTCTCGACGACACGCTCGACGTCCTGGAGGAGCTCACCGGGCAGTCGTTCAAGGCGCACGAGACCTGCCGCAAGCTCTCCGAGAAGGCGCGGCAGATCCGGCACGAGCTGGACGAACTCGCCGCCGACCTGCGCTCCACGCACAACGTCATCGGCCGCATGACCGGCGCCGCGATGGCCAAGCTCGCGGAGTCCATGGAGCTGCTGGCCCGCAAAGCCGACGAGATGTCCACCAAGTCCCTGACGGCGGCGGAGCTCTCCGAGAGCGCGGAGAACGCGATGTTCGACGCCTACCGGCCCCTTCAGCAGGCCACCGAGGACGCGGGCCTGGCCGTGCCCGCCGCCCGCATCCACAACGAGAACTGAGAGGAGATCACGTGAGCGACAACCTCCCCGCCATCCCGGGCATGAACAACGGCGTCGTCAGCACCGGCAATGGCTTCCTCGCCCTGGCCGGCCGGACCGCCAAGCTCGCGGCCTCCGCCCTCTTCCTCAAGGAAGGCATGCACCTGCTCCGCTCCCACATGCAGGCCAACGCCAACGCGGCCATGCGCCTGTCGGAGATGTGCGGCCAGGCCGAAGTCGAGCCCCGGTTCACCTCGATGATCGAGGACACCTCCGCCGCCCTCACCGCGGTCGCGGAAGCGTCCGGAGAGATGGTCAATGCCGCCGACGCCGTCGACACCGACGCCCGCGGCTTCAACAACGCGCACGACCGGGAGTACCGCCCCGGCTACGAAGCCTCCAACGGCTCCGGCGTACGGCAGGCCAAGCCCGGCTTCTACCGGCGCACCGGCCGCCGCTGACCCACCCCACCCCCGCAGCAGGGGCCGTGCCCGCCGTGCAGGCCCGGCCCCTGCTGCCCCCTGCCCCTGAACGGAGGCTGTGTTGAGCACCATCGACCAGGCGGCGCCGGCCGCCGACACCACCAAGCGCGTCCCGGGCCACGTCATCTACCGGCGCGTCCTGGCCGAACGCACCTCCTACGCCCTCGCGGCCGCGGGTATGGCCGTCGGCCCGCAGCTGGACGACAGCGCCTGGTCCTACCTCGCCTCCGGCGGAGTCGGTCTGGGCACCCTCGCCTGGCTGTACGCGAAGACCAAGGACCCCGACCAGGGCCTGAGCGTCCTCACGCGGGCGCAGCGGGCGATCCCGTTCCTGACGGCCGCCGGCACCTACGTGGCGAACCTGATCACCCCCGGCTTCAACTGGTGGGAGGTCGTCGCCCCGGCCGCGTGGGCGTCCTTGATGGGCTGGATGGCGCCGCTCACCCGCAGCGCCGGCCTGGTCCTGGAGCTCACCGAGCACCAGGCGCAGCCCGGCACCGGTCCCGGTGAGCCGCTGACCTACACCGAGTTCCTCGCCGCGAAGTGGCAGCAGGCCACCGGCGACGGCACCCGGCTGGTGTCCATCACCCCGTACCGCGCCGACCGGCCCGACTTCGAGGCCGTCGTCGTCGCCCAGGTCGGGAAGGCGGTGCCCACCTTCACCGAGGTGCAGCTGGCTGCCGCGTTCGACTTCCCGGTCGGCACCGTGAAGATCCGCCCGATCCAGGGCTCCGGGCCCGGCCGGATGCGGCTGGTCGCCCGCCCCACCACCGAGGACACCGAGGCCGCCGCCGAAGGCATCCGCGGCCTGTGGGAGACCGCGGTCGCCGCCCCGGGCAAGGCCGCCCCCGGCGTCGACCTCATCGACTACCGGTGCGAGCCGCACCGCATCGTGCTGCTGGTCGCCTCCCCGCCGGGCAAGGAAATCCACCTGCCGCACACGGCGATCTGCTCCGCCTTCGGCATCGACGACCCCTCCCGCCTCGTCATCGAAACGGATGGAATTCGTATGGGCGTCATCTCCATTTACAAGACGAACCCGCTGATGAAGGTCCGCAAGGCCACCGTCGAAGACCTGACGATGGACTCCAAGGGCCGCGTCACCATCGGCGTCTGCCACGACGGCAAGCCCGCCCGGATGCGGCTGTGGGATCCCGGACAGGGCGCGCTGCGCGGCATCACCGCCGGCGTCACCGGCGCGGGCAAGTCCGTCCTGCAGAACCTGATCCTCGCCGCGGAGAAGAGGAGCGGCGTCGTCTCCTGGGTCGGCGACGTCCAGGGCGGCATGTCCCTCCCGGAGGCGGAAGGCCGCGTCGACTGGTTCGCCAAGGGCCCGGTGGAGACGCTCCTGATGCTCACGGCCGCGCACGCGGTCATGAAGTACCGCGAGCGGATCTCCAACGAGATGGGCCGCGGCGACTTCGCCCTCAACAAGCCGTGGCCGCTCATCAACATCACGCTGGACGAGATCAACCGGCTGCTGTCCCACCCGGACGAAGCGATGCGCAAGGCCACCGCCTACCTCATCGCCGACATCCAGAAGACCGGCCGCAAGGTCGGCATCGGCATCCGGCTCGCCGTGCAGTCCCTGCACCTCAAGGACCTCGGCGACGACGACGCGATCCGCCAGCAGGGCAAGGTCGGCGCGCTGTTCCTCATGCGCACCGCCTCCTCCTCCACCAAGGAGATGGGCCTGGACGGCATCGCCCCGACCGGCTTCCAAATGGAGAACATCCCCGCCCGGATCTACGAGAACGGGCAGATCGAGGCGCTGTTCTCCGGCAAGGACGACGAGGACGGCGAGTCCACCGCGGGCATGGCGTACATGTTCCTCGACGGCCGGGCGAAGTTCATGCGCACCTTCTTCGCGGAGAAGAAGGACGGGGTCTACCCCGACCTGATCGCCCTGTACGGCGAGGACCCGCCCACCGGGCTGACCGAGGGCGAGGCCAAGGCCGCGCAGGCCGGTGCCGCGATCTACGGCGTGCGGCACACCAACCCGTACGCCGACTGCGACACCCTCGCCCAGGCGTTCTCCGACGCACCCGGCAGCAAGCCGACGGCCGGCACCGCGGCCCCGGACACCGCTGCGGACACCGACGGCGACAGCGGCGAGGCACCCGCCCCGTTCGAGGCGCCGTTCGGCATCCCGTTCGGCGACAGCGGCCCCGACATCGGGGAGGAGCCCGGCCTCCAGGATCAGATCCTCGAACTGCTCGCCGACGGACCCAAGCAGCTCAAGGAGCTGCGCGCCGCGCTGCCCGGCTTCCAGCCCTCCAGCGTCAGCAACGCCTGCTCCCAGCTCAAGGCGAAGGGCCTGGCCATCTCGCGCAAGCGGGGCCTGTGGCAGCTCGCCGACAACTGACCCGCACCCACCACTCACTCACCGAAGGAACCGATACCCGTGGCCCTGTCGATCTCCCTGGTCCTCCTGCTCGGCATCATCGTCGTCATCCTGGTGCGCACCGGCTACCAGCGGATCATGCCGGGCATCGCCGTCTGCCTGTTCGGCTTCTTCCTCGCCAGCACCGGCATCGCCCCCACCATCACCAGCGCCGTGTCCTCCCTCACCGGTTGGATCAGCAGCTTCTGACCATCCCAAGCCCGTCCCACCGAACGAGAAGGAGAACCCGACGATGAACCGCCCCCTGGTCCTGGTGGTCGACGACGCCACCGACGTCCTCGCGGCCAGCCCCGAGGCCCGCGCCCTGGTCGACGAGCTGCTGCGCACCGGCCGCCAGGGCGGCCTGGTGGTCCGCTCCCACAAGCGCCGGCCGCTGCAGTACCCCACGCCCGACGCCCTCGAGGCCGCCGCCGATCAGCAGTAGCCCCGCCCCGCTCCCCTCGCCCCTGCGCCCTCCCCGCCACCACGGCGGGGAGGGCGCCCGCGTCTGCCCCCGAAACGGAGATCACCGTGGACTTCGACCACATCACCCGCCCGCTGTCCGACTCCGAGGCCAAGGCCGAAGCCGAGCGGATCATCGCCGAAGCGATGCGCCCCGAGCGGCACTTCCCGACGTCGTTCCGCGACGACACCCCGCTGCCCGCCTACGGCGACACCCCGCCCGAGAAGCAGGACGACAAGCGGATCGTCCCGGCCTGGGCGGCCGGGGTCGCGGTCGCCTCCATCGGCGTCGGCGCCGGCATCACCGGCGTCGGCTGCGGAGCCTGGCTCGTGCTCCAGGGCCTGGCCTCCGTCACGCTCTACGGCGTCCTCGTGGTCACCCTGCCGTTCGCGGGCGTCGCCATGGTCGCCACCGCGATCGGCGGCGCGTTCAGCAAGGCCCGCAAGTCCGTGTCGAAAACGGTCTACGAGGGCCCGGTCGTACAGAACACGCAGATCAACAACACCAGCAACCAGCGCGGGATGTTCTCCCGCACCCGCAACGACATCCGCTGAGTCCGGGCGCCCTGCCTCGTATCCGACACCCCGCCACGACGGCCGGGCTCGGGTGCGGGACAGGCCGTCCGGCCTCGCGGTCAGTCGTAGTCGATCCAGATACGGCCGTGGTCGTCGACCTCGGCACCCCGGATCTGCCCGTCGACGATCGCGCCGTTGATCGTCACCTCGACGTCGTAGTCCACGTCGATCCACAGCACGCCGTCGTCGTCGGTGAACGCGGGCCAGATCGTCCCGTCCGTGTCCACGACCTCTTCGAAGACGACTTCCTCCGGCTCATCGCGGGTGAACCACCCCATCGCAGCGCCTCCCCTCTCTCCCAGGCCCGTCGCTCACAGCTTGGCCCACTCGCACGCTCCGTGAACACCACATCGACAACAAGGAGTTGCCCCGTGCAGTCCAACGACAACACCGGCCCCGGCCGCCAGGAGCTCGCCTACCTCCCCGTCCCGCTCCCGAAGGAGCCGGCCAAGCCGTCACGCCTCGCCGCACTGCGCGAAGCACTGCGCGACTGGTGGGACCGCGCCTGGGACATCGACGGCGTGCTGTACGACATGTGGGACGACGTCCTCAGCGCCCCCGACGACGGCCTGCGCCACATGGCGCCCTGGCTGCGCGCCGTCCTCATGGTCGCCGGGGTCTCCTTCATCGTGCTGATGGCCAAGGGCGCCGGCGAAGTCCTCCTCCAGGCCCTGCACCAGATCCTCACCGCCGTGCCCAAGGTGCAGGTCGGCGTCGACACCTCCAACGGCGTCGCCGCCGTCGTCGACCAGCCGGTGCGCACCTACATCGCCCAGCACTCCACCGGCCTCCCGGTCGCGGCCTCCACCGTCTACACGCTGTGGCTGCTCACCGGCATCACCGGCCTGCTCCTCGGCTTCCTCACCCGCAACAACGGAGTGCGCGCGATGTGGACGGCATGGGGCGCAGCCACCGTGTTCATGGTCTGGACGGCCACCCCGGACACCAGCCGCCCCGTCGCGGCCGGCCTCGCCGCCCTCGCCTGGACGCTCCTGTCCGCGGTCGCCCTGCGCGGCCTGACCCTGCGCCGCCGAGTCATCGGACGCCCGGCCAAGGTCAGCGTCCGGCCCGAGATCCACATCCCGGTGCCGTACCCGGTCCCGGCCGAGCCCGCCGAACAGCACCCGCACAGCAGCTGCCCCTTCCGGGACTGACCTTCCGGTCGCTCCGCCTGGTCCTCGCCCACCCCACTCGCGGGTGGGCGAGGGCTGGACAGGCCGACCGGCCGCCTCGCACCACGCCCCGCCGACGAACAGCCGGCGGGCGCGGCGCTTGCTGTCCACCGACATCAGGAGGAACCGCTCGTGCTCATCCCCCGCCCGCGCCGCCGGACCGGCCGACCCCGCCCGCAGCGTCCCGGCCCCCGCTACCCGCAGCGCCCCGCCCGGCTCCCCGGCACCTGGAGCAGGTGATGCCCCGCCCCCGGAAGAAGCGACGCCGCGAGATCACGAAGGTGCCGCGCAGCGACGCGATGCTGCCGGAGTACGACCGGCGCGCTTGTCCCGAGGGCCTGGTCACCCGGCGGCAGTTACGGGAGAAAGGGCTGAGCCCCGGCGGACACGGCCCGGTTGCGGTCCTGCGCTGCAAGGCGTGCGCCTACCGGCCCGACCAGGCGTGCATCCATCCCACCCGGGCCTGGCTCTACAGCGTGGAACTCGCCCGGCCCAAGCGCGTGCCGACGCTCGCGCAGGAATGGGCGCTGGACAGGGCCATGGCCGCGAGGTCCACGTGCCCGCAGTGCGGGCGCCGGTATTCCTTCTGCCTCCAGGCTGCCGTATTGCATCCAATGCAACACATCTCGCACTGCGCCAACTCGCTGAGCTGCAGTTGGTGCCCAGGTTAGCGTCGGCTCGGTGGTTGGTTGGGATGCGCTGACCTGGCACCCGTTACCGACTCAACGATGATGCGTTAGATGCATCGTGAGTGCTGTCGTAGATATGCCTGGAGCCGCGCGCCTGGTCCTCGCCGACGGAGTCGTGCACCTGGACCCCGAACCCGCAGTCCTGGAAGCGATGTTGGAAGGCTGGGCACTGCAGCAGCGCACGCGTTTCTTAAGGGACACGACGATCAACCCCCGGATCGCGCTGGTCCGTCGACTGGCCCGATTTACCAATGAGTACCCGTGGCAGTGGGACCCCGCCGAGGTGGAGGCATTCTTCGACGATCTTCGTACCCGGCGCCCTGGCAGGCCGCTGGCGGTGTCGACCGCACGGAACTACCAGAACGACCTTCGGCTGTTCTTCGACTACATCACCGACGCCCGCTACGGCTGGCCGTCCACATGCAACGAGCGATTCGGGCGGGCTCCGGTCCAGCTCCTGCACGAGTGGAACACGGTCACCCACACCAGCGAGTACGAGGGAGCCGCCGAACGTCGTCCGCTCACCTATGACGAAGTCCAGGCCCTTTTCGACGCCGCCGACGGTCGTGTCGAGGAGATCCGCGCACGACGGCGCAAGGGTTCGCTCGCGGCCCTTCGCGACGCCATGGTCTTGAAGACGGTCTACGCCTTCGGCCTGCGGCGCCAGGAAGCCTGCGGCCTGGACCTGTGCGACCTGCGCCGAAATCCCAAGGTCGCCGACTACGGCCGTTTCGGAGCGATCTTCGTCCGCCACGGCAAGGCCTCCAAGGGCGGGCCCCCCAAGCGCCGCAGCGTTCTGACCGTCCCGGAGATGGACTGGATCGTGGACGTTCTGGACCAGTACGTCAGCGAGGTCCGCCCCGCCTTCGTGCCTGGCAAGCACCCGGCATTCTGGATCACCGAGCGCCGCGACCGGATGTCCCTGAGACGGCTGAACGACGCCTTCGAGACAGCGCGCCAGGCCGCCGACCTGCCCGCGGAGCTGGACCTGCACTCGCTTCGGCACAGCTACGTGACCCATCTGATCGAGTTCGGTTATCCAGAGAAGTTCGTCCAGGACCAGGTCGGCCACGCCTACGCCAGCACCACGGCCATCTACAGCCACGTCTCGGACGAGTTCCGAAACCGGCTGCTGCGACGCTCACTGCAAGCCCGGCACGGCGATCTATGGGGGCAGGAAACGTGATCAGGAAGATGGGCATCGACTGGCAGCTTCGGATCCGGATGGCGGAGAAGGGCATGTTCCAGACCACGGAACTCGTTCCGCTGCTGGCCGAACGCGGCGTGCATCTGTCACGTGAGCAGGTGTTTCGTCTCGTGACCCAGACACCGCAACGGCTGTCCATGGACACGCTCGCCGCGCTGTGCGACATCCTCGCGTGTGAGCCCAACGACCTGATCCAGGTGGAGGTCGCCAACGCTGAGGTGCGCAAGACCGCCGGCGAGCAGACAGCGCCCCGGCCGCAAGCGCGTCGCACGACGATCCGGCGCCCAGGCCCGGAATGACCGCTCCTCTCCGCCTCGACGACGCACATCGACAGGTCGTCGCCCACCTGACCGCCCGGCTCACGGGGGTGACCGGCGAACAGGCAGCGCAGGCACTGGAGCGCGGGAAGATCACAGCACGTTCCTGCGTCGCCCTTGCCCGCCATTTCCAGGATCACCCAGACGCCCTGACGAATCCGGGCCCGACACCTCCGCAGAATCTGGTGCGGCTCGCGCATGCCCTGACGGCTGCCGGACACGGCCCGGTCACCATGCCGACCTGCGCCGGCTGCGGAAAGACCTCGCGCCAACTCACCCATCGCCTCCCGGCCGGACACTGCTGTTCGGCCTGTGCTCGTCGAGTGCGGCCGCCGAAAACCTGCTCAGGCTGCGACCGACAGATGAAGATCAACGCCCGGGGCCCCAACGGGCCGCTCTGCGGCACCTGCTACGGCAAGCACGTTGCCACCACCTGCGGGCAGTGCGGGCGCGTACGCCGCGCGACCTACCGCATGCCCGACGGCAGTGTCCGCTGTCAGGGGTGCCACCCACGCCCCGAGCGCACCTGCGTCGGGTGCGGAGCTCAAGCCCCAGTCCAAGCGATCTCGGCGGACGGTCCCGTCTGCCGGCGCTGCTACCGACAACCCCAGCGCCGCTGCGGCAGCTGCGGAGAAGTACGCACGGTCGACCGGCGCGGTGGCGACGGCAGGCCCGATCTGTGCTCCCGCTGCTATCACGCTCCGCCGGTCGCCTGCTCCTCCTGCGGCCGGCTCCGGACCTGCGCGCGCAGGGTGGCGGGCAAGCCGTTCTGCCAGAGCTGCTGTCCCCGCCCTACAGGCCCATGCGCACGCTGTCTCCACGACCGTCCTGTCCATGCCTACTGGCCGATGGGCCCGATCTGCAAACACTGCTACGCGGCAGTGCGCGCACGTCCCGGCGCCTGCGCTCAGTGCCAAGAGCGACGTCCACTCATCGGTTCCACCGAAGCAGGGGCCGGCATCTGCGGGCCCTGCGCCGGAGTCGATCTCACCTACGCGTGCCAGCGCTGCGGCACGAGCGACAGGATCTTCCGCGAGCAGTTGTGCACCCACTGCTTCGCCACGAAGCACCTGGCCGAAGCTCTCGGTGGACAAGACACAACGGTCCCCGCGCAGCGGCAGAACTTCCACTCGGCTCTCACCACCGCAGGACACCCCCGCAGAGTGGCGCATTGGCTGACCCGCGCCGGAGTGCCCGCCCTCCTGTCCCAGCTAGCCATTTCCGATGAGGAGATCACCCACCAACAGCTCGATGATCTCCCCAACACGCCGACCACTCGCTACATCCGCGACGTCCTCGTTGTCGCCGCGGTGCTGCCGCCACGAGACGAACGATTGGAGGCCCTGCCCCGCTGGGCGGACGCCCTCTTGGCCCAGGCACCGCTCCCCCAGCGGCAGCTCGTCACCCCCTTCACTCATTGGTATCTGCTCCACCGCATCCGCTGGGCCCACCGGCACCGCCCGCTACGCGCCAGCGCACAGCACCAGATGCGATCGCGACTGCGCCGGGCCCTGGAACTGCTCGACTGGCTCGACGAGCACGGCACCGCGCTCGGGGAACTCACACAGCCAGAACTCGAGATGTGGCTGGAGGAAGGGGCTGTAGAACGTCGTGAGGTGCGTGCCTTCGTCACCTGGGCGCGAGGTCGGGGCCTTGTCGGCGAGCTCGTTGTTCCCCGGGCACGCATCGCCGCCCCCAGCGTCTTCATGACGGACGAGGAGCAGGCCGAGCAGCTGCACCGGTGTCTCGGCGACGATTCTCTGCCTCTCGATGTTCGTACGGCTGGCGCTCTGACGCTCCTCTTCGGGCTGCAGCACACCAAACTGCTCGAACTCACCGTGCGCGACGTCATAGACGACAACGCGATGGTGGCGCTCAACCTCGCAGGCCATCGTCTTCCGCTGCCGCCCGAAGTCGCCCGGTTGGTCCGTGCGCAACGCGACCAGTGCCACGCACGCTGGCAACTCGATCAGACAGCCAGCACAACACCGTGGCTGTTCCCCGGCCAGGAGCCCGCCCGCCCCCTCGGAGCCACCTACCTCAATCTGAAGCTCCGCCGACACGGCATCGCGCCCCGCGCCGGCCGCAACAACGCTCGTCTCGCACTGGCCACAGACCTACCGGCGTCCGTCCTCGCCGACTTCACCGGCACCAGCATCAGCAACGCCACCCGCTGGACCGGATACGCCAGACGCGACTGGCTCGACTACATTGCGTCCCGCACACAGATCTGACCGCTCCTCCGGGCGGCGGCCATGGTCCAGAGAGAGCACCACGAGATGGGGGCGGTCATAGAGCCTCGGCGCATTCCTCGACGAACGCGCAAAGCCGACGAATGAGGCTCAAGAAGGAGGGGGTGGGGTCCGAGTCGTCCTGCATGTGAGGTGCATCCTGGAGCCACTGCTGCCACAGGCCCCCCGGTTCTCGGAAGCGGTCGGCTTGACCACCGCCAAGGTTCAGGTCGATGAACTGGAGAGCGCCCATGACAACGGTCTGGTCGTATGCGAGGTCAGGGCGGCGGAGGTAGCGATCAAGGTAGGCGGCGAGCAGATCAGCGTCGCGCGCCATTCCAAAACTGGCCAGGGCTACGCTGTAGGCCAGCCCAGCGCAGCAGACCTCGCTGGCCAGCAGGAGTTCCCCGAGGCGCTCACGGAACTCGGTCCGGCGGGAGACAGCTACGAGCCAAGCCGCAGTTCGTCGTTCGCGCCAGCCGCCCTCAAGAAGCTTGGCGATCTCATCTGCGGTGATGAGTCCCGCGTCCTCACGGAGATCTCGCATGAATCGGTCGCACTCAGGACTTTGCATGCGCAGCAAGCTGCCGCCGAGCTTCAGATAACGCCGCTCGGGCGTGACATAGCGGCGAACCAGAACCAGCAACTCGGCATCGTCACGAGGATCGCGTATCACACGGCTGATCTTGCCTTGCTGGTGCAGAACGAGGCCATCCCATTCTTGCGCTCCTCGTCCGCCGCCCTCACCGGCACCAGCGCGACGGACTGGACGAAATTCGTCAAGCGCGACTGGACCGGGCCGCATCAGCAGCCCGCGAAGTGACAGCTGAGAAGTCGGTTTCCCTCGGGGGTGAGCCCCGGCATCATGGTCGTCGGTGAGTCCATACGCGAGAGGGGCGAGTGCGGCGGGTGTCTGGAGACGGGCAGGCGGATTTGACGGAGCTGTGGCAGCAGCGTTGGCCTAGTTGCCCTCCGGTTGGGTACAAGCTCCGTGACCCGTATCGGGACGTTTGGGTACGTTTTCACAGCTTGCCAGAGTCGAAGTGGTACGCGGACGACGAGAGCGAGTACACCGTCGTCCTGGAGCGTTACAACACCGTCCTCGATGAGTTGTTCGCCGGTGCGGACGTGTACGTGATCACTCCGCTGTGGACGACCGAAGCCGAGGTTCCGTCATTGCAACCCGTCACGGGTTATTGGCAGAGCTTGCTGGTGGAGGACGATCCTGACCCTGAGTTCCGCACGTACTGCCACCTCTTCGCCGCCCGCCGGCTCTGGCGGCGAGGCTGCATCGACGAGTCGCTCCGAGACATCGCCGACGACAAGGTGGCGGGCGTTCTCATCACCGACACCCGGATGCAGCGCATCCATCACCCCTACGACGGTGGCGCCGACGTCTTCCTCGCTACGTCCGAGGAACGGGACCGGGTGCGCGATCGGCATGCCGACTGGCTTTCCCGTCATCCGTCGGGTCTCTGATCGGTTCGGATCACTGCTCCACTCGAAATGGTCCTCACCGCAAGTACCGGGTTGAGAGGCTCCACGAGTTCCTTGGTGGCGACGGCCACGAGGCGCGCGGGCGCATCACCGTCCAGCAGGGCGCTCACGTACTCGATGGCCTCCGCAGGCGAGAGCATCGGCAGCCGCTGGCGCAGTGTCCGCACAGCGTGCATGCGTCCGTGTGTAGCGGCGAATCCGCAGAGCGCATCGCGCAGGTCGTCTACTGCAGTGTGGACCGGCAGCCCACGTATTCGGGCCCGGTAGTCGTTCTCCCACTCCCCGGTTACCGCGGAGACGCCGCCGATCTGGTGTAGTCCCCCGTCGACGCGGTCCACCAGGTACGGCCCATTGCCGACCAGCATGTACTTCGAGTTCCGAGTGCTTGCGAACTCCTCGGACTGCCAGGAGACGATCCACACCAGCTCGTGCTCCTCGACACGGACCACAGCCATCCTCACCGCGTCCGTGCTCACAGCCCGCTATTGCTGATAGTCGCGCTCCAGCTGTTCTTCGACAGCCCGAACGGCGGCTTCTCGCTCGATCACGCGTGCAGCATCCCGTACGGGCCCGGTTTCGACCAGCGAATTCCCACGGCTCAGGGCCACGCAGAAGGGCCAACGAACCTTCTCGCCCAGGAATACGGCAGCTGCGGAACAAGTGCTCTGCGCCAGTACCGCTGCGCACCCAGGGCCGCTGCGACCCCTGCGGCAAGGGCTACGAGCCCAGCCCCGACACGTACTTCGCTTCCACGGCCCCGGTGCCCCACCGGCTGGCCGCCTGAACAACGACCCTCCCGAAGGAGAAGTCACCGATGCTCAGCAGCCTGTTCACCCGCCGCCCCGCCGCGTCGGACCCGGACCTCTTCTGGACGCCGCCGGGCACCACCGTCGTCCAGCGCTACCGCAACACCCTCGGACCGCTGGAGGGCGCGATCGTCCTCGTCTACACCTCCGCCAGCGACCGCAGCTCCGCCTACGCCGCCGCGTGCCTGGGCTGCACCTACCGCGCGGCCCGCAACGACCACCGCGCCCGGCTGGGAGAGGCGGAAGCTGCCGACCTCGCCAACACGCACGCCGCCCACTGCCGGGCGATCAACCGGGGCCTCCCGGCGATCTCCGACGACGACACCGCCGTGAAGATCGTGCGCAACCGCTTGGGGAAGTTGCGCCCGTACGGCCCCTCGGCATACCCGGTGCGCCTGACCGACTTCCTCGAGGACCGCGTCGACCTCCAGCGCGACGACGACTTCATCAAGCAGGCGATGTTCGAGATCGCCCGGACCGATCGCAGCTTTCTCAAGGCCGCGCCCGCGTACAGCGGCGACACCGGCACCCGGTTCCTGCTCCAGCCGCCCCCGCCCCGGAAGTGACGCAGTGCGCCCCCGTACGGCCGTGCTCCTGGCGGCCGTCGTCTCGGCATCGGTCGGCACGGCGGCCGCCGTCCTTAAGGCCGGTCACTGGCGGCTGCACGCCGACCAGCACCGCATCGAGCTGACGCCCCGGCCCCTCCGCTCCTGTCCCGACTGCCGGGGCACGGGCGGTTGGTGGGTCGGCGGCGCGAACCCGGAGATGGAGTCGTGCGGCTGCTGGGTGAACCGGCCCGAGCTGCGTATCCGCCTCCTGCCCGTCCCGGCCTGGCCGGACGAACCACCGTTCTGACCCCTGCCGGGCGGGCCGCGTGGTCCGCCCGGCAACGACAAGGAGATGCAACGCCCATGACCTCCACGGTCACCTCTCCCGGCATCGACAAGAACTTGGACACCGCCTGCGCCTCGGTCACAGGCGAGATCAGCCGCACGGACGGCAAGTCGTCGTTACTGCTCGCCTTCAACGGCGCCGTCCTCGCGGGCCTCGCGTCCGTCGCCGACAAGGACCTGCCCCTGTTCACCAAGGTGTTCGGCGCGAGCGCCGTCCTCGCCCTGGGCGCAGCCGCCGTGCTGCTGCTCCTGGTCGTCCGTCCCCGCCTCAGCGGCGCCGACCGCGGGTCCTTCCCGTACTGGGCACGTCTGGACGAAGACGAGATCCGCGCCTGCATGGACGGCGACACCCGAGCCGCCCGCATCCGGGTCCTGTCCATCCTCGCCGTACGGAAGTTCACCCACCTACGGCGCGCGGTCGACCTGTCGCTCGCCGCCCTGGTCCTGCTCGTGCTGGCCGCCGCTGGACTCGCGCTGTGACGGCGGCCGTAACCCGCACGCGCCTGGAACGCGTCCGCGCCTCGGTCGGGATCGCCTCGCTGGCCCTCCAGCAGATCGAGGACGACCTTCGCGCCGCCGACGTCGACCAGGAGGAGCTCGCCGCGATCCTGCGCGAGCTCATCGAGGACACCGACCCGCCCGGCGGGTTTATGGCGGCCGTCGCGCAGCTGCTCACCGCCGCCGCGTGTCGTGCCGAGCAGGTCGAGCCGGACCGTGACGGCGACGCCTCGTGCCCCCTGCACGAGGCCGCCGCCCTGATCACCGACGACGCCGGGCAGCGCCTCATCTGGGCTGCCCGCGCCCTTCACCCCCAGCAGGGAGACATCTGATGGCGAGCGCGAAGGCGACGAACCCGCCCCGAGGGGAGTGCACGCAGTGCTGGTTCCACGCGTACGCCAGCCGCGAGGCCCACGCCGGGCTCGGCCCGCGTGAGGACTGCCCGCAGTGCGTGGACCACATGAAGAACGGCCACCCCGACCACATGATCGTCCGCTGACGCCACTGCGCGAAGCCACCACCCTGCTCACCGCCCACGCCGGAAAGTGCCCCATCCGGGCTGCCCGGCGTCCCTCACCCGCAAGGAGAGTCCGCATGACCGAGCTGACCTACCCCGAGATGCCCGAGCACAGCCTGGTGGTCCTCATCGGCCCGTCCGGCGCCGGGAAGTCCACGATCGCGCGCACCTGGCCCGCCTCGCAGGTGCTGTCCCTGGACGCGCTGCGCGAGGTCGTCAGCGACGACGCGGGCGACCAGGACGCGACCGGCGACGCGGTCGCCGCCCTGCATCTGCTCCTGGAGGCGAGGATGCGCCGCCGGCTGTTCACGGTCGTCGACGCCACCAACGTCACCCGGGCCGCCAGGGAGCCGCTCATTGCCGCAGCCACGCGGCACGACATGCTGCCCATCGCGGTCATGGTCGCCACTCCCGGCAGCGTCTGCATGGAGCGGCAGAGCCCGCGGCCGGCCAACCGCACGGTCCCGGAGGCCACGGTCATCAAGCAGCGCCAGGACATGGTCGCTTCGCACCGGACCCTCAAGGCGGAGGGCTTCCGCGAGGTCGTCTTCTCCGACAGCCTCTACCGGCTGCTGCCGTTCCTGGAGCGGTTGAGCGATGCCCGGCAGGCCGACCTCGGACTGGACGGCGGCCCCGGCCTCGGTGAGCTGAACCTCGTATCCCGGGTGTTCGGCGAGGAGATCCTGCCGCTGTGGCAGTGGAAGCCCGGCTCGAACGTCGCCGACGGTGACCGCGTCGCGGAGATCCGCCTCGGTCAGCAGTACCTCACTCTCGCCCTGCGCACCGACGTCGACGGTGAAGGCGACTACGGGTTCGACGTGCTGGTGCCGTGCCCGCACGACGACGAATGCATCGGCCGGGCCTGGGTGCCCGCCTACAGCGTCACCTGCCTGTTCCGCGCGCTCAACGGCGACCTGGACGACGACGAGGACATCGTCTGCACCGTCCACGGCCCGAACAACGGCGACGACCAGGACGACGACCCCGAGGGCCGCGCCGACCTTGAGGCGCAGTACGCGGACGCGGTCCGCGCGTGAGGCGTACCGCCGTCACGCCGAACACCCCCACCCCACAGGGCGCCGGGCACGCCCGGCGCCCGCCGTCTTCCCAGGAAGGACACCCCGTCATGGGCATCACGATCACGAACACGTACGGCACCGCACACCACGTCAGCGACACCAACCCGGCCCACGTCACCAGCTGCGACTACTACCGGCTCCCCCTCGTCGGCACCATCGCCCCCGGGAACCCCGGCTACGAGGACATGGTCGACATGCTCAAGGAGAACGGCCACGACACCCGCCCCGAGGGATACGGGCTGATCTTCCTGGAGTCCGAGGAGTACTCCGCCACCTACTTCGGGTCGATCGAGCAGATCGAGCAGTACAAGCACGAGAACACCGACGGCAAGGCGACCTTCGACGCCTCGCAGGGCGTCCTGTACGCCCAGTGGCCCCACGGCAAGGGCTGGGACGACTTCCTCCCCCGCACCTTCTGGAACGTCAAGGCCCGCGGCGGCATCGCGGACGGCGTCGGCCTCGTCACCGCCTTCGCGCACACCGAGATCCCGGGCGCGGAGGTCGTCGTCTTCGAGTTCGAAGGCAAGTGGCTTCCCGACAGTGAGCCGCAGCAGCTGGTCACCTACCACTGCACCGGCTGCCACCTGGACACCTTCCACTACTGCGGGCACGTCCACGAGAACACCGGCCCCAGCAGCCGCCGCTGGGCCGCCCGCCAGGCCCGCCAGCACATCATCAGCGCCCACCGGCACGGCGTCGGCGACAAGCACAGCGCCTGCCGCCCCAACAGCGGCGAGATGCTGCGCGCCGTGAACGCGGTCGCCCGCGACGTGTGGGGCACCCCGGGCAACGCCCTGCCGGACACCGACGACGCGTTCTGCGCCACCAAGGGCCCCTGCTCGATCATCCGCGAGCTGCGTGCCGGAGTCCGCCCGCCCGTCTACCGCGCCTGACGGACGCTCCGTGCCGCCCCGGCCTCTCCGTACGACGGAGGCCGGGGCGGTCGCGGTGGTCCCTCAAGCAGCCAAAGCCCCGGGACCAGGACCAGAGAGGGATGGACGTCATGCCGAACCAGCAGGCTCACCGTGGAAGGAGCGCGCAGCCGGACCGGACGGACTGGCAGCTCGCCCAGGAGTACCTGCACCGCGCCCGGTACGCCGACAGCGCCCGCCTCGCTGAACTGTTCACCGACGAGGAAGCCACCCGGGCCACCGCGTACCTGGCCGCCCAGCTCCCCGACGCGGACCGGCTGACCGCCATTGAGGCCCGGCTGAAGGCCGTTCCCGGCGGTTGGCGGCAGAGGGGCGGTGACACCGGCGTCATCGAGGACGGCGACGGCCGGCCTGTCGCCGTCCTCGGCACCAGCGGCGCCGAACACCTCCCGCTGGGGGAGTTCGTCGCCGCTGCCCCTGCCGACACCGAGTGGCTCACTCAGCAGCTGCGGCGGGCGTGGGCGCAGCTGAACAGGCTGCGGGACCGGATCGACGACGCCGGAAGCCTCATGCACATCCACCACGTCGCCACGGCCATCGACTACGTCCCCGGCTCGAGGGAGACGGAATGAGAGCCCAGCCGCCGCACCCCCACCCGCTCACCCCGGCCGACCTCCCGGCCGGAGACGACTGGTGGCACGGCTGCCCGGACTGCCCCCTGCCCATCCAGGGCGGGGCCGCCGGCCTCGCCGCGCACCGCCGCACGGTCCACACCCACACCGGAGACCCCCGGCGCCCCATCACGATCCAGCTCGACTACTGACAAGGAGGCCCCTCATGGCCACCCAGACCCGCACGGACACCTTCGCCGCGCTCCGCGACTGCTTCGCCGCCGACCTCGCCGCCCTCATCGGCGACCAGGCGCCGCGCGGCACCACGCCGAACGCGTTCATCGACCTGGTCGAAGAGGTCCGCGACGTCCTCGCCACGTCCAGCATCGGCACCTGGCGGGAGGCCAGCGAGGAACTGGACCGCGCCGTCGGTCACCTCACCGACGCACTGACCAGCACGGACGGCGACCAGGCGTCGCTGCTGGCCTGGGCGCGCACCCACCTGCGCGACGCCGTCACGACGGCCAGCTGATCCCCGCCTTCGAGTTGAGCGCACTTTGTGCCGCCCCGGACCCCGCACCCGCCGGGGCCGGGGCGGTCGCAGTGGCCCCTCAACCACGAGAGCGAGAGGAGATGGGTCGTCATGCCGCACCGCGAGGTCTATGAGGTCGACGTCCCGATACACCACACCAGCAACCCGGCCCTGCGGGGCTTGCACGTCTTCGCCGGCGAGGCGGACTCCCGCAGTACAGCCCTGCGACGCGCCCACGAGGTGTACGACGCGACGCTCGCCGCGCGGCAGGCCGGACTGGAGATCCCCGGCCAGCAGCCGGACAGCTGGACCGCGCACGGGCTGCGACCCGGCTGGGAGCTCGACTGGCTCGCCGCGAAAGCCGGCCCCTGGAAGAGCCCCTACAGCTGGACCACCCGCAGCGACTTCGAGCTGTAGCTACGCCCCGGGACGGACGACACGGCGTCCAAACCAACCGCCCGTCCCGGGCCCACCCAACCCGTACGAGACGAGAGGGAGATCCCCAGTATGGACTCCGTCCTGCGCGTTCAGGGCCGGATCGGCCCGCGCACCCTCCTGATCACCACCGCCGCGCTGCCGCTGACCGGCTGGACCGTGCACGCCGTCGCGCTGCACCGCCGACTCGCGGCGACCCGCAAGGATCCGCTGACCGGCCTGCTGCGCCGCGACGCCTACACCGCCCGCGCCCGCCGGCTCCTGGCCCGCCACGGCGCCAACACGGCCGTGGTCCTCATCGACCAGGACCACTTCAAGGCCGTGAACGACACCATGGGTCACGCCGCCGGCGACGCCGTCCTGGCCGCCACCGCCGCCCGGCTCACCGCGTGGGCGGGCCCGCGCGCGGCCGTGGGCAGGCTCGGAGGCGATGAGTTCGCCGTCGTCCTGGAGCTGCCCGCCGCCCGCACGGAGCAGCGCCTCGCGCAGCTGATCCGGATGCTGCACACGCCGGTCGTCCTCGAGGACGGGCGCACCGTCGCCGTCGCCGCCTCGGTCGGCGCCGCGACCCCGGCCGCGGTCGGCTCCCGCGACCTGAGCCTGTTGCAGCGGACCGCCGACGCCGCCCTGTACGACGGCAAGCACTCCGGGCACGCGATCGTCGCCGACGCCGCGCACGTCGCGGTGCCGTCCGTCAACGGACGCCGGGCCGGCCGTCCGGGCACGGCCGTGTGGGGGCGAGCCGCATGAGCCTCGCGACCCTGCCCGAGGGCGACTGGATCCGCGGCATCAGCATCAGGCAGCCGTACGCGGCCTGCATCCTCGCCGGTGCCAAAACCATCGAGAACCGTCCCGGCCGGTGGCGGACCGGCTGGGTGCTGCTGCACACCAGCAAGACCATCGACCAGCCCGCCCTGCGCATCCCGCTGATCGGCCGCACCATCCGCGGCCGCCAGCTGGTCACGGGAGCGGTCGTCGGCGTCGCCCGGATTACCGACTGCCACCAGGACCCCGAGGGAGCGCCGCTCTGCTCGCAGTGGGCACACCCGGGCGCCTGGCACCTGGTCCTCGACGACGTCCAGGAGCTGCCGGTCCCGGCACGCGGGCAGGACGTGCCCTGGAAAGCGTCGCCGGACCTGCTGGAGCGCGTTTTCCAGCAGCTGCCCAACTTCCGGCCGTGACCCGCAGGGGACGCGAGAAGGAGAAGCCGTCGTTCGAGCCGGGCCTGATCCCGGCTCCCGGCCACCTTCTCGTCTGGCGTGACAGCCAGCACTTCGACCGCTGGCAGGACCTCCCCTGCACGCTGTGCGGCCAGCCCACGCCCATGCGCTCCCACGCCGGCGAGCCCGTGCACAAGGCATGCGCGGAGGACTGGATCACCGCCAACCCCGTTGAGGCCCGCCTCGGGCGGTTCGCCTCCGACCTCACGCCGAAGCCCACCTCCAAGTCGAAGTCCAAGGGCCAAGGCGACCACTCCTGACCTCCACCTGGAGGACCCCATGAGCAGCACCGACCGCGACGTCGACCACGCCCTCGCCTACCCCGAGCCGCCCGCCTCCCCGCTCTGGCACCGCCACGGCGGCGCGACGGCCCGCCCGCTCACCGACGCCCAGAAGCGGCGCAACCGCGAGCTGCTGGACATCGCCCAGCGCACCACCCGACCCCGCTCCCCTCGCCCCACCGAGACCCTGGCGGAGGCCCACTCATGACCACCAAGCACTGCACCGTCGACGGCTGGGTCGACGTGCCACCGGCCCCCGGCCCGCGCGGCACCGCCACCTTCGACCTGGTCGTCCGACCTGACGACCCGGATACCGTCGCCAAGGACGCCCCCGACACGATCGTGTCCTGCACCAGCGAGACCGCTCGGATCACGCACGAGCTGCTGAACGGCATACAGCCCAGCGACCTGGTCCGTGTCACCGGCACCCTGGTCCAGCCACCGTCGCCCGGCGAGCCCGCCCGGCTCACCGTCGACGCCCTGGAGGTCCTGGACACCGCGCTGGTCCCGATCCTGCGGGACATGGTGATGGACCGGTACGGCGACTACTGCGTCATCTTCAACGCCGACAGCGACGCCGTGCCCGTCTTCACCGCGCTCGGGCAGTGGGTCGGCCTGGCGGACAACCCCGACGCCATCGCCACCCTCATCGACATCCACGAGCGCGTGAACGGCGGCGACGCCTGATGACCACCTCCGACACCAGCACGCCGTCCCGGACCGTCCTCGAGCGATTCCCCGCCGGAAGCCCCCGCGGCTCCTGGCCGGCCGAAGAGTACGCCGCCGCCCAGCGCGCCCAGGGCCAGCCGGACGCCCGGGTCGTGATGGACCTGCGCACCGACCAGTTCCTCGTGGTCACCGACACCACCACCCAGTAGCACCACCCCGGAGCGCCGCGCCCGCCCTTCCTGGCCGAGCGCGGCGCTCCGCACGTCCCCGCCCTTCACCCCTGAGCAGGAGGCACCCTTGCATCCGATCCGCCTGATCTCCTTCGGCTACCTGCACCTGCCCACCGGCCCGGACGGCTCCCCCCGTCCCGCCCGCCGCCGACCGGATCGAGGACGTACGCGACCGGCTCCGCGACCCGGCCGCCGCCCGCGACATCCTCGACCTCGACGGCCTCAGCCCCCGCGTCCAGGACGTCGTCCTCAACACCCCCGGCGCCCGCGAGCTGCTCGCCAACCTCGCCGACTACGCCGACCTCCCCGCCGGCCCCCGCCGCATCGCCATCGGGTGCGCGGGAGGCCGGCACCGAGGTGTTGACCGGACTACCGCACGACACGCCGGAGATGAGCACATCCCCCGCATGGCCTAGTCGGTAGACGTTGCGCATCCGAACGACGAAGGAGCGCAACGAAGTTGGACGCAGCATCTCGTGAAATCCAGTTGATCCGCCTGCCGCGATGGGGGCGGGTAGCCGTGGGAGCCGGGGCGGTGCCCTGGCTGGTCTTCGACGAGGAGGGGAGAGCGGTGGAGCCGATTCGCAGGTTCCTGATCGACTTCGTCGCTCGGGACAACCGGCCGGGCAGCGTCCGCAGCTACGCCTTCGATCTCCTGCGCTGGTGGCGATGGCTTCGGGTGGTCCAGGTCGAATGGGACCGGGCCACGTCCGTCGAGGTGCGCGACTTCGTGCTGTGGCTGCGGGTCACGACGAAACCTCGGACGTCGGCGCGGACGCACTCGGCGGCGACCGCGGGGGGACGACCAACACGATCACGAAGAAGCCGTACCTGGACGACCTCTACAAGCCGCGCACGATCCGGCACAGCAACGCCGTACTCCGCAGCTTCTACGAATTCTGGATCGAGTCGGGCAGCGGCCCGCTGGTCAACCCGGTGCCGCTGGCCCGGAGCGCGAGGCGCCGCCCACATGCCCATCACAACCCGCTGGATCCCTACGGCGGCGAGGGCCGACTGCGCTACAACCCCAAGATCCCGCGCCGGCGTCCTCGGCAGATGCCGGACGAGCGGTGGAACGAGCTGTTCGCGGCCCTGCGGTCCAACCGGGACCGGGCGATCCTCGCGCTCGGTATCAGCAACGCCGCCCGAGCATCCGAGCTCCTCGGGGTCCGCGGTGTCGATGTCGACTGGGGTGACCAGCTGGTACGCGTCGAACGCAAGGGCTCCCAGGCTGAGCAGTGGCTTCCCTCCAGCCCGGAGTCGTTCGTCTGGCTGCGGCTCTACCAGAGCGAGGGCCCGCCGCTGGACCCGCAGGCCCCGCTGTGGTGGACACTCCGGCGTCGTGACCATGGCGCCGGGCTGGCCTACCAGCCGATGAACTACGAGGCCCTGCGCGCGGTGTTCCGCCGGACCAACGCCCTGCTGGGCACGAACTGGTCGATGCACGATCTGCGGCACACCGCCGCGCTGCGGATGTCCCGCGACAAGCGGCTGTCGCTGCGGGACGTGCAGACCATCCTTGGTCACGCCAACCTGAGCACCACCGCCGACGTATATCTCGTCGAGGAGGAAGAGCAGGTCATCGCCCGGGTTCAGGAGTACCTCGCCGACCGTGAGGAACGCGCGAAGCACCCCGCGCCGACCGCTGTCGCGACCGGTTACGAGGCAAGCGACCTGGCCGTGCTGTTCGGGGGTGGCCAGGCGTGACGCGACAAGGAAGCCGCCGAGCCAACTCCGTCCGCCGGGCCGGAACCGGCCCCACGCCGGCGAAGCCGTTGTTCATCGAGCACGACCTCAAAGCGGACAAGGAACGTATCGGCCCGCACGACCGGCTCACCCGAGACGAGGTCCTGGCGCTGCTGCCGACCTCGCCGCTCTGGCCGCAGAGAACGTACAGCCGCGGCATGTGGCCAGGAACTATCCGGCTCGCGGGGGCAACCAAGATCCTCGACTGGCTGCTGACCTTCCCCGAAGACGGGTGGCAGGGACGGTGGCTCGCGGCCGGGGCGGACCAGGGCAAAGAGCTGATCCTGGCCCTCAACGAGGACGATCCGCGCTGCAAGGAGTCCAGGCGCAACGAGCTCATGATGGGCCTCAACAGTCTGCTTATCAGCCGGGTGGTTCTCCCGCGCTACGTCTTCCTGCGCGGCTACAAGGCGATGCGACTCTTCAAGGACGTCCAGCAGATGTTCCCCGCCGGGCAGCTGGACCGAATGCGCGACTTCGGCGCCGAGATCGGCATGACGCCCCGCCACATCGACGAGGGCCTGCGCGTCATCTCCTCGATCATCCTGCACACGGGCCGGGACCTCGCTCAGCTCACCGCCGAGGACGTCTTCTACCTGCGGGCCGTCGGACGGCGGGAGACCGGTGAGGCATACGTGGGTACCCACAGCGCCTGGGACCTGCTGCGGGGCGCCGGTGTCATCGACTCGAAGGACACCCTCAAGGACGCGCTGCGCCACGGGCAGCGGCCCACCGCCGAGCTGGTCGACGCCTACAACATCCAGTCCACGCAGGTCCGCAACCTGCTCGTCCGTTACCTCGAAGAACGCCGCCCCGGGATCGACTACGGCACCTTCCGAGGACTGGTACGCGAGCTGGCCGGCGTGTTCTGGGCGGACATCGAGGCACACCACCCCGGCATCGACACCCTTCGTCTGCCCGACGATGTCGTCGACGGCTGGAAACAACGCCTGGTCACCTACGTCAACAAGAGCGGAGAGGTCAAAGAGCGCCGCTCACGCATCGACGTCATGATGCGGGTGCGCGGCTTTTACCTCGACATTCAGGAGTGGGCCCACGACGACCCGTTCTGGGTCCAGTGGGCAGTGCCAAGCCCGATCACCCGGGGCGACGGCGCCGGGAACCACAAGATCATCAAACAGACCACATCCCGGATGCACCAGCGAGTCCGTGAGCGGCTGCCCCATCTTCCCGTGCTGCTGGAGACAGCCGAGCGAGTGCACCGAGAGGCCGTCGCTCTGCTGGAGGCCGCCCGCGCCACCCCGTTCAACGAGACCTTCGAGCACGGCGAGACGAGATACCTGCGGGTTCTTCCCAAGGTGAACCAGGTGCCCAGCCGCCTCGACCACGGCTCACCGCATGTCTACATCAAGGAGGTCGACAGCAGCGAACGAAGGATCAACCAGAGCCTCGTGGAGGATGACGCCTTCTGGGCCTGGGCGATCATCGAGACGCTACGGCACACCGGAGTTCGCGCCGAAGAACTGACCGAGCTCACCCACCTCGCGCTGGTCTCCTACAAACTGGCCGACACCAACGAAGTCGTCCCGCTCCTCCAGATCGTTCCCTCCAAGAGCAACGAGGAACGGCTACTGCTGGTCAGCCCCGAACTGGCCAGCGTCCTGGCCACGATCATCAAGCGCCTGCGCGACGCCAACGGCGGGAAAGTCCCGCTGATCTCCCGCTACGACTCGCACGAGCGTGTCACGGGCCCCCAGCTGCCTCACCTGTTCCAGCGCCGCCCCTACTGGCAGCCGCAGGTCATGAGCGAGGCCGGCATCAAGCGCGCACTTGACCGCACTCTGGAGGCCACCGGACTCCGCGACCAGGCCGGCGAGCCGTTGCGCTACACCCCGCACGACTTCCGCAGGATGTTCGCGACTGAGGCCGTCACCGGCGGCCTACCCGTTCATATCGCGGCCCGAATCCTTGGTCACAAAACACTGACCACCACCCAGGCATACCTTGCCGTCTTCCAGGACGACCTGGTGCGCACCTACCGGGGCTTCCTCGACCGGCGCCGGGCCGAACGTCCCCAGGAGGAATACCGCGAGCCGACTGCGGCGGAGTGGCATGACTTCCAACAGCACTTCGAGCTCCGCAAGGTGTCCCTCGGCACCTGCGGACGGCCCTACGGAACCCCCTGCAAGCACGAACACGCCTGCATCCGCTGCCCGGTCCTCCAGATCGACCCCCGCCAGCGTGGCCGCATCATCGAGATCATCCAGAACCTCCGCGACCGCATCCGCGAAGCCCGCGGCAACGGCTGGCTCGGAGAAGTCGAAGGACTCCAGGTCAGCCTCGACGCCGCTACCGCCAAGCTCAACAGCCTCAGCCGGACTCGGGCCGACGGTCGGCCACAGCTGGTCGACCTCGGCATGCCCGTCCTCACCGACCACGCACCGTCACCTGCGCCGGGACTACCAGAACACGAGCCTCAAGGCTGATTGCTTCCGCACCCACGCGGCCGTCGGCCCCGCACCAGGCGGGGCCGCTCTCTCACCACTTCACGCGGTTGAAGTGGGCTGTTGTGCTGCGACGAGCAGGCGACACTGCATGGCCTGCTCGTCGACTCCGCCATCCTTGCCGGGCTCTACCCGATACAAACAGGCCTGAGGCGTACGCGTCACGGAGTCCGTCAGCAGACCGCCCGTGAAGAGGGCGCCGACACCGTCCTCGACTGCCCAGCCGGCCGGAAGCGCGCGGTCTGCCACGGCTGCCTGATAGGACAATCGCCGGCCGGGCTCACTGTCGTAGTGCGGGCAGACCGAGCCGGACAACAGGCCCAGCCCGTCCGAGAGGTGAGTCAGCGGCCCGAAAGAGTCGGTGTGCGAGCCCTCGGCCCAGCAGTTGGCACCAGCGCTGATGCCGCACAGCAAGGTCCCCCGGTCGAAGGCCTCGCGAAGTAGCCGGTCCACGCCGTGCGCGCGCCAGACCGCCAGCATGTTCGCGGTGTTACCCCCACCTACATACACGACGTCTTGAGAGAGCAGGAACGTGCGCAGGGCGTCGTCATCGAACTCCCGCCGAAAGAGATGCAAGACGCTGGGCTCGCAGGAACGTGACTGGTACGCCCCGAAGAACTGCTCGATGTAGGCGGGGGCGTCGCCACTGGTTGTCGGAATGAAGCACACCCTGGGGCGAGGAACGGGCACCTGATCGAGCACCCAGTCATCCAGCAGCCCATCGTCGTCGGTGGAGAAGCCGCCTCCAAGGAGAGCCAAACGACGTTCCGGAACGACAGACACGAGGGTGCCTCCTCAGATCAAGATTCAGACGCGCATGATGCCCTGAACCGTGCCAAGCCATCGGCTCGGTCCGCAATCGAATAGCCCCTCTGACTGCCCGAGGCCCCATCCATCCAGGGCAAGCCACGGCCACCGCAGACGTCGAATGGCGGCAATCAGGTCAGTCCGCGACCCACTCCTTAGTCCGGAAAAGTGCCAGCGGTCTCACCGAACTCCTGGCCCGAGCACTTCGGGACCGCGGCCGCCAGGTCGACGTCGAACACCTCCACGTCCACCTGCCGCGCGTCCTCAAGGCGGCCGACACCAGCAATGGAGCGAGCGCATGATCACCACCGGCCTGTACGACCTCGTGACCAGCGAGGGCGACGACGGCACCATGCACCCCGCCGAACAGCTCTGGACACCCGGCGAGGACGCAGCGGAGAACGGCTTCATCGTCCATCGCGGCCTGTACGTCACCGGCATCGACGACCCGACCGAGGACCGCCTCTTCCCGATCGGCTTCGTCGTCCTCGGACACCAGCGGTGGGCCGACATCATCGAGGCCGCCGCCGCGTACATGGCCCGCGTCCACGGATGGCGGAACCTGCACCTCTACCCGGGCGACGACCCATCGGAGCTCATCCCCCGCATCCCACGCGCCGTCCTCACACACGGCGTCTTCTTACGGCACCCGCACCCCGACCACGGCTGCGCCTGCGAGTGGGACGACACCTGGCGAATGATCTGGACACCCAGCACCGAACCCGGCGCCGTCCCGATCACCGCCATGCGGCACCCGGCCGCCCCGACGACCGCCGCCAGCATCCCCAACCCCGACTCAGGCGCACCTGCGACCTGGGCAACCTGACAACCGAAGGCCCGGCACCTCCCGCAGCTCGATCTGGGGGCGGTGCCGGGCCTTCTTGCGATCAGCTGTCGGCCATGAGGAGTAGCACGAGTTCCTCGCGGTGCTCGGCCGACATGTGGGCGCGAAGCCGGTCGTTGAACCACTTCGGGTCGTTCCACGGGAGGTCCGGCCCCCTGTCGTCCGTGTGCTCCCCCTTAACCGGGTTAAGACCGACGGTGCCCGTCCCTTCGGCTTCCCCCGCGCCAGCCGCCTGCGAGGGGATCGAAGAAGCCGCCGAGTCCACGGACGGGACACTCGCTTTCTTGGACCGTGGCTTCCGGGGCGTCTTAACCCGGTTAAGGGCTGCGGCGGCCTCGGTCTGCTGCTGGTCGGCAGGGAGTCGACCGATGCGGCGTCCATCCTTGACGGTCAGCTCGCCGGACTCGACCTTCTCCTGCAGGTCCTCGCTCAGCCCGAGCAGCGCCAGGCGTTGCGACACCCAAGCCCCCGACTTCCCGAGCCTCTTGGCTACCTTCTCCTGGCTGCCGTGCTTGCTGAGGAGTTCCTGGATGGCCTTTGCTTGGTCCAGCGGGGGGACGTCGACCCGGTGAACGTTGGCGATCAGCGCGCTCTCAAGCATGTCCTCCGCGCTGGCAGCGAGATCGTCGTTGACGTCGATCCGTAGTTCTGCCAAGCCCGCGACGGACGCGGCCGCCAGTCGCCTGTTGCCGTCGATGACGACGTACTCAGCCGCCCCGATCTCCTCTTCCAGGTCAGGGTGGGCGGTCAAGAAGGCTGCTCGCCTGACGACCGCGACGGGTTGGAGCTGGCCCTTCTCTTTCAGGGAGGCTGCGGTCTCTTCGATCTCGGTCAGCTCATCGCGAGGGTTGAGCGGATTGTGCGCCAGCACGGACAGCGGCACAGCCGCCGGCGGGCGCTTCCCCTCCCCGCTCATGATCTGCTGCCGAGTCCGGATCCGACGGGGTGCAGGTTTCGAGTCCGAGCCGTCCTCATCGATGCTGAAGCCGCGGGTGACCCGCTGCGTCGGGGGCGTCATACGGCCAGCTCCTTAGCCAGATCGCGCATCACCTGTGCGTGCTCACTATCTGGTGCGTACTCCAGCAGCGGGATCTCACCGTCTGCCGCCTCACGCCCCTCCTTGAGATCACCGATTACGGCAAGGACGGAGGGGGAGCTGCTCTTCTCCCACTGGTCCTTGTTCTCCTTCACGAGCTTGCCGCGGCGGCTGTCGTAGGCGTTGATGATCAGGCCCAGGTAGTCGACCTGGATGCGACCTTTCCGGCAGAGATCGTCCATCTGGGACTTCAGGAGCCGGAAAGCTCGGTGCGATGCCTTGTTGGCCCAGACGGGCGTGATGACGCCAGAGCGGTCGGCGAGTTCACCGTCGCGACGTCGTACGTAGTACAGGGCGGTGTCCATGTTCAGCCCGAGGCTGGGCGGTCCGTCGATGATGATGACGTCGTAGTCCGCCTCCAACGGCTCCAGCGCCCGCTCTAGCGCGGCCTCGCTGAAGCTCACCTTAGACAGAGCCACGTCGCGCAGGAACGCGTCGTCAGACGCTGGCAGCAGATGAAGCCGTTCCCCAAACCGCTCCCCGTCCAGGGCCACCAGCAAGTCATGAATGTCGCCCTTGGCGCTGCCGTCCATGTGCATCATCAGGGTTTCGACGTCGTCCTCGTACATGAGGTCCTCGAAGCCCAGCTCCGCCGTCAGATGCCCCTGCGGGTCGTAGTCGACCAGCAGAACCCGATGGCCGGCCTCCGCGAGAGCTTGTGCAATGCCGGAGGACAGGAACGTCTTCCCGACGCCACCCTTCTGGTTCGCCACTATCACCCGCACCACGGGCTGAGCCACCAACGGAGTGGTGGGGGAGGGGTGGTTGTCGAGCCACAGGGTGAGGGCCTGTGCCAGTCCTTGTACGTAGGTGACTCCGCGCTCCGAGCAGGCCGCCTTGAACTTGTCCGGCCCGCCGACTGGGAGAAACGTGCCCCAGGTCTTCGCCCCGTCGGTCCTGACCTCGGGCAAGCCCTCCGCTGAGTACCAGGCGTTGATCGCGTGCTCGGTCGCGTCCTGGATGTCCATTCCGTGCTCAAAGGCGCGGATCTTTAGGTGCCTACGTAGTTGGGGAGTGAGGGCTGTAATTAGCTTCTCTCGCTCTCCCCGAGGGCTGGGGATGCTCATGCGGCCTAACATTACTAGGAGATCGGTTCGGTGGGTACGGCCGACAGGCCGCCCGACCTGACTGCCCGCCCTCTTAACCCGGTTAAGGCTCCTCACGCTCACACCACAACGGCCAGGGCGGGGAGAGCCATTAATACTGCAGCCGCAGTTGATGTGACGGGTGCTCGGGCCTCTCGTTGAGCTGGGCATGGGTGGGGACGTCACGGTTGATGAGGTGCGCCGCTGGGCGGCGGGGCTGGATGTTCTGCATGCCCGGATCGGTGGGCATTTCCGTCGCTCGGAGCCGCGTCGGCGGGCAGGGGAGTATCTGCGCGGGCTGCTCGCGCCGTTAGAGCGAAAGAACGGTTGGACGCTGGCCGAGGAAGCGGGCGAGCTGCGCCCGGACGGTATGCAGCGGTTGCTGAACGAGGCCGACTGGGATGCGGCTGCGGTCCGGGACGAGGTTCGCGGCTTCGTGCTGGAGCGTCTGGGTGCCGAGGACGGCGTGCTGGCCGTGGACGAGACCGGCTTCGTCAAGAAGGGCGCCCGGTCGGCCGGCGTGCAGAGGCAGTACACCGGCACCTCTGGGAAGATCGACAACTGCCAGGTAGGGGTGTTCTTGGCCTACGCCTCCACGAGAGGGCGGGCGTTGATCGACCGGGAGTTGTACCTGCCCACCTCCTGGATTGAGGAGCCGGCCCGCCGGGCGGACGCGAGGATCGGTGACGAGGTCGCCTTCCGCACCAAGCCGGCGCTGGCCCGCACGATGCTGGAGCGGGCGGTTGCCGCGAAGGTGCCATTTCGCTGGGTGACCGGCGACGAGGTCTACGGCCAGGACCCGCTCCTGCGCGGCTGGCTGGCCGAGCAGCGCCTGAGCTACGTGCTGGCGGTCTCCTGCAAGCACCGGTGCGGGCCGCGCGGACAGAACGCCCGCACCGTCTCTGCGATCCTGCCGGAACATGCCTGGGAGATCCGCTCCGCCGGAGAGGGCGCCCACGGCCTGCGTGAATACGCCTGGGCCATGGTCCCAATGCCTGGCGCGCGCGACGACGGCTTCGAAGACGCCCTGCTGATCCGCCGCAGCCTCGCCGACGGCGAACGCGCCTACTACCTGGTTCACGCGCCCGCGAACACTCCGCAGACTGAGATCGTCCGCGCTGCCGGGGCCCGCTGGGCGATCGAGGAGTGCTTCCAGGCAGCCAAGAACGAGGCCGGCCTGGACCACTACCAAGTCCGTCAGTACCCGGCCTGGTACCGACACATCACCCTGGCCATGGCGGCCGCTGCCCACCTGACCGCCGTACGGACCACCACCGGTGAAAAGGGGGAGACAGCCGCGACCTGATCCGGCTGAGCGTGAACGAGATCCGCCGCCTGCTGAACAGGTTCGCTCACACCGCCCGGTACGAAGCCGGTCACTTCCTGCACTGGTCATACTGGCGCCGCCGCCATCAACACCGCGCCCGTCTCAGCCACTATCGCCGGCGAGGCCAACGACCCCCGTAGCACTGGCTGGATCCGGACTCCGGATCAGAACCGCCCGGGACAATAATGATCGCATTGTGCGCTGGGGGGGGGCTGCGTCATCTTTTTCTTGATTCTCGCTTGCGATGTGCTCTTTTGGATCTTCCTTGTGGGCGGTTTGGCCGCGCGCTACGCCGCTGGCTGGCGGATCCTCGGCGGCGCGCTGCTGCTGTGTGTCCCGCTGATTGATGTCGTGTTGCTGGGGGCCACCGTCCTGAGCATCCAGGACGGCGCTGAGCCAACGGTCTGGCACGGCCTGTCGGCGGCCTACCTCGGAATCACCGTGGTCTACGGCCACCGCACCGTCCGCTGGGCAGACGCGAAGTTCGCCCGCAGCTTCGGCGGAGCCGCTGCCGCGCGGCGCCCTGAGCTCCGCGGCCGCGCGGCCGTCGTGGACGCCTGGAAGTCCTGGCTCAGGTTCCTGCTGGCCTATGCGATCAGCGTCGGCCTGATCTTCGGCCTGGTGATGCTAATCGGCACCCTCGACGAAGGCGCTCCACTACTTGTCTGGCTCAACCCGCTCACCAAGGTCCTTATCTACAGCCTCATCTGGCCGATAGCGACCACCATCTGGCCCGGCAAGGCGTCGGAGACAGCGAAGGAGAACCGCTGACACCAGGCCACCCCACTCACCGGCCGTCGACCGGGCATGTGGCCGGTGGCCGCGGCCACCCGCTCCCGCAACTGCGGCTGCAGTATTAACAGGTCCAAGACGTCGAGCTGTTTACTGGCGCGAGCACCAGTCCGATGGAAGGACCAGAGCGTGGGCAGGGCGTCCCAGAAGAGGAAGGAAGGCGGAACCCGTGATCACACCGTTCCTCAGATGTACCTCCGCCACTTCGCCGAGCATCAGGCACGACGCCAGCACCTGTTGTCGATGCGGCGTATCAACGACCCGAGTCGGGTGATTCCAGCAGCGCCGAGCAAGATCAGCGTCGAAACGGGCTTCTACTGGGGCACGACCCTCGACAACATCCCCCACCACGCCTGTGAGGAGTTCTTCAGCCAACTTGAAGGAAGCGCTGACCCCGTACTCAAGACGATTCTGGATGACAAGGAGTGGGCGCTCACACCGAACTGGCCGCTCGCCCCCGAACAGCGTGGAGCCCTCGCCTGGTGGATGGCGGCTCAGGTCCTGCGTACGACCCGCCAGCGCAAGCGCCTCACGCAAGTCCTTCCCCCCACGGACAAGGATCACGAGCTTCCGGAGCACATTGGCAAGCTCGCTGCTAACAACCCACACTTGCACTACATAGTCGACAACATCGCAGCCCTGGCCGCCACGCTCTACGACCGTCCCTGGGGCTTGGGCTTCAGCGACATGTGCCTCCTTACGAGCGACGTCCCCGTAGCCGTCTGGAACCGCCCCGACGAGGATGATCAGATCCTGGCCGTCGCACAGAGCGACGTCATGCTCCCCCTGGACCCGCACCGACTCCTGTTCTTGCCGAGCCCCGCCCAGCAGAGAGCTGATCTCCGCAAGCGCGTCGACCACCTGCTCCACATCAAGGGCGCGGTAGGTATGGCCCTCGTTGGGATTGCCTGGGATATAGCCGAGCAGTTCGTCGTGTACCACCCGCAGCACGATCCCTGGAAGCATTGGAAGCCCGCCGGCCCGCGCCAGCCGCGGCCTTGGGCGGGCGAAAGCCATCCGGCCCCGCAGTACGCCCTTGAGTACCCGGTGTTTCCTCGAGATCGGAACATCGAGCGTCGTTGGACCGTTGAGCATCCGCCCCCAAAGGCTGCTGCCGTCGACTAACGACCTCGCCCGAGCGGTCCGTTAACGGCGAGGCTGGGCCGGGGCCGTACCGCTGATCTCTACGGCGTGGAGTGCCTTCGCGGAGGCCTTCGCGGAAGCTGCCGGTGCGCAGGTCCTCGACGAAGGCCGCCACGGCACGGCGGGATCGACGGCGCTGCCCCCGGGGTGAGGCGGTCCAGGTCGGCGGCGATGCGTGGCCGGGTCTCGCGGGTGGGAACGGTGAACCTTCAGGGCGCACGAGGCCCCCGGCCGAAGTCGGCCGGGGAGGCTGGTCGTGTTGAAGGGCGTCGGTGACGCGGTGCGCTCAGCGGTGGTGGGCGGTTGGGGAAGCGGTGCGTTGGTGCGCGTTGAATGGCGTTGGATTCGGCTCGGGTCGGATTCGTAGTGGGTGGTGCTGATGTGGTCGTGGCGCAGCATTCGCACGGTCCGGGTCAGAGGCCGTAGCGGTCGTTCATCAGGTCGTTCCACCTCTGCACGTTGGGCAGGTCGTTGGCGCAGACGGTGCAGTGGGGCAGGTAGTCGGTCCGGGTGGGGTACGGCACGTTCGAGTGGACGGTGACGGTCGGGCGCAGCGTGAGGGGCCGGCCGCACAGCGGGCAGAGGTCTCCGTGGAAAAGGTTCGTGTTCATGCGGCGGACTGTGCACACACCGGCGGCTTACCGTCTCGGGCTGGCCCGGCGGCCCGCCTGGCGGGCGCTGCGGTAAAGATCTCGTGATGCCCTCCCGCCCGGCGGGACGTACCCGGGCTCGCGCTTTCTCGCAGGTCAGCGCCGGGTTTCCATGGGCCGGTGATCAGCATGTCGGAGGTTCGCCCGGGGAACGGGTGGCGCTATCTCTTCCGCGGTGTGATGGTCGGCGACGGCTACCGCCGGGCGGGCACGCCGCTGCGCGCCGCCCAGGACGAAGCCGGTGTCCCGCCCGGCGTGTGGAAGGGCCGGGGCCTGGCCGCGCTCGGCCTGACGGCTGGGGACGTGGTGACCGAGCGGCAGGCCGAACTTCTCCTGGGGGAAGGCCGGCACCCGGACGCCGACCGGATCGAGCGTGAGCTGCTGGCGCAGGGCAAGAGCCCGGAGCAGGCCCGGCGGGTGACCGTGCTGGGCAGGCCCATCGAGCACAACCGCTCACCGAAGACCGACAAGGCCAAGGAGCGCATCCCCTGGCTGGCCTTCGACCTGACGTTCCGGCCCCCGCCGACGGCCCACATCGCGTGGGCCCTGATGGACGACCGGCACCGCCGGGTGCTGGAGCTGTGCAACGGCATCGCTCAGGACAAGACGCTGGCGTGGCTTGAGGAGTCGGTCGCGGAGATCCGCTGGAAGGCCGGCGGCAAGGAACGCGACCGGGTCAAGGACGGGCTGGTCGTCGCGGTGTTCCAGCACTACGAGTCCAGGGCCACGGAATCGAGGCCGCTGCTCCACGCGCACGCGGTCGTGTCGATCCGTGCCCGGCGGCCGCACGACGGGAAGTGGGGCAACCTGTCGGCGGACTCGCTGATGACCCACATAGTCGCCGCTGACACCCTCTACACCCTGTACTTCATGGAGGAGGTGTCCGCCCGGCTCGGGTGGGCGTGGGAGCCACGCGAGGTAACGCCCGGCCGCCGGCCCGTCATGGATATCGCGGGCATCGACCGACGTCTCATCGGCTGGCAGTCGACCCGCCGTCAGCAGATCGAGGACGCCCTGTCCGTCCTCACGGACAAGTACGAGGAACGGCAGGGCCATGCGCCGGGGGAGAAGGCCGGCTACGCGCTGGCCTGCCAGGCCGCCGACCAGACCCGCCCGCCCAAGCGCACCGAGCTGCTGTCGCTGAGCGAGCCCCGCAGGCGGTGGCGGGAATCGGCGATCCGGGCTTTCGGCGCCTGCACCGTCTACCGGCTCGCCGAGCGGGCGCGGGTGGCGGCCGCGGCGGTGTGGGCGCGGGTGCGGCCGGTGGTCGACGTCGCCCTGGCGGCCGTCGACGTCGTCGCCGTGGTGTACGTGATGCGCGGCGCGTTCAAACGCCACCACCTGCTCGCCGAAGCCCGCCGCCACCTCTCCTACGTCCTGCGCGGCCGCCCCCACGAGCCGGGCCTGGACGAACAGATCGTGCAGACGGTCGTCGACGACTACATCTGCCCGGCGAGCCGGCGGATGATGACCGCCGACCTGCGCGCCCTGTACCCGCGCGACACCGAGGACCAGGCCGTGCTGCGCCCGCTGACCCGCAAGCGGACCGCCCCGCCGTACGAGCGAGCCCGCCTCGCCGCCGACGCCCTGGCCGCCCGGGTCCACGCGGTGCGCCGTGCGGAGCGCCTGCGCTCCCGTACCCGGCCGCGCACCGTCGCCGTGCCCGCCGCCTCGAGGTCGCACCCGCGGCCGTTCCGCACCGGCCCGAAGGACGGCCGCCTCCTGGAGCCGGAGACCGGCGTCGACACGGTGGAACGAACGCGCCAGACCTTGGAAGCCGCCGCCGCGCAGGTGGCCGCCACGCTCCAGGACAGCCGGCGGGCACGCGAAGCCGCCCACGGCCCTCGCCCGCAGCCCACCCCGGCGACGACCCCGCCGCCGCGCACCCAGCAACCCGGCACCCAACCCGCGCCGGGCCGAACCACAGGAGGAGTCACGTGAGCACCCCGGAAGAGCGCCCCAACCCCGACGACGCACTCGCCCGCGCCCGTGCCGCCCGCAAGCAGATGGCCGCCGCGCTCGACGGGGACCAGGAGCACGAGGCCGATGAGCCCGTGCGATGGCAGTCGATCTGGAAGCGGCCCCGGACGCCGAAGTCGAAGGCCGCGAAGAAGGAGGCCCTGCGTATGCAGCGGCGGAGGCTCCAGGACGCCGCCAAGCGCAGACTCGCCGCAGGGAACTCACGCCGGCCCCGTTCCCAGCAGAGCCCGATCGGCAGCGCTGCCGCGCGCCGGGATGCCCGCGCCCTGTCCCGGGTGCGGCACTCCAACGCCTGGCTGTGGTAACGATGCCGGGCACCGTCCACCGAGTGGAGTCCACCCGATGCCGGGCGTCGCCACCGGATGCAGAACACCGAGTGGGCTCCACTCAGTGGGCTCCACCCGGTGGACTCCACCGAGTGGACTCCACTCCGGTGCGCCGGACGACGATGGACGCCACTGTGGTGCGCTCCGCGATGGTGCGCCACCGCACCCGACGATGCCCGGCACCCTCGCGCGCGTCGGTGCGCCGCACCCGATGCTCCGCACCGCACCGGTGCGCCCGCAGTCGGCCACCCTTGTTCGGGTGCGGGCCGGACGCGCACGACCCCTTGTCCGGCTCCGCTACACCCCCTTGTCTAGCTCTGCTACCGCGACGTTTTCCCTTGCCATCGCCGGTTTCGGCTCGCGATCAGGTCGCGGTCAAGGGGGTGTGTGATAGAGGAGCCCGCCCGGCCGTGCCGGGCCAGGCGCGGTGCGGCGATGTCGGGAGACCGCACCGCGGCTCCCGGCGGTGTGGTGCCGTGGCGCGGTGGAGCGCACCACGGTGGTGCGGTGGTGCGGTGGGGATGCGCGCCGGACCGCACCACCGCCGTCGCGAAGGTGCGGCTACGCGGAGGTGCGGTGCGCTGGGTGCGCCTGCATCGCCTGATTCAACCCCGCGGCCTCCAACTGGCGCAGGACGTCGGCGACGTCGCTGTGCTCCTCGGTGAGGATGTTCTCGGTGAAGCGGACGATGGTCTGGGCGATGCCCAGCGCACCGGCCAGGCACTCGCCGTCGCAGAGGAGCTCCAGCAGAAGCCGTCCGAGCGCCGCCGCCAGGAAGGAATGCGCGCAGGGCTCCCCGTCGTGGTCGTCCACGGCGGTGATCGGGATGACGATGCGAGCGGCGACGTCCAGGAGCATCCGGAGCACCTCCGGGCCCATGCCGTCGACGACCGCGCAGGCGGTGTCGATGTCGTCGGCCTGCAGCGCCCGGATGTAGGCGAAGGCAACGGCGACATCCTCCGGCTCCATCGGGGCGAGCGGCGTAGTGACGGTGTTCTCGGGCATGACAGCTCCTCACGTACGGGCCGCCTCGCTGATCGCGGCGACCTCGAAACCAGCCTCGAACTGCGGCCCTGTGGACAGAGTCCAGCCGTCGGCGGGGGAGAGAGCCCTCCCCGCGCCGTGCGCGGCGCCCCCCTTGTCCACCTCCGCTACCTGCGACATCCCGCACCAAAAGGGACAGCGCCCGGGGGAGGAGAGATCTCCGTCCCCGGGCGCTGCCCGGCTTGCGACTCAGTTCAGGCCGGAGCCGCTCCGAAATCCCGCGCCGACGTTGCCGCGGATGTCGTCGAGATACTGGCCCACCTGATCGACCTCCTGCATGCACTCGATCAGGAAGCCGGCCGCGATCCACGCGGTGTGCGCCCCGGCCCCGCTCGCGAGGCACCACCGCTTGAGGTACCGGCTCGCCACCGTCACCAGCTTCTCGGTGACGTACGCGGACTCGCAGTCGGCGTGCTCGTCGGGCACGGCGGTGAGGTAGTCGGCCAGCAGCAACGCACCGAACTCACCGATCAGCTGCGCCAGCTCCGGGCCGTCGGCGTGGAACTCCGCCAGCGCGGCCTTCTCCTCTTCGCTGCCCTGCTCCCGCCAGACCAGCTCCACGTAGTCGGCGGCCCGAAGGATCTGCTCCGGGGCGAGCTGGGGCACCTTCGGCGACGTCGTCTCCATGACGGCTCCTTGCTGTCCGCTGGCCGGATGCCTGGTGCGCCCGGCCGGTCGCCCTACGGTGCGCGCCCTGCCCTGTGGACAGAGACCGAGCTCCGGGACGCGGTGCGGGCGTGACTCCGGTCACGGACAAACTCGGACTGCAAGGGGCGGCCAAGGAGGAATCAGGCGCAGGTTGTCGGTGGCCGTCAGACGACGGTCAAGGGGTGCCTTCTCACGGTGGCTCCGGCCCGTGCGCAGATCCGCGCGCGGGCCGGACAACCGCCGACCCGGCCGCGTACGGCCGGAGAAACCCGAGGACGCGATGACCACCGCACCCGACCCGCACACCCCGCCGGCCCTGGCGGACACCGCTGCGACGGCAAGCCCCGCTCCGAGCCCCGCGACAAGCCCCGCTCCCAGCCCCGCAGGCTCCAGCCGTCGTCTGACGGTTGTTGCTGATCAGACCCCCGATTCGCCTGCCCCGACCGGTTGCAACTCCTCTTCTACAGGTACTGATGTACCTGGAGAAGCGTCCCGGCCCCGGAAGGCCGCGGCGACGAAGGCCGGCGCGGACCTCCGCGGCGAGGTCCTGCTCACCCTCGCCCGGCTGCGCCTGGCCACACCCCGCCAGCTGAAGGCGCTCCTGCTGCCACACCAGCAGGACACCGACCACGTCCGCCGCGCGCTGCGCAATCTGCTCGCCGAATCCCCGGCCCTGGTCGGCCGGACCCACCGTGCCCAGCAGAGCTACTGGTACTGCACCCCGGCGGGCCTCGCCGAAGCCGCCGCCTCCGGTGAGCTCGCATCGCCGGTCGGCCGGACGACGGGCAAGCGCATCGCGGCCAGCAAGACGGGCCTTCGGGAACACGGCCTCGCCCTGGTCGACACCGTCATCGCCTTCCACCAGGCGGAGGTGGCCGATCACGCCGACTGGCGGGTGGAAGTCGCCCACCCCACCCCGGCCGGGAACCTGGTGCCCGACGGCGTGGTGCTCCTGGCCAACGGCGCCAGCGCATTCGTGGAGATCGACCGCACCATGTCCTACGCCGGCCTGCTCGCCAAACTGGAGCGCTACGACGCCTACCGCAACGCACCGGCGTCCGGGCGCGGCAACGCCGCCCGCCCCCCGCGCAACCACTGGCAGGAGACCTACGCCGGTCCGTCACTGGAGCGGACCTTCCCGCTGCTGCTGTTCGTCTTCGCCCCATCCAAGCGCCGCGCGGCCCCGGAAACGAGGGAGGCCGCCTTCCACGACCGCGCCCGGCCGAACTGGCAGATCACCGTGGCGACGACGACCCTGCACCAGCTCACCCATGACGGGGCCGACCGGCCGGTGTGGCGGATCGTCGGCCGCGGCGAGGAGGACCGGCGGGTGCTGGCCGCAGCGCCCAAGCCGCGGTGAGCACAGCGGGCCCGGCCTCCACCCAGGCCGGGCCCGCCGGCTCTCCCCGGTTGTCGGTAGCGGCTGGGAAGCTGACCGGATGAACGGAGACGAGCAGCTGCTGAACGGCCGCGTCTACGGCGCGGAGCACGACGCCCCCAACCCCGGCCCGCTCCCGCACCGGACCTACGCCGAACTGGTCTGCGGCCCGCTGGACGGCCTGCTGCTGGACATCCACGGCTGGCGGACCGAGGAAGTAGACGACGGCGCCTAACGACGGAGCTGTCCCGGTGGCCCGGCGGCCGCGCCCTGTACGACCCACGCCCCGGCGAACCCCGTAGCCCGGCCCGGGTGTGAGCTGCCGCTTCTACTACTTCGGAGACACACCCTGACGCCCGCTGTCTACGGCCTGCCCTCGGTCAGCTGAGCGGCGGTGTTCTCGATCCACAGCAGCGTCCACTCGACACCGGCCCGCCACCCGGGCTCCGCACTGTCGTAGCGGCCTTCGGCGTCGGCGCGGATATTGGCGGCAAGGGCGCGCAGGTCCTTCTGCAGTCCCTGCCGCTTGGCCGTGTCCATGGCCTGGATCATCTCGTCGGTGATGTCACCGGGTCGCAGTGAGCTCATCGCCCCACCTTGGACGACGTCCCCCGCTGATGGCCATGTCTCCAGGGCGCTGACCTGTGACGTGTGGTGGCGATAGCGTCCTGCCTCATGACCACCACCGACACGATCGCGGCCCTGGCTCTGGCCGTCGCGGTCGTCGCTGCCGTTGCCGCCATCGGCTCCTGGAGAGCCGCGCGCAACGCCAACGGGGCCGCGCAGACCCTGTCCCGGATAGAGCAGCAGCGCCTGCACGCCGATCTCACCCCGCACTTCCGCTGCACGGTCGTGGCCAACGAGGCCCGCTCCACCGCCATGCTGCGGGTCCACCTCGAAGGCCCGCCCGGCCTGCTGTCCCACGGCACCATCGAGATCACCGCGTCCCTGCGCAACGACAACCCGCACCGAGGCGACGGGCCCCAGCTCGCCGGCACCCGGCCGCCCGAAGAGGTCCGCGCCCACATCTGGGGGCCGTGGAAGTTCAGCGCGGACGGACGCGACGACACCGGTCGGACGGTCGCCCCGCAGCAGCTGGCGATCGGCGAGTGGACGCGATACGGCCTGACCCCCACCACCCCGCCGCCCTGGTCGACGACCACCACGGACGCCTGGCACCGCGACTACGCGAACGAGCCGGTGCGCCTGAGCATCACCGCCAGGTCCAAGGGCAGCGAGTGGACCGTGCCGCTGGAGGTCCCCGTCACCATCGAGACCGGCTCCTGACCACGGCAGGTCAGGAGTCGGTGATGTGGTCGAAGCCGCTCAGCAGCGGCGTCAGCTCCTGAGCGCATCCGCACAGCGTGCACAGCTGAGTCCCCGGGTTCTCCGCGACGTCCAGGGCCCGCTGGACATCGAGCAGGGGCGCGCCCTCGGGTGCCTCTTCGCAGTCCGGTGTGTGCAGCACACCGCGGGCCGGGCCCCGCCCCTCGCGGACCTTTGCCAGGACCCAGCCCGATGGCCGGCGCTCCCCGAGGACCTCGCGGACCACCGTCGTCGGCGGCGCCGGCGGAAGAGGCTCGGTGGGGACCTGGTCGTAGTCGACGTCGTCGACCGGCCGCACGTGCTCGGGCGCCCGGACCCATACCCGGTACTCCGCCGCCTCCACGCCGCCGTCCTCGAGGTCCCGGTACGACGGCAGCCCCACGAGGTACAGCCAGCCCGCCTCGGTCTGCCGCCGCCTCCAGAGCCGCGCCACGACCTCCTGCTCCGGGTGCCCGAGCACCGGGTCGGCGGGCAGCACGACCCGCACCGGCACGGGTGCCGGCTCGGGTGCGGCGTCGGAAAGGGGCGTCACGATTCCTACCGTAAGCAGCCGCCGTGCCTCCGCCGACGCTGCTTCCGATTCAGGGCACCTGGTAAAGCGATCTCCTTTGTCGGTGCGTGCTCGTACTGTGACGACGTGACCTTTACCTACCACGCTCCGGTTCCCGCCCAGCAGGTACGGGAGCTACCGATACGGGATGTCGCCCTGCTTCTGCTCCGGCATCTGGCGAGCGGGAACGGGCGTGCTCTGCAGCTGAACAGCATCGTGGGCTCGACGGCGGCCCGCGCATACGAGGGCGAGCCGGACGTCGACGCGCTCCTCGATGTCCTGACTGATGCCTGGTCGTGGCTCGAGTCCCGGGCACTGCTCGCCCGGGACCGGACCCAGAACGAAGCCTTCCGCCGGGTCTCGCGCGAAGGAATGGAGCTGGCGAAGAACCCCACCGGCCTGGAGCGGTTCGAGGCCGGCGAACGGCTCTCAGGCCCGTTGCACCCGGCCCTGGAAGGGCCGGTGCGTACCAACTTCCACCTGGGCGAGTACGAGCTCGCCAGCTTCGCAGCCATGAAGGCAGTCGAAGTCGCCGTCCGTGAAGCCTCCGGACTCGACAACTCCTTGGTCGGAGTGCACCTCATGCGCGCGGCGTTCCAGCCCCACAAGAACGGCAAGGCGGGCGGGCCGCTGGCTGACGCCGAAGCCGAAGGCGGCGAGCAGGAAGCCGCCTCGGCTCTCTTCGCCGGCGCCATGGGCGCGTACAAGAACCCGCCCAGCCATCGGACCGTGAAGTTCGACGACCCGATCGAAGCCGCTGAGATCATCCAGTTCGCCGACCTGCTGCTACGCCAGGTCGACCGGGCCAAACAACGTGCACAGTCACCGCCTGACGCATCATGACAGCCAGGGAGAGAACGGCCGGGCGGCACATCCCGTACGGCTGACCATCTAGGGGAGGATCTACGTGCGTCTCGCAGACATACGGAACACCATCGAGCAGTCCACCAACGAGGACTGGCATCACATCGGGTGCTGGGGCGGCGGCTCCGGGCCCTCCTTCCACGACAGGTGGGAGCGTTGGGGCACGCTGGGGGGAGACGAGCTGAGCAAGTGGTCCCTGGACCTCGAGTCCCACGGGAACACCCTCGTGAACCGCGAGAACGTCGCGCTCACCATCGCCTGGGGCATCACCGTGAACAAGGGAATGACGCCGGACTGGAATACCTTCCCCGACGACAGGCCGGTGGACTATCAGGTGGGCGACGTCTTCTGGAACGGCGCCCTCGTCGACCGCCACCTGCTCGTCTCGGTCGACGGAGGCCGTGTCATCCTCCCGGTTCCCAAGCCCATCTACGACAAGCGGGAAGGCAAGACCATCGTGGCCCGCTTCGAGGTGACCCGCTTCGAGCGTGCCTTCGCCCGACTGGTCCACAACGCCGAACCGGGCGAGGACTTCGACCAGTACTACAAGGACGCGGGCTTCGTGACCGTCGACAACCCTGCCTGATCCGTGCGTGGGCGGTGCCGCGATGCGGCACCGCCCGAACCGCATACACACAAGCCACGAGCCGTACCCCTACGCCAGGGCGGCGGCCACCGTCTCCAGGACAGCGCGCTGGCGGGTGTCGATGGGCACGTCGGCCTGGCGCAGCGAGCGAAGCGTGGATCCCTCGGCACACAGCCTGCACAGCCCCATCAGCGGGAGCGGACCGGCCCCGATCAGGGTGTGCGAGGAAGAGCTCTCATAGACGGGCCGGTAGCAGCCAGGGCACAGGCGGCAGTCCTCGAGTTCGTCCGCCGGCGGCGCGTCCGGACCGAGCAGCGGCACGATCCGCAGGAGGTTCTCCCCTGCTTCGGCCCACAGCCCCATCGGTCGTTCCGCGCTCCGCTCGAAGACGACGTCGCCGTCCGGGTCCTCGGGAGTGCAGACCCGGGCCAGCGTGCCGACGCCTTCCTCGGGGTGGTCGGGCAAGAACGCCAGGGCGGTCCTGTGGCCGGGTCCCTCGGTCACGCCGAAGACGTTGCCGCGCCCGGCCGCGAGGGCCGCGCCTACCTCGTTCAGCCCGCCGTCGACGTCGTTACGCAGGCGCAGCGGCCACGAGGCCGGCACGCCGTCGATCTCGGCAGGGGAGGAGGTAATCAGGACGCCGTTGCCGGACTGGCGAACGTCCAGGTGCTGTATCCCCTCGGTGGAGTGGAAAGCGGTGCCGAACCACTCCGTGGCCGGCCGGTCGTTCTCGCCCCGTGAGCGGCGCGGCTTGTGCTGCTTGTGACGTCCCATGCTCTGCTTCGCAGACGTGCCCTGTGCGCGGCCGATCGGTCCGCTGAACCTCCAACCGGCAACCCGCCAGCCCCGGTACGCGCCGGTCCCACCGGCAACCCGTCCGGCCCATCCGGCTGTCGCTTTCGGCGCGCTTCTGTCCGTACGAGGGACTGACCCGGCCCCGGTCTTGACCGAGGGGGCCGGGACGCGGGACGGTCGGCGCAACTAAGCGCAACCGACTCGACACGGGAGTACGCGATGACGTTACGGTTCGTCGGGATCGACCCGAACACCGGCGGCGAAGGATCGCCCACGGTGTGGGTGGAAGAGGAGAGCTCGGATCTGATCTTCCAGGGTGAGGAGGCCGACGAACTCCTCAAGGCCGAGGTCGGCTCCGTTCAGTGGGTGCCCGGCCACAGGACCGGGATCCCCCCGCACGAGCGGGTGATCCGGATTCCGGCCCACATGGTGTCGATCGTGAGGGAGGCATGCGATGCGGCGGAACGAGCTGCTGGACAGCGCGACGTTCGCTGACCTCCTCGCGGCCACCCATCGCAGCGCCGTCCATCTGGAGATGCGCGACGTCTACGCGGTGGGCGACGAACGGGACGACTTCGAGAACTTCCTGCGCACCGGCGTCCCGAACCTTGACCCGGCCCGTTCCTTCTGGCCGCAGTGGATGCCACTCGTCAAGGGCGCGGTCGCCCGCGGTGTGGTGATGCGCCGCGCGCGGATTGTCTCCGAGCCGGTCACCGACTACATCCGCTACGAGCATGCCATCACTCCGCTCAACCTCCAGGCCGGGGAAGACGTGCGCTGGCTGCCCCGTCGTCACGCGAGCGACATTCCGCTGCCCGGCAACGACTTCTGGCTCCTGGACGGCCGCATCGTGCAGTTCCACCACTTCACCGGCGCCGGCGACTGGGCAACGGACGGGAAGGAACGCACCGACGCCCCGGCCGCGGCCGCACTGTGCGCCACGGCGTTCGAGACAGTGTGGGAGCGCGGCATCCCGCACGAGAAGTACGTTGTCTAGACCCCTTGAGTAGCCCGTGACCGTCTCTCCCTCCTCCAGCGCGCATGCCGCCCGTGAAGCGCTCGCCGTGCGGCTCACGCACCTGCGCAAGGACGCCGGCCTCACCGGGAAGGAACTCTCCTCCCGGTGCGGCTGGCACCCCGCTAAGACCACCCGCATCCAAAAAGGCGCGGCCGCGCCCTCCGACAACGACATCCGCACCTGGTGCGCGGCGTGCGGCGCCGACGACCAGGCCGACGACCTCATCGCCACCGCTCGCGCGGTCGACTCGATGTACATGGAGTGGCGCCGCCTGCACCGCAACGGCATGCGGCAGGTCCAGGAGGACTGGCTCGCCCTCCACGAGCGGACCCGCCACTGCCGGGTCTACCTCTCCAACGTGCCGCCCGGCTTCCTCCAGACGCCGGCGTTCGCCACCGCTCTGATGAACCAGATCACCCGCTTCCAGGGCACCCCCGACGACGTCGCCGAAGCCGTCGCGGCCCGGGTCGCCCGCTCCCGCTTCCTCTACGAGGGCGGCCACCGCTACGTCGTGCTCATGGAGGAGTCCGTCCTGCGCTACCGAACGGCCGACCCCGAGGCGATGCGCGGGCAGCTGCGCCACCTCCTGGCCGTGATGCCCCTCGCCTCCGTCTCGCTGGGGATCATCCCGTTCACCGCGCAGCGCACCGTGTGGCCGCTGGAAGCCTTCTACGTCCACGACGACACCATGGCCGTGGTGGAGACCCTCACGGCGGAGATCAAGGTGACACAGCCGCGCGAGCTCGACGACTACGCGAAGGCGTTTGCCGGCCTCGCGGAGATGGCTGTGTACGGCGTCGCCGCCCGCGCGCTCATCGAGGCCGCGATCGACGCCCTGGAGTGAAGTCCCGCAATTCTCCGCAACTTCGTTGAGGGCGCGGACTGTAGGTGCGTAGCGTCGACGGCACCGACGGACCAAGCCGGAAAGGCGGGGCTTCATGCGCGTACACACCGACTCCACCGCCCCGGCCGGGGAGGGCCGCGGCCTCCAGTCGCCCGCCTACGGCGTCCCCTCTCCGGCCCTGCTGGCCCGCGCGGACTGCGGCTTCGCCCGGTTCCTCGGCCAGCACGACGAGGACCAGGACGACGGAGCCGACGGCGGCGAGGACACCCAGCGGTGACCGCCGGCCACCCGCACACGACGCTCCCGGCAGCGAGGCCCGCCATGCACACCAGCAGCCACACGGTCCTGCACGACCCCGACGGCCTGATCGAAGCCGGGCTCCCGCTCGATCGCGAACCGTACGAGAGCCTCGTCAAGGCCGTCCTCGCCTGGACCGACCAGGACACCCTCACCGCCCGCGACCTGGAGCAGATCGCCCTCCAGCTCACCGGCCACGCCCGCGCCGTCGCCTCCGACGTCCGCCGCCGCGCCGACCAGATGCCCAAGGACAGCGGCCCCCGGGCGCTCGCCGACGTCGTCCTGCGCGAGGCAGAAGGCCGGCTGTCCGTGCCGATCGAGGGCACCGTGCGCTGCGTCCAGAACCGCGCCCGCCTCGTGCGCGCCCTCTACGAACGCCTGGACCGCCTGGAGGCCGCGGCCGTCACCCGGACCGTCTGACCCATCGACGCTGAGGCGAGCCGGCCTGCGGCCCGTCAGGGAGCGGAGCCCTTAGCCGCCTTGTCCATCGCCGAACGGCACCACTGCAGTCCAGTGCCGTTCGGCGAGACGTCGCCCACCTCGTGGAGCACCAGGAGGTGGCTGCCCGGAAGGGCCGCCGTTGAGGCCATGGCGGACAACAGCCCTTCGGCTAGCGCGGTGCCGTCCCGCTCGGCGAGCGACTGGGCACCATCAGCGTCCGCGGGTCGGTCAGGGACCCGGTGACCGCGCCGACGATCGCCTCACTCGTCTCGCGGACCTTGTACTTCTCCCACCCCCTCACCGACGGCTTATAGGCATCGGTGAGCCGCTTGAAGACCACGCCCTCCATCCCGACCGACGCCCAGGACAGCCACTCGTGCACGGTGTCCGGGTCAGTGGTCGACGGACACAGCGCCCACGGGGCCAGGAGCCGGCGGTCGGCGAACACCGACTCCAGCGCCGCCCGCCGCCGCCAGTACGGCCATTCCGTCGTCACGGTCCCGGACAGCCTGAGCAGATCGAACGCCACGAAGTGGACCGGCCACTCCTCAGATGCCCGGACCGCACCGGCACCCCGCCGGGCGAGCCGGTTCTGCAACCGCTCGAAGGCGAGACGACCTGCGGTGTCCCACACGACCAGCTCGCCGTCCATCGCGGTCGCATCCGGCAGCTGCACGGCTCCGGCCACAATCTCTGAAAACGCCGGCCCCGTCTCCGTGCCACGCCGGGAGCGCAGCACCACCCGGCCCGCATCCACCGAAACGACCGCCCGGAAGCCGTCCCACTTGGGCTCGCCCGCCCAGCCCGGCCGCAGATCAGGGCTGGGTACGCTCAGCATCGGCTCCGGCAGTGTCCACGTCACCCCGGATTTCTTCCACCTCTATGAGTCGGGCCGCTGGCGCAGGTCGAGGAAGCAGCGCAGCCGTACACCCGGCTCGCCGGGCTCGCGGGTGGTGCGGTCTGCCGGCGCGATCGCCCACTGTGCGGCGAGCAGTTCCTGGACCGCGAACGCTGTCTCGTCATCGGCGGCCGCGACCTCCACCACCGCAAGTCCTGGCTCCGCCACGTGCCCGTCGTTGATCGGCCTCATACCCGGCACGACGCCCTGACGCTCGCCGAAGTTTCCCGTCCGGGCAGCGTCACCCGGACTGAGTACGGCGAAACATGCGTGCTGACCTTCCGCCGCGCGATCGCGTACCGCCTGATCAGCCCCACATCCCTGGCAGCCGACCAGCGGCACACGTCCCACTGCCGTGTGCTGCAGGAGCACCGTGCCGCGCCGGTTCCGGTACGACCTACCACCCACACGGGCGGCGCACTCGCGGAACACCGGACAGCGCCCCCTCGGCGGCCGCTATCAACGGCTCATGCTCAAGACCATGCTGCGCGGCCTGGCCGCCGCATCCCTCGCCGTCCTGCCCCTCACCGTCCCCGCGCCCGCGCACGCGGCGGAGACGCTCCCACTGGCTGATGCCGTCGCCGCCCTGCCCGTGGATACCGAGTCCCGCGACGGCTACAGCCGGACCGCGTTCCGCCACTGGAACACCGGCGCCGATCCCTCCGACGGCTGCTCCACGCGGAACGAGGTCCTGATCTCCGAAGCGGTCGAACCACCAACTGTCGGACCGAACTGTCGTCTGACGGGCGGGCAGTGGTGGTCGTACTACGACCAGGTGTGGGTGACGTCTGCCTCGAGCCTGGACATCGACCATATGGTGCCCCTGGCGGAGAGCTGGGACAGCGGGGCGTCCGGGTGGTCGGCGCAGCGTCGTGAGGCGTATGCCAACGACCAGGGCGCCGAGGCCAGTCTGGTGGCGGTCACGGCACGTTCGAATCGTGCGAAGGCGGACCGGGATCCTGCCGAGTGGCTGCCGCCTGCCGTTGAGGTGCACTGCCGGTACGTCGCGGAGTGGGTGGGCACGAAGCTGCGCTGGAGCCTGGCGGCCGATGAGACGGAGGTGGCGGCCCTGCGTGAGGTGGCGGCCGGGTGTTCGGACCAGAGTGTGACGT
>NZ_JAVRFH010000406.1:0-392 GCF_031845825.1 Streptomyces lancefieldiae | reverse complement strand
AGCCAGCATCCGCTCGTAGTAGCCCTTCGACAGCTCAAACCCCAGCCAACGCCGGCCCAGCTTCTTGGCCGCCACCAGCGTCGTGCCGCTGCCGGCGAACGGGTCGAGCACCACGTCCCCCTCGTTCGACGACACCCGGATGATCCGCCCGAGCAGCTGCTCGGGCATCTGGCAGCCGTGCCAGCCCGCCCGCTCCTTGAACGTGCCGCAGACCCGCCGGAAATACCAGGTATCCTCATCGGGTTGAAAGGCGTCGGGAACGTCCTGCGGCCGCAGGATCCAGGTGTCGTCGGGCAGACGGCCCGCCGCCACGGCCCGGCCGTCGTTGTAGACCAGCTGCCGGGCCGACGGCACCCGTACGGCGTCGGCGTTGAAGGTGAACCGCTTCGGAT
>NZ_JAVRFH010000405.1:0-392 GCF_031845825.1 Streptomyces lancefieldiae | reverse complement strand
GTATGCGCTGATCCAGCTGCGCAGCCAGCCCACGCACCGCGCGCGCATCATCGCCGCCAACAATATCTTGAACGCGCTGTTCATGATCGCCAGCTCGGTACTGGCCGGCGCGCTGCTGGGCGCGGGCTTCAGCATTCCGCAGATCTTTTTGTTCACCGGCATTGCGAATGCGCTGGTGGCGTTCTACATCTTCATGCTGGTGCCCGAGTACCTGCTGCGCTTCGTGGCATGGGTGCTGTCGCACTGCGTGTACCGCTTCAAGGTGCAGGGCGAGCAGCACATCCCCATCGAGGGCGCGGCCATCCTGGCCTGCAACCACGTCAGCTTTGTCGACGCGGTGCTGCTGATGGCGGCCAGCCCGCGGCCGATCATCTTTTTGATGGACCACCGCA
>NZ_JAVRFH010000404.1:0-394 GCF_031845825.1 Streptomyces lancefieldiae | reverse complement strand
CTCTTCGCTAACTGCCAGCACCGTCTCGCCGAGGTGGCCCGCGAACGGGGTCTCGCCGCTCATCGGTGCCACCTCGACGCGGCCTGACTCCGCCATGTCGTATCCCGCGAAGGGGGCCGATGTCTCCACGATCATGCACCAGTCCGACCCGGTCGTGATGCGCCCGCTTGAGGGACCACCCCCGCACGCGCGGGGAGCACGCCGTCCCCGAGCTGGGCGCGCTCACGTGCCGGGGACCACCCCCGCACGCGCGGGGAGCACGTTGCCGTCCCAGCCCTGATCTGCGTGATCCTGGGACCACCCCCGCACGCGCGGGGAGCACCGCACGCGTAGGGCCCCCTCCCTCGAATCCGGGGGACCACCCCCGCACGCGCGGGGAGCACAGTTCGTGACC
>NZ_JAVRFH010000403.1:0-399 GCF_031845825.1 Streptomyces lancefieldiae | reverse complement strand
CCTGTAGAACGTGTGAAAGAATTTGAAAAAGAATTCCTGACATTGGTTAAATCAACCAAACCTGAATTTATCAATAGCCTTGCAGCGGGTAAACTTGACTCGGAGATTACGGATTATATCGTAAAAACCGGAAAAGAGCTTGCAGAAAAATACGCTTAATTAATTTGAAGATCCCTGTAACTGAAACATCAGTTACAGGGATTGAATAGTTTAAAAGGATATACCATGCCTTCATTAAAGGAAGTTAGAAACAGAATTACCTCGGTAAACTCGACCATGCAGATCACCAAAGCCATGAAAATGGTAGCGGCGGCTAAATTGCGTAGAGCACAGGATCGTATCATTCAGATGAGGCCATATGCCACTAAACTGAATGAACTTATTTCTACGGTATCGGCC
>NZ_JAVRFH010000402.1:0-399 GCF_031845825.1 Streptomyces lancefieldiae | reverse complement strand
AAAAGGAACAGAGTATTTATTAAATTCTGATTTGTTTGCACAAGCCAAATTAGATATAAAGCCAGCACTAAAAACATTAGAGCCATACAAAGTTCAAGCATTAGTTCTTGAAGATTTAAAATACAATGGCAAAAGTAAAATGTCTGAAATTCAAAATCGTTTAAATGAAATACAAACAAATGATTTGAGAAAAGCAGTTTATAAGTTGGTCGAATTAAGTGATTTAGTGACTTTTGGAGCAAACAGAAATAGGACTTATGAAATATCCAAAAAAAAATAAATACATCTATTTTTAAAAAACAAATAATATAACTATTTGATTTTAAGTGTATTATTTATTTTTTGTAAAAAATAAAACAACTATATAGCAGAAATAAATATAAGTATCAACTTCAACAT
>NZ_JAVRFH010000401.1:0-400 GCF_031845825.1 Streptomyces lancefieldiae | reverse complement strand
CCCCACACGCGGGTTATGGGTGGCGCGCTTGCCGCGCTCCTGATATCTGCTTACCTCGTCAGTCATCTCGACTCCGCCCGCCACCCTCAACGACGCGGCCCACTGCTGCAGCGGCCCTGGATGCTGGTGCTACGAGTCGTGGTCAACCTCAGCTACCTCGCGGCCGCCCTCCTCGTCGCTACCGCGTGAGCGTGGCGCAATGCCGTGGTTGCTGCCGAAGCGTCACTGAGTAGTACGGCGACGGGCCGGGGCTCGACGACATTCCTCCAGCTTCGTCAGCACCCCATCACGGTCGGCTCGCGGAGCGTGCCAGTACGGGATCCCGTCACGGCACCCATCGACTGGCCCTCAGGCGGCGTCCGCTGGCCAGTCCACCGCTGTGTCTGACGGTGGGTGAGGA
>NZ_JAVRFH010000400.1:0-402 GCF_031845825.1 Streptomyces lancefieldiae | reverse complement strand
CCCCCGGAGACGGACACCGGGCCCGCCGGTGAGGCGGCGGGTGTCTTGTCGAACTTGTCAGTCATGGTGACTGCCCTTCAGTGGAGCGTCCGGTCACTTGCCGCCGTTGATGGCGGCCTTGTCGATCGCTCCCGTACCGGCGCCCCACTTGTCGAGCACCTTCTGGTACGAACCGTCGGCGATGATCGCGTCGACGGCCTCCTTCAGGGCGTCCCGCAGGCCGGGGTTGTCCTTGTTCACGCCTATGCCGAAGGGGCCCGCGTCGACCTGCTCGCCGACGACCTCGAAGGCATTGCCGCCGTCGGCCTTACGGGCCAGGTCGAGTGCGACCGGGTAGTCGTTGACACCGGCCACCGCGCCGCCGGACTTGACCCGGGTCTGGGCCTCGGTGTCGTTCTCGAA
>NZ_JAVRFH010000399.1:0-403 GCF_031845825.1 Streptomyces lancefieldiae | reverse complement strand
ACCGACGGCTGTGACTTGCCGTTCTCCAGTTGCGAGATGAACGACGCGGAGACCCCCAACTGGCGGGCGAACTGTCGCAGCGAGAGCCCTTTGGCGTTGCGGTGCAATCGCAACGCGCCCCCCACCCCGGACAACGGGTCGCGCCCGCCGGCGCTCGGGCGCTCGTCCAGGCGCAGACTCTCGCTCGGGCTGGCGCCCTCTTCCGGTGGTACGCCGGTCACGAAACTCCCCTGGCAGCAGATGGTCGGTGCGACACAACCCGGCAATTAAAGCAAGGCCGTCGTCTGGTGCATAGTCTGGCTTACACCCGTGGTCCGATCCGTGCCCGGAACGGTCGTTGCCCTCATCTTGCGCAACCGACAGGTGAAACTCACATCTTCGTCGATACCAGACTCTTCACTAT
>NZ_JAVRFH010000398.1:0-403 GCF_031845825.1 Streptomyces lancefieldiae | reverse complement strand
CCGCCCGCGCCGCTCCACCGGGAACACCGCGATGACCACGGCCAGCGCGGCCGGGAACATCAGGGCCGCGCCGATGCCCTGCACGGCACGGAAACCGATCAGCCACGCCTGCGCGAAGTCCCCGGCCGGCACGGCACCGCACATCGCGGAGGCGATGACGAACACGAGGGTGCCGATCAGCATCACCCGGCGGTGCCCGTAGATGTCGGACAACCGCCCGCCCAGCGCGAAGAACGCGGCCAGGGTGAGCAGATAGGCGTTGACGACCCACTGCATCTGCGTGGAGGTGAGGCCCAGCTCGTGAATGATCTCCGGAGCGGCGATCGCCACGATCGTCTGGTCGATGAACGTCATCGACACGGCGAACAGCATGGCCGCGAGAGCGAGGCTCTGGTTCGGGGAA
>NZ_JAVRFH010000003.1:0-304455 GCF_031845825.1 Streptomyces lancefieldiae | reverse complement strand
CCTCGATGCAAATCGAGGCCCCCCGCTCCTGGTTGGCGCCGGCCGAGACCCGACGGGTCGTCAGACCTCCACCACCACAGGGAGGATCATCGGCCGCCGCCGGTAGGTGTCCGAGACCCACTTGCCGAGGGTCCTGCGCACCAGCTGCTGGAGCTGATGGGGTTCGACGACCCCGTCCTGGGCCGAGCGTTCCAGCGCTTCCGTGATCTTGGGAAGCACCGCTGCGAAGGCCGAGTCCTCGATGCCCGAGCCACGGGCCTGGACATGCGGTCCGCCGGTGATCTTGCCGGTGGAGGAGTCGATGACCAGGAAGACCGAGATGATGCCCTCGTCGCCGAGGATCTTGCGGTCCTTGAGGGCCGGCTCGCCCACGTCGCCGACCGAGAGACCGTCGACGTAGACGTATCCCGCCTGGACCTTGCCGGAGATCTTGGCCTTGCCCTCGACCAGGTCGACGACGACGCCGTCCTCGGCGATGACGATGCGGTCGTGCGGGACGCCGGTCAGGGCGCCCAGTTCGGCGTTGGCGCGCAGGTGGCGCCATTCGCCGTGGACCGGCATCAGGTTCTTGGGTCGGCAGATGTTGTAGAAGTACAGCAGCTCGCCGGCCGAGGCGTGGCCCGAGACGTGCACCTTGGCGTTGCCCTTGTGGACGACGTGCGCGCCCCAGCGGGTCAGGCCGTTGATCACGCGGTACACCGCGTTCTCGTTGCCCGGGATGAGGGACGAGGCCAGGATGACCGTGTCGCCGTCGACGATGCGGATCTGGTGGTCCCGGTTGGCCATGCGGGACAGGGCGGCCATCGGTTCGCCCTGGGAACCCGTGCAGACCAGGACCACTTCGCTGTCCGGCAGGTCGTCGAGCGTCTTGACGTCCACGACGAGACCCGGCGGCACCTTCAGGTAGCCCAGGTCACGGGCGATGCCCATGTTGCGGACCATGGAGCGGCCGACGAAGGCGACCCGGCGGCCGTACTCGTGCGCCGCGTCCAGGATCTGCTGGATGCGGTGGACGTGGCTGGCGAAGCTCGCCACGATGATCCGCTTGCGGGCGCCGGCGAAGACCTGGCGCAGGACGTTGGAGATGTCCCGCTCCGGCGGAACGAACCCCGGGACCTCGGCGTTCGTCGAGTCGGCGAGGAGGAGGTCGATGCCCTCCTCGCTCAGCCGTGCGAAGGCGTGGAGGTCCGTGAGGCGGTTGTCCAGCGGAAGCTGGTCCATCTTGAAGTCGCCCGTGTGGACCGCCATGCCCGCGGGGGTGCGGATGGCGACGGCCAGCGCGTCCGGGATGGAGTGGTTGACCGCGATGAACTCGCAGTCGAACGGGCCGATGCGTTCGCGGTTCCCCTCCGCGACCTCGAGGGTGTACGGACGGATGCGGTGCTCCTGGAGCTTGGCCTCGATGAGCGCGAGGGTCAGCTTGGAGCCGATCAGCGGGATGTCCGGCTTCTCGCGGAGGAGGAAGGGGACACCGCCGATGTGGTCCTCGTGGCCGTGGGTGAGGACGATGCCCTCGATGTCGTCGAGGCGGTCCCGGATGGACGAGAAGTCCGGCAGAATCAGGTCGATTCCGGGCTGCTCCTCCTCGGGGAAGAGCACTCCGCAGTCGACGATCAGCAGGCGTCCGCCGTACTCGAAGACCGTCATGTTGCGGCCGATCTCGCCGAGACCGCCGAGCGGGGTGACCCGCAGACCGCCTGCGGGAAGCGCCGGGGGCCGGCCCAGTTCAGGATGCGGATGACTCAAAAGACTCTCCTCACCACACGCGCCACGTACCGGTGGCACGTGGCGCGCGTGACGTTCGTGCAGAAGCAGTTGTCGTATTGGGGTGCAGGCACCGGTGGCCTGCCTATTCAGTTGTGAAGTCTCGGTCGTGCGGTGGTGCCAAGTCTGTTGTCAGAGCTGTACCCCGCCGGCGGCAAGATCGATCTTGAGCTGCTCGGTTTCCTCGGGCGTGAGACCGACCATGGGCGCGCGCAGCGGTCCTGCGGGCAGTCCGAGGAGGGCGAGCGCGGCCTTGGTGGTCATGACGCCCTGGGTGCGGAACATGCCGGTGAAGACCGGGAGCAGCTTCTGGTGGATCTCCAGGGCCTTCTGTACGTCACCGGCGACGTGCGCGTCCACCATGGCACGCAGTTCGGGGGTGACGACATGGCCGACGACGGAGACGAAGCCGACCGCGCCCACGGAGAGGAGCGGCAGGTTCAGCATGTCGTCGCCGGAGTACCAGGCGAGGCCGGAACGCGCGATGGCCCAGCTGGCGCGGCCGAGGTCGCCCTTGGCGTCCTTGTTGGCGACGATCCGCGGGTGCTCGGCGAGGCGGACCAGCGTCTCGGTGTTGATCGGGACGCCACTGCGGCCGGGGATGTCGTAGAGCATGACCGGCAGCTCGGCGGCGTCGGCGATGGCCGTGAAGTGCTGGTACAGGCCCTCCTGCGGGGGCTTGTTGTAGTACGGCGTGACGAGCAGGAGGCCGTGCGCGCCGGCGTGCTCGGCGGCGCGGGCCAGCTCGATGCTGTGCTGGGTGTTGTTGGTGCCGACTCCGGCGACGACGTGTGCACGGTCGCCGACGGCCTCCAGGACCGCTCGTACGAGGTCCGCTTTCTCCGCGTCGCTGGTGGTGGGGGACTCGCCCGTGGTGCCGTTGATGATCAGGCCGTCGTTGCCTGCGTCCACCAGGTGGGCGGCGAGCCGCTGCGCGCCGTCGAGGTCGAGTGCGCCGTCCGCCCTGAAGGGCGTGACCATGGCGGTGAGGACCCGCCCGAAGGGGGTCTGCGGAGTGGAGGTCGGAGCCATGGGTTACACGCTACTCGTTGCTCAGGGCGGGGTCTGCCCTCGGGGGATGCGGCAGATCGGGGAGGAGGTGGAGCCCGGCACTGCCTGCTCGGGGGTTCAAGCAGTGCCGGGTCCCTTTGATCAGGCTAGATGAACTTCACAGAACGCCGCAATCCGGACACTTCGGCCGGCGGATGCGTACATCTGTGCCCGGTCGGGCTCCGTGGGCGCCCTACGGCGCCACGCGTCCGTTCGCGTTGAAGGCGGCGTAGGTGAGCGGCATGAGCTCGGCCCACGCGGCCTCCATCCGCTCGCCGACCATCTCGATCTCGCGCTGCGGGAAGGACGGGACCTTGGCCAGCTCGTGCTGGGTGCGCAGGCCGAGGAAGTGCATCAGCGAGCGGGCGTTGCAGGTGGCGTACATCGAGGAGTACAGGCCGACGGGGAGCACCGCGCGGGCCACCTCGCGGGCGACGCCCGCGGCGAGCATCTGCCGGTACGTCGCGTAGGCCTGGCGGTAGGAGTCCTCCATGGCGCTCCCCACCAGCTCGTACTGCTCCGGGGTGCCCTCGACGAAGACGTACTTGCCGGGCCGGCCCTGCTGGACCAGCTTGCGGGAGGTGTCCGGCACGTAGAAGACGGGCTGGAGCTCCCGGTAGCGGCCCGACTCCTCGTTGTAGGACCAGCCGACGCGGTGCCGCATGAACTCGCGGAAGACGAAGATCGGGGCGCTGATGAAGAAGGTCATCGAGTTGTGCTCGAACGGGCTGCCGTGCCGGTCCCTCATGAGGTAGTTGATCAGGCCCTTGGAGCGCTCCGGGTCCTTCTTCAGCTCGTCCAGGGACTGTTCGCCGACGGTCGAGACGCGGGCGGCGAAGAGTACGTCGGAGTCGGTCGCGCTGCTCTTCACCAGCTCGACGGTGACGTCGCTGCGAAGGTCGATCTTGAAATCGTCGGTGGGGGTGTCGGTCACGGTGTGGAGGGCCTTCCCATCTCGTCGCTCGGGCGAGGCCACTCTACGGCCACCCAAACGGGGCTTTTCACGGCCGTGCCGCGATGAAGTCGGTGAAAGTGGGCACCTGCGAGGGCATTCGTTCGTCTGTATGAGTAACAGCGACCCACTCCGGTCGCTGTGGACCGATCCCCGAAGGGAGACGCACCTCCAATGATCCGCCGGCGTGAACCCGTGCCGTTCGCCTTCGTCGCCGAGGCCGACAGGTTCCGCAGCAATGTCGCACCCCCGCCCCGTCAGCGGGCGTCCTTCGGCCAGTTGGCCGGGCGCTGGCTGCTGGGTCTCACCGTCGTCGCAGGACTCGTGGGCTCCCTCGTGATCGGGATGCCCTCCCTGTCGGCCGACCAGCCCTCCGGGCACAAGCAGCCGTCGCAGGCGTCCGACGGGCGCTAGAGGCGTCCCTGGGACAGTCGTCCTCACTCCATCCGGGCCCCCGAGGGTGGTGACCGGAGACACAGGTCGGTAGCCTCACCGGGCACAGCACACGCCATGGAACGAGTGAGGACCAGCCGTGCCCCTGCCCTTCCTGACGGCCGACCGCGCCTTCGACGCCGCCGACGAGGTCGCGCTGCCGTACGACGACCGCGACCTCTGGCGCCGGCCCTACCGGCCGGGACCGTGGCGGGTGGGGCCGGCGGCGCTGTTGCTGCTGCTCGCCTCGTTCGTGCTGTTCGCGGCGGTCATCATCGCGGCGACGGACTCGCTGTCCGCCGCCGGTGTGGTCTTCGGCGTGGCGGTGGTGGTGATCGCGTGCGCCTTGCGGCTGCTGCGCATGGGCGCGTGGGTGAGCGCGCGCGGCGTCCGGCAGGTGGGCTTCTTCAGCACACGCACGATGACCTGGCAGCAGGTCACCAGTGTGCGGACGGTGCAGCAGCCGGTGCGTTGGCTCGGGCTGCCGCGGACGGTGCAGGGTCAGGCTCTGCTCCTCGTCCGGCAGGGGCGGCCCGCTGAGTCCGTGCCTCCCCTGCTGACCACCCACAACGCCGACTTCCTCGCGCGGGAGGACGCCTTCGACCGGGCGGCGGACGCCGTGGAGGCGTGGGCCGCCGAGTACGGGCGTAGCTGAGCACGAACTGACGCCGGGGCCCGGTCCGCGAGTGCGGACCGGGCCCCGGCGCTTCGGTCGGAGTGTATCGGTCGGTGTGTTTCGGTGGCTGTCGGTCGGCTCAGGCCGCCTCGACGTGCTTGCCGTCGTGCAGGGCGATCGCCCGTTGCATGGCCTTGCGGGCGCGCGGGGTGTCGCGGGCGTCGTGGTAGGCGACGGCGAGGCGGAACCAGCTGCGCCAGTCGCCGGGCGCGTCCTCCGTCTCGGCCTTGCGCAGGGCGAAGACCTCGTCGGCCGAGTCCCGGTCGACGCGGCCGCTGGGGGTGCGCTTCAGCTCGTCCATGGGCAGTCCGCCCTCGGCGTCGAGCTCGGCGGCGAGCTGGTTGGCCTTGCGGACGAACTGGGTGTTCTTCCAGAGGAACCAAAGGCCGATCACCGGCAGGATCAGCACCGCGACACCGAAGGCGACGGTGAGGGGTGTGCCGGTTTCGATGAGCATCACACCGCGGCTGCCGGCCAGGACGAAGTAGAAGACCAGGACGGCGGCCGTGATGACGTAGGAGATCTTCGCGCGCATGAGGTCAGGAGCTCGGTCCGGGTCTCAGTTCAGGTCCAGGAAGTGTTCCAGGCCGAGGGTCAGGCCCGGCGTGCTCACCACGCGGCGCACGCCCAGCAGGATGCCGGGCATGAAGCTGCTGTGGTGCAGGGAGTCGTGGCGGACGGTGAGGGTCTCGCCCTCGCCGCCGAGCAGGACCTCCTGGTGGGCGAGCAGGCCGCGCAGGCGGACCGCGTGGACCGGGACACCGTCGACGTTCGCGCCGCGAGCGCCGTCCAGGGCGGTGGCAGTGGCGTCGGGCGCCGGTGCGGTGCCTGCCTTCTGCCGGGCCTGGGCGATCAGCTGGGCGGTGCGGGTGGCGGTGCCGCTGGGGGCGTCCACCTTGTTCGGGTGGTGCAGCTCGACGACCTCGACGGACTCGAAGTACGGGGCCGCGATCTGCGCGAACCTCATGGTCAGCACGGCGCCGATGGAGAAGTTGGGCGCGATGAGGACACCCGTCTCCACAGAGCCGTCGAGCCAGGTCCTCAGCTGTGCGAGACGCTCGTCGGTCCAGCCCGTGGTGCCGACGACGGCGTGGATGCCGTGGCGTACGCAGTAGTCGAGGTTGTCCATCACCGAGGCGGGGGTGGTCAGCTCGACGGCGACCTGGGCGCCGGTCTCGGCCAGCGTGTCCAGGCTGTCGCCCCGGCCGAGGGCGGCGACCAGTTCCAGGTCCTCGGCGGCCTCGACCGCCCGGACCGCCTCGGAGCCGATCCGGCCCTTGGCGCCGAGGACGGCCACGCGCAGCTTGCTCATGTCTCTTGCTTCCTTACCGGAGGGGTTCAGACCGGACGGGTTCAGGCGACGGCGTCGTGCAGCCGGGACGCCTGCTTGTCCTTCAGCGGGCCGATGACCGACAGCGAGGGCCGTCGTCCCAGGACGTCGCGGGCGACCGCTCGGACGTCGTCCGGCGTCACCGAGGCTATCCGGGCCAGCATGTCGTCGACGGACATCTGCTCGCCCCAGCACAGTTCGCTCTTGCCGATACGGTTCATCAGCGCGCCCGTGTCCTCCAGGCCGAGGACCGTGGAGCCCTGGAGCTGGCCGACGGCACGGCCGATCTCGTCGTCGCTCAGGCCGTGCTCGGCGACGTGGTCGAGTTCGTCCCGGCAGATCTTCAGCACGTCGTGCACCTGGGAGGGCCGGCAGCCCGCGTACACGCCGAAGAGGCCGCAGTCGGCGAAGCCCGAGGTGTACGAGTACACGCTGTAGGCCAGGCCGCGCTTCTCGCGGACCTCCTGGAAGAGGCGGGAGGACATGCCGCCGCCGAGGGCGGTGTTGAGGACACCCATGGCCCAGCGTCGCTCGTCGGTGCGGGCCAGGCCCGGCATGCCGAGGATGACGTGCGCCTGCTCGGTCTTGCGGCCGATCAGTTCGACGCGGCCGGCGGTGCGGATGGTGCGCAGGCCCTCGCGGGGGGCGATGGGTGCGGCCACCGGGTCCCTGAAGGCACCGGCCTTCTCGAAGGCGGCGCGGACCTGGCGCACGACCTTGTTGTGGTCGACGTTGCCGGCGCAGGCGACCACGAGGTGCGTCGGGTCGTAGTGCTTCTTGTAGAAGCGGCGGATGCGGTCGGCGGTGAGGGCGTTGACGGTGTCGACGGTGCCGAGGACCGGGCGGCCGAGGGCGTTGTCGCCGAACATGGTGTGCGCGAACAGGTCGTGCACGCAGTCGCCCGGGTCGTCCTCGGTCATCGCGATCTCCTCGAGGATGGCGCCGCGCTCGACGTCGACGTCCTCCTCCTGGATCAGCGAGCCGGTCAGCATGTCGCAGACCACGTCGATGGCGAGCGGCAGGTCGGTGTCGAGCACGCGCGCGTAGTAGCACGTGTACTCCTTGGCCGTGAACGCGTTCATCTCGCCGCCGACGGCGTCGAGGGCGGAGGAGATTTCCAGGGCGGACCTGCGGGACGTGCCCTTGAAGAGCAGGTGCTCGAGGTAGTGGGTGGCGCCGTTCAGGGCCGGGGTCTCGTCGCGGGAGCCGACGTGCGCCCAGATGCCGAAGGTCGCCGAGCGGACCGAGGGCAGGGTCTCGGTGACGATGCGCAGGCCGCCCGGGAGGGTGGTCTTGCGGACCGTACCGATGCCGTTCTCGCCCTTGATCAGGGTTTGGGTACGGGCGACGGCCCGCGCCTCCGAGGAGGTGCGGGCCGTCGCCTTGGAGCTACGGGACGTCACTGGTCGGCGTCGTCCTTCTTCTCTTCGTTCGCGTCCTCGCCCTCGATCACGGGGATCAGGGAGAGCTTGCCGCGGGAGTCGATCTCGGCGATCTCGACCTGGACCTTCTGGCCCACACCGAGGACGTCCTCGACGTTCTCCACGCGCTTGCCGCCGGCGAGCTTGCGGATCTGCGAGATGTGCAGCAGACCGTCCTTGCCGGGCAGCAGCGAGACGAACGCGCCGAAGGTCGTCGTCTTCACGACGGTGCCCAGGTAGCGCTCGCCGACCTCGGGCATGGTCGGGTTGGCGATGCCGTTGATCGTCGCGCGGGCGGCCTCGGCGGCCGGGCCGTCGGCGGCACCGATGTAGATCGTGCCGTCGTCCTCGATCGTGATGTCGGCGCCCGTGTCCTCCTGGATCTGGTTGATCATCTTGCCCTTGGGGCCGATGACCTCACCGATCTTGTCGACCGGGATCTTCACGGTGATGATCCGCGGCGCGTTCGGGGACATCTCGTCCGGCGTGTCGATCGCTTCCATCATCACGTCGAGGATGTGGAGGCGGGCGTCACGGGCCTGCTTGAGGGCGGCGGCCAGGACGGAGGCGGGGATGCCGTCCAGCTTGGTGTCGAGCTGGAGGGCGGTCACGAACTCCTTGGTGCCGGCGACCTTGAAGTCCATGTCGCCGAAGGCGTCCTCCGCACCGAGGATGTCGGTGAGGGCGACGTAGTGCGTCTCGCCGTTGATCTCCTGGGAGATCAGGCCCATGGCGATACCGGCGACGGGGGCCTTCAGCGGCACACCGGCGTTCAGCAGCGACATGGTGGAGGCGCAGACCGAGCCCATGGACGTCGAGCCGTTGGAGCCGAGGGCCTCGGACACCTGACGGATCGCGTAGGGGAACTCCTCGCGCGTCGGCAGCACCGGCACGATGGCGCGCTCGGCGAGGGCGCCGTGGCCGATCTCGCGGCGCTTCGGGGAGCCGACGCGGCCGGTCTCGCCGACGGAGTACGGCGGGAAGTTGTAGTTGTGCATGTAGCGCTTGCGGGTCACCGGCGAGAGGGTGTCCAGCTGCTGCTCCATGCGGAGCATGTTGAGGGTGGTGACGCCCAGGATCTGGGTCTCGCCACGCTCGAACAGGGCGGAGCCGTGCACGCGCGGGATGGCCTCGACCTCGGCGGCCAGGGTGCGGATGTCGGTGACACCGCGGCCGTCGATGCGCTTCTTCTCCTTGATGACGCGCTCACGGACCAGGGACTTGGTCAGCGAGCGGTACGCGGCGGAGATCTCCTTCTCGCGGCCCTCGAACTCCGGCAGGAGCTTCTCGGCGGCGAGCGCCTTGACGCGGTCCAGCTCGGCCTCGCGCTCCTGCTTGCCGGCGATGGTGAGCGCCTGGCTGAGCTCGGGGCGGACGGCGGCGCTGAGGGCCTCCAGGACGTCGTCCTGGTAGTCCAGGAAGATCGGGAACTCGCCGGTCGGCTTGGCGGCCTTCGCGGCGAGGTCGCCCTGGGCGCGGCACAGCACCTTGATGAAGGGCTTCGCGGCCTCCAGACCGGCGGCGACGACCTCCTCGGTGGGCGCCTCGGCGCCGCCCTCGACCAGCTTGATGGTCTTCTCGGTGGCCTCGGCCTCGACCATCATGATCGCGACGTCGCCGTCCTCCAGGACGCGGCCCGCGACGACCATGTCGAAGACGGCGTCCTCGAGCTCGGTGTGCGTCGGGAAGGCCACCCACTGGCCGCTGATCAGCGCGACGCGGACGCCGCCGATCGGGCCGGAGAAGGGCAGACCGGCCAGCTGCGTCGACGCGGAGGCGGCGTTGATCGCCACGACGTCGTACAGGTGGTCGGGGTTGAGGGCCATGATCGTGGCCACGACCTGGATCTCGTTGCGCAGGCCCTTCTTGAAGGACGGGCGCAGCGGGCGGTCGATCAGGCGGCAGGTGAGGACGGCGTCCTCGGACGGCCGGCCCTCACGACGGAAGAAGCTGCCGGGGATCTTGCCGGCGGCGTACATCCGCTCCTCGACGTCCACCGTGAGCGGGAAGAAGTCGAGCTGGTCCTTCGGGTTCTTGGAGGCGCTGGTGGCCGACAGCACCATGGTGTCGTCGTCCAGGTACGCCACGGCGGAACCGGCGGCCTGACGGGCCAGGCGGCCCGTCTCGAAGCGGATGGTGCGGGTGCCGAAGGAGCCGTTGTCGATGACGGCCTCGGCGTAGTGGGTCTCGTTCTCCACTAGCGTTTTCTCCGTTACTTGTCGTCTTTTGTCCCTCCTCGCCCGTGTGGCGGGGGGACGGTGCCGGAGAAGCGCCGCGTCCGGTGCGGGCCGGTCTTCGATCGAAGCACCCGGGATCCCCTCCCGGGGGCCACTACCGAGGACCGGCGACGGCGAGGCGCGCTTCTCCTTGTTCTTCTGCGCTTGTCTGCGCTTGTCTGTTTCGTTCGGTTTTGTGTGTCGTGCGTCTCGTGTTCGGTTACCACACTACAAAGGGGTGGCGACACCGCGCACGTACAGCAAAAGGAGCGGCCCCCGAACGATGGGAACCGCTCCCTTCACGGCGTCTTACTTGGCGCCCGCCGCACCGCGGCGGATGCCGAGGCGCTCGACCAGCGCACGGAAGCGCTGGATGTCCTTCTTGGCGAGGTACTGCAGCAGCCGGCGGCGCTGACCGACCAGGATCAGCAGACCACGACGGGAGTGGTGGTCGTGCTTGTGGGTCTTGAGGTGCTCGGTCAGGTCGGAGATCCGACGGGACAGCAGAGCGACCTGGACCTCGGGGGAGCCGGTGTCGCCCTCCTTGGTACCGAACTCGGAGATGATCTGCTTCTTCACTGCGGCGTCGAGCGACACGCGTACTCCTCTTAGTCTGTGAGTGGCCACCGAGTGCCCCCGGTCTACGTCTCGGGGGATCTTCCGTGACTCGGAAGGCGGGATCCGCTGGGCGCGACCTCCAGGGCTCTGAGCTCCGGGGGCGCGTACACAAACGTCCGTCACACAGCGTACCAGCCTGGGCGGACGGCCCGGCCCGGAGGGCGGGGCCCGCGCCTGGCCTCGCGGTGACACGCCTTTGCCGGGAACGGTGAGCCCGATGGCAGTGATCAGCGCGGATCCCGCCGCGATCACGGTGGGCCCGCTTCCGCGAACGGGGGCGGCGGGAAGGACGGAGCACCGGACATCGACCCGCCAAGTCCCGGCGGCGGGCGCGACCTTGCGCATGAGCGTCCCGGCCTCGGGACTGATGCAGCCGGTGCGGACGGCGGTCGTCGGCTTCCGCCGCCAAGGGCGGGTCAGGGCCAGTAATGTTGCCCGGGATCGTTGGTAAGCCGCCTGAAAGGACCCCTCCGCCATGGCCCAGGTGCCGGACGAGGAAGTCAAAGCACGCAAGGAACGCGAGCGGGACGAGCTCTACGCGCTCGACATCTCGGGCGTGGAGTGGCACTGCGCGCCGGGAACGGAGGAGCACGAGGAGCGGGTGGAGATCGCTTACCTTCCCGACGGTGCCGTGGCGATGCGGTCGTCGCTGGACCCGGAGACCGTGCTGCGGTACACCGAGGCGGAGTGGCGGGCCTTCGTGCTGGGCGCGCGGGACGGGGAGTTCGACCTGGAGCCGGCGCCCAGCGACGGAGGCGTCGCCGCCGAGTGACGCCGGTGCCTGCGTCGCGTGATCGCGGATTCCGGCGGCGGCGCGGGCCGAACCACCCGGTGCCGAGGCCCCGCCTCTCCGTCCGGATCCGTCAGGACGTGTGCGGCGCGCCGCTTCCGATGCCCAGCACGAGGTAGGTCCACTGCTTGGTCTTGGCGTCGGGGGGGCCGTTCGCGGCCTTGACGCCGAAGAAGACGCGCCCGTTCTGGACGACGATGTCGTTCTCGTCCGTCAGCGTCATCGTCTGCGCCTCGCTCGGCAGGCCGAAGTAGAGGTACGGCACCTCCTCGTCCGTCTGCGGGTCCAGGGCGACGAGGGCGTTGGGCGCGATGTGGTCGTTGCTCAGGCGCAGGGCGAGCAGCCGGTCGCCGCTCATGCGCACCGGGTAGAGCAGTGAGCCCGGGCCGGAGTCGAACTTCTTGGTGGTGTTCCCCGTCGCCAGGTCGAAGCCGATGACCCAGTTGGACGTCTGCTTCTCCGGCTGGTCCTTGCTGCGGATGAAGACCTGGTCCTTTCCGACGGCGATGGTCGGGCAGTCGTCGACCACGAGGTAGTCGGTGTAGGCGCAGTCGGCGACGTAGGCGCCGTTGCGGAGACTGATCGTGGCGCGGCTGCGGCCCCGGTCGTCGAGGGAGAGCAGATCGGTGATCTCCGTGTCGCCGGCGGAGACGGCGACGACGGCCGGGTCGGCGGAGGGCACGTTGAGGTCGCGGATGCCCTTGGCGGCGGAGTAGGTCCACAGGGCCCTGCCCGTGGCCGGGTCCAGCTTGCGCACCTTGTACGTGACGTTCTCCCAGGAGCCCGCGGGGAGACTCTCGTCACCGCTCCAGCACTGCTCCCGGACGATCAGTCCGCGGCCGCCGGCAGCGCCCATGTCCTGACAGGGGGCGGCGGTCGACGTGGTCCAGCGGGTGGTGCCCTTCTCCATGTCGTACCCGACGGTGCCGCCGCCCCAGGTGACGGCGACCGTGCCGTGCGCGAGGGTCACGCTGGGCCGGTCCTGGCCGGCGCCCGTGCCGGCGCCCGGCTCGGGGCCGGGCTGGGAGACGGGGAAGCGGTCCTCCCAGATCAGGCGGCCGTCGTCGAGGTCGACGAAGGCGACCTGGTTGCAGTAGGCCTCCTCCGCCCAGTCGTTCGCCCGGAAGAGGACGGCGGTGCGGTTGTCGCCGGTGACATGGCGCGTGTAGCCGCAGATCGGTCCGTCGAGCGCGAGCCGCCACGTTTCGTCGCCCGGCTCGGCGTCGCTGCCGATGCGCAGGCCGACGAGCGTCTTGTTGATGCCCTTGGCGAGGATGCGGTCCGTCGCCCACATCCCGGGCATCTCGAAGTGCTCCCCGGGCTTCATGTCGTCCACGGAGAACCGGAAGGCCATCTCACCGGTGGTGCTCGCGGGCCGCTTCTCGACCGTCTCGCGCACGTCGAGCGGGCCCTGCGCGACCGCGGTCGGCGACTTGTCCGACGTCTTCGAGTCCCCGCCGCCGGGCCCCCACAGCAGCCAACCGCCCGTGCCCAACGCCCCGACGACGACCACCGCCAGCAGCCCCAGGAGCAGCTTCCGGGCGCGCTTCCTCCGCGGGTCGCCGCTGCCGGCGGGACCGCGGTGGCCGTACGGGCCCTCGGGGGGCTCCACGGCGGGCGCGTGGCCTGGGGGCATGGACGGGGGCGGTCCGAAACTCACTCGGTGCCTCTTTCTGTGCCTGGGAAGTCCCGGCGGGTTGCCGGGAGTTCCCGCGAAGGGACGACGGACATCGTCCTTACTATGCCGGGCTCGCGATCACCCGGCGGGAGGGGGTGGTGGCGGACGCCGTCATCCTCCGTCCGGGGGTGGGCAGGTGAGGGGGCATAAGGGGCGGCAGCGACCACGTTGCGTCCGACTTGCTCGTGGATGTCGCATGAAAATCTCGCCAACGGGCAAGGCGTGCCGCACTTCTGAGCCGACTGTGGCGCAGTGGGCGAGACCTCGGGCGAGGGCGGGGGCTGACGGGGCGGGGCTTGTGGTGATTAGGCTGGTGTCGGGCGCGTCGCCAGAACCCGTGGACCGGGCGTCGGCGTCCCAGGGGGAGAGCCGGTGGATCGGACGACCTCGAACGGCCTCGGACAATCGTGAATGACAAGCAAGGGTCGCCCAGCACGGCATGAGGGTGCTCGACCACACCAGGAGGAACTGTGAGCAGCGATCGGGACGGGATCCGCGGGGGCTGGGCTACACCCGGCGATGACCAACCCGACGCGGAGTCCGCCGTCGAGACGACGGGCGAGTTCACCATCGACTACGCGCCGCCTGCCTGGTACACGCAGAACGCGGCGAGTGACGCGGGGGCCGGGCAGGGGCAGAGCCAGGGGCCGGGAGCGGGCTCGGGCTCGGGCTCGGGGGATGGCGGTGCTGATTCCTCTTCCGTCTCGTCCGCTTCTTCCGCTCCCTCCGCCCCTCCCGCTCCTCGTGGGCCGGTTCCGCCGCTGCCGGGGCTGACTCCGCCGCCGCACGCGGTCCCGTCCAACGGTCCTGCCTCCGTTCCGACTCCGGCCCCGGGGGCGCCCTTCACTCCGCCGCCGCCCGTTCCCGGTACCGCGTTCACTCCGCCGCCGCCCGTTCCGGGTACCGCGTTCACTCCGCCACCCCCGAACGGGGGGCCGGCCGGGGTGCCCAGGCTGCCGGTGGGCAGCGGGTTCGAACCCCAGCAGCCGCAGGGGAAGACGGAGCCCGAGCCCGAGCCGGAGGCAGTGGCGTCCCCGGCGCCTGCCGCGGGTCCGGCCTCTCCCACGGCCCTACCGACGTTCCCGGCCGGCGGGTTCCAGCTCCAGGCCCCCGCTCCCCCGGCGGCCAGGGAGCCGGAGCCCGACAACGGCGATCTCGAGAGTGGTGCCACCATGCGCTTCTCCGCGGTCGCCCTGAAGCGGGAGTTCGCGAAGCGCGCCGCGGCGGAGGAGTCCGGACCGCAGGAGCAGCCGGAGGCCTCGGTCGACGAGCCCGAAGTCACGGCAGAGGACGATGTGACGGTCGCCTCCGACGAGTCCGACGGAGCCGGAGCCGTCGAGGACAAGTCGGCCGATGTCTTCGCCGGGGCGGACGACGACGCCGCGGAGGGCGCGCACGACGACGGTTTCCGCCTCGCCGACGCCCGTGAACACGACGCCGTGAGCGACGCGGACGGGGACGACACGGGCGAAGGCGGTACGGCCGACGCGACGGACGGGTCCGGCTCCGGTTCCGCGGACGACGGCGCCGACTCCGACGCGGCCGACGACTCGGACGACCGCGTGGACGAGTCCGGCCTTGCCGCTCCGGCCCAGGACCTCGAGGCCGAGGCCGAGGGCAGCGTCCCGGCGGTGGACGAGCCCGAGGACGCGGTGCCCTCGGTGGATGCGGTGACGCCCGTTGCCGAGCCCGTGGACGCCGCCCCGGCCGACGCACCTCCGGCGGCGCCGGACGGAGTACCGCCGTTGCCTCCGCCGTACCCTCCGGTCGCCCCCGCGCATCAGTGGCCCGCCCAGTCGCAGCCGGCCCCCCTCGCTCCGGAGCAGTCGGCCGTACCGGTTCAGCAGCCTCCCTTCCAGCCACAGGCGCCGCAGCCGGCGCCCGCCGCGTGGAACGAGCCGGCCGCCGCGCCGCTGCCGCCGAACCAGGCGCCCGCGCAGCCCGGTTACGGCTTCCCCCAGCCGGGTGCCATGCCTCCGGCGGCGACGCAGCCTCCGGCCCAACAGCCGGACGGCACCTTCGCCCCTGCGACCGACGCCGCGGCCGCCGCCGGTTACGGCTTCCCGCAGCCCGGTGTGCCGGTACCCCAGCCCCACTCCCCGGCGCAGTCCGGCGGGTACGGCTTCCCGCAGGCGCCCGGGCAGCCGTACCCGCAGCCTCAGGGACAGCCGCACCCCGGCGTACCGCGGCAGGGCCAGCCGCTCCAGGGCGAGACGCAGGCTCCGCCCGCCGCGCCACAGGCAGCACAGCAGGACTTCGCGCCCCAGGCCCCGGCCCCGTCGGCCCAGCCCATGGCCCAGCCTGGTCAGCCGCCGCAGGCACCTGCACCGCAGGCACCGCAGGCACCGCACCAGGCGATGCAGCCCGGTCAGCCCGGCCAGCCGGATCAGCTCCAGCAGCCACAGCCGCCGGCGTTTCAGCAGCCCCAGCAGCCTTACCAGCCCCAACAGCCCCAACAGCCCCAACAGCAGCCGGTCGACCCCCGACTTGGCGCCGCCTGGCCGCAGCCCATGCAGCACGACCAGCGACAGCCCACCAACCCGGGGGCGGCGCCGCTCGGTTACACGGCCGCTGTGGAGCTGTCGTCCGACCGGCTGCTCAACAACAAGAAGCAGAAGGCGAAGAGCAGCCGCCCGGCGGCCGGCGGTTCGCGGTTCAAGCTGGGCGGCAAGAAGGAGGAGGCCGAGCGGCTGCGGAAGCTGGAGCTGATCCGCACGCCCGTGCTGTCCTGCTACCGCATCGCGGTCATCAGCCTCAAGGGCGGTGTCGGCAAGACGACCACCACGACCGCCCTCGGCTCCACGCTCGCCACCGAGCGTCAGGACAAGATCCTCGCGATCGACGCCAACCCGGACGCCGGCACGCTCGGCCGCCGGGTGCGCCGGGAGACCGGGGCCACCATCCGTGACCTCGTGCAGGCGATCCCGTACCTCAACTCGTACATGGACATCCGGCGGTTCACCTCCCAGGCCTCGTCCGGGCTGGAGATCATCGCCAACGACGTCGACCCGGCCGTGTCCACGACCTTCAACGACGAGGACTACCGGCGCGCGATCGACGTGCTCGGCAAGCAGTACCCGATCATCCTCACCGACTCGGGCACCGGTCTGCTCTACAGCGCCATGCGCGGTGTGCTCGACCTCGCCGACCAGCTCATCATCATCTCGACACCGTCCGTGGACGGTGCGAGCAGCGCCAGTACGACGCTGGACTGGCTGTCCGCGCACGGGTACGCCGACCTGGTGTCCCGCTCCCTCACCGTCATCTCGGGGGTCCGCGAGACCGGCAAGATGATCAAGGTCGAGGACATCGTCGGGCACTTCCAGAGCCGGTGCCGGGGCGTCATCGTGGTCCCGTTCGACGAGCATCTGGCCGCCGGTGCCGAGGTCGACCTCGACATGATGCGGCCGAAGGTACGGGAGGCGTACTTCAACCTCGCGGCGATGGTCGCCGAGGACTTCGTCCGCCACCAGCAGGCGCACGGCCTGTGGACGTCCGACGGCAACCCGCCGCCGGTCGCCGCCCCGCCGATGCCGGGCCAGAACCACCCGGGCCCGGGCCAGCCCGGTACGCCCGGACAGCCGGGCCGGTTCGCCCAGCCCGGACAGCAGGGCCGGCCCGGACAGCCCCAGCCCCAGCCCCAGCCGGGACAGCCGTACCCGCAGCAGCCCGGACAGCCGTACCCGCAGCCCGGGCAGCCCTACTCCCAGCCCGGTTACGGATATCCGCAGCCGGGGCAGGCACCTCCCCCGCCGCAGCAGTAGGTCCACGAACGCGCGAAGGCTCGCACCGTCGAGGACGGTGCGAGCCTTCGCGCGTTCGCAGGCAGAACCGGTGGGACTCGGGCGTCACGCTCTCACCAGGGAGGCGCCAGTGGTCTGCGCCAATGAGAGCGAACCTGCCAGCAACTCGTCGTTTCCGCAGGCCACATGGGGTTTGAGGCACCGTTGACGCGCGCAGACTGCCGCTGGTAGACACACACTTCATCCTGCGTGCACCCCTGTTCAAGCCCGCCTCACGCAAGGGCGCCCGGCGTCCGCGCGTGCGAAGACGTGAGGTCAGGTAGTCATGAGCACACGTGATCAGCACGGCAGTGGACGTACCGGCCCCCGCCCAAGGAGAACGCGGCTGCTCGCCGCCGCGGGCGCCACGGCTCTCCTCCTCGCGTCGGGGATATCCACCCCGTCGGCCTCGGCCAAGGAGGGCGACGGGGGCGACAAGGTGCTCACCGTCGCCGTGGCGCAGAGCGTCGACTCGCTCAGTCCGTTCCTGGCGGTACGGCTGCTCAGCACGAGCATCCACCGGCTGACGTACGAGTACCTGACCAACTACGACCCCGCGGACAACCACGCCGTCCCCGGTCTGGCCACCAAGTGGACATCGTCGCCGGACAAGTTGACCTGGACGTACACGATCCGCTCCGACTCCAAGTGGTCGGACGGGCGGCAGGCCACCGCCGAGGACGCGGCCTGGACGTTCAACAAGATGATGACCGACGACGGGGCCGCCACCGCCAACGGCAGCTTCGTCACCAACTTCGCGAAGGTCACCGCGACCGGCCCGACCGAGCTGGTGATCCGACTGAAGAAGCCGCAGGCCACGATGACCGCGCTCGACGTGCCGATCGTCCCCAGACACGTGTGGGAGAAGGTCGGGGACTTCTCGAAGTTCAACAACGACAAGGACTTCCCGGTCGTCGGGAACGGGCCGTTCATCCTCACGGACCACAAGCCGGACAGCTATGTGCGGATGAAGGCCAACAAGGACTTCTGGCGGGGCGCGCCCAAGTTCGACGAGCTGGTCTTCCGCTACTACAAGGACCAGGACGCCGCCGTCGCGGCCCTGCGCAAGGGCGAGGTGTCGTTCGTGGCCGGGTCGCCGTCCCTGACGCCCGCCCAGGCCGCCTCGCTCAAGAACGAGGAGAACATCCACGTCAACGACGCCCCGGGCCGCCGCTTCCACGCCCTCGCCACCAACCCTGGCGCACGGGCGAAGGACGGCACCGAGTTCGGTGACGGCGATCCCTCCCTGCTGGACCAACGGGTGCGGAACGCGCTGTTCATGGCGGTGGACCGCAAGGCGATCGTCGACAAGGTGTTCCAGGGCCACGCGGTCGAGGGTGCGGGTTACATCCCACCGCGCTTCTCGCAGTACTTCTTCGAGCCGTCGGCGGACCAGGAGCTGGCGTACGACCCGGCGCAGGCGGCACGGCTGCTCGACGAGGCCGGCTACCGGACGAACGCCGAGGGCGAGCGCCTGGGCAAGGACGGAAAGCCCCTGAACTATCGCATCCTGTGCCACGCCACCGACCCGAACGACAAGGCGGTCGGCAAGTACCTGCAGGAGTGGTGGGGCGAGCTCGGCATCTCGCTCACCCTCGACTGCCTGGACAACGTGTCCGATCCTTGGCTGGCCGGCACGTACGACCTCGCCTTCGACGGCTGGTCCGTCAACCCCGACCCGGACTTCGTGCTCTCCATCCACACCTGCGCGGCGCTCCCGGCGACGCCGAAGGACACCGGGGCCACCGACAACTTCATCTGCGACAAGGCGTACGACGAGCTGTACGCCCGGCAGCTCGTGGAGTACGACCCCGGGAAACGGGCGGACATCGTCAAGCAGATGCAGTCCCGGCTCTACGACCTGGGGTACATGAACGTCATGGCCTACCCCAACGCGGTCGAGGCCTATCGCACGGACCAGATCGAGTCGATCACGACCATGCCGTCCGCCGCGGGCAACATCTACGGGCAGGACGGCTACTGGAGCTGGTGGTCTGCCGTTCCTGCGGACTCCGGTGAGTCGTCCGGGAGTTCGTCGTCGACCGGCGCCGTCATCGGGATCTCCGCGGGCGCCGTCGTCCTCGTCGGCCTCGGGGTGCTCTTCGCCGTCCGCCGCAGGGCGACCGCGGACGACCGTGAGTAGCGCGACCGAATCCGCGATCGGGAAGCGGCCGTCCACGGCATCGCGCGGGCGCACCGGCGGCGCCTATCCGCGGTACGTGGCGGGCAAGCTGGCGGGGGCGGTCGTCTCCCTGTTCGCCGTCCTCGTCACCAGCTTCTTCCTCTTCCGGTTGGTCCCCGGCGATCCGGTGAAGTTCATGACCGGTGGCCGCCCGGTGTCGGCCCAGCAACTCGACGCGTACCGGGCGGAGTTCGGGCTCGACCTGCCGCTGTGGCAGCAGTTCACGGAGTACTGCCTCAAGGCGCTGACCGGGGACCTGGGCACGTCGTACCAGTTCCACGCGCCCGTCGTCGACAAGATCACCGAGGCGTTGCCGAACACGCTGCTGCTCACCGGCACGGCCTTCGTCCTCTACACCGCGCTGGGTGCCTTCCTCGGCACCCGCTCGGCGTGGCGGCACGGCGGACTCGGCGACCGGCTGAACACCGGTCTGGCGCTGACGCTGTACTCCATCCCGTCCTTCTGGCTGGGTCTGCTGCTCATCATCGTCCTGTCGGTCGGGGTGGACCCGATCCCGGGCCTGTTCCCGACCGGGGGCATGGAGACGGGCGGCAAGGAGGGCTTCGCCCACGTCGTCGACGTCGCGCACCATCTCGTCCTGCCGGTGGTGACGTTGGTCGCGGTGGAGTACGGGCAGACGCTGCTGGTCACTCGGTCGGCGCTGATGGACGAGATGGGCGGCGACTATCTGACGACCGCGCGGGCCAAGGGTCTCAGGGACGACCTCGTACGACGCCGGCACGCCGTGCCCAACGCGCTGCTGCCGACCGTGACGCTGGTCTTCGTGAACCTGGGGCGGACCGTGGCGGGTGTCATCCTCGTCGAGACGGTCTTCTCCTGGCCGGGGCTCGGCGGGCTGTTCTACCAGGCACTCAGCGTGCCCGACCTTCCGTTGGTGCAGGGGCTGTTCTTCGTGTTCGCCGCTGCGGTGATCCTCATGAACACACTGGCCGACCTGTTGTATCCGCTGTTCGATCCGAGGGTGGGCCGATGACCGCCGAGACCACCGAGACCCCCGTGAAGCCCGGCGCGCCCGGTCCGCGCGCTCTCGCCCGGCGGCGCCGCCGGGCCTCCGTCGCTCGCTTCTGGAAGCAGTACCGCCGGCACCGCGCGGGCCTGTTCGGGCTGGCCGCACTGGGGCTGTTCGTGCTCGTCGCGCTGACCGCGCCGCTGACCGTCGGGTCGGACGTGGACAGTGTGACCGGCGCGCCGGGGCAACCGCTGGAGAGCCCGAGCGGACGCTTCCCGCTGGGCACCGACCAGTTCGGACGGAACCTGCTGGGCCTGTTGGTCTGGGGTTCGCGCGTCTCGCTGCTCGTCGGGTTGCTGGCGGCGGCGCTGTCGGTGACGATCGGCGCGCTGATCGGGATCACGGCCGGGCACTTCCGCGGCTGGTACGCCACGGTGACGATGCGGATCACGGACTGGTTCCTGGTGATGCCGACGCTGGTGCTCGCCATCGTGCTGGCGACGGTCCTGTCCCGTTCGCTCGGCACGATCGTGCTGGCGATCGGCGTGACCACCTGGCCCACCACGGCCCGGTTGGTGCGGGCACAGACGCTGGCGGTGGAGTCCCGGCCGTACATCGAACGCGCGAAGGCGCTCGGTGGCGGGCACTGGCACATCATGTCCCGGCACGTGCTGCCCAACGTCATGCCGTTGGTCCTCGCCCAGACGACCCTGATCATCTCGTCCGCGATCCTGGCCGAGGCGACCCTGGCCTTCCTCGGGCTCGGGGACCCGACGGTCGTGTCCTGGGGCGGGCTGCTGCAGGACGCGCGGGAGGCGGGGTCCGTGAGTTCCGGCGACTGGTGGTACCTGGTGCCGCCGGGCGTCGGGATCGCGGTCGTGGCGCTGGCGTTCACCCTGTGCGGGCGTGCGGTGGAGGCCGTGCTCAATCCCAGGCTGGGGGTGTCGCGTTGAGTCTGCTGGAGGTCCGCGACCTGGAGGTGACGTATCCCGGTGGAGCGGCCGCCGTGCGCGGGGTCGACCTGACCCTCGTCGCGGGCGAGAAGCTCGGCATCGCGGGCGAGTCCGGCTGCGGCAAGTCCACCCTGGCGCTGGCGCTGCTGCGGCTGCTGCCGGCCGGGGCCCGGATCGCCGGGGAGGTCCTGCTGGACGGCGAGGACGTGCTGACGATGAAGTGGGGCCGGGTGCGGGCGGTGCGCTGGGCGGGGGCGTCGATCGTCTTCCAGGGGGCGATGCACTCCCTGAACGCCGTGCACCGCATCGGTGACCAGATCGCCGAGCCCATCCTGTTGCACCGCAGGGCCACGCCGGCCGGCGCGCGGAAGAGGACCGGTGAGCTGCTGGAGCAGGTGGGTCTGCCGGCGGCCCGGGCGAGTGCCTACCCGCACGAACTGTCCGGCGGCCAGCGGCAGCGCGTGATGATCGCGATGGCACTGGCGTGCGACCCGCGCCTGATCGTCGCCGACGAACCCACCACGGCCCTCGACGTGATGATCCAGGCGCAGATCCTGCGGCTGATCGAGGGCCTGGTGGGCGAGCAGCACGTGGGCCTGATCATGATCAGTCACGATCTCGCCGTGCTGGCCGACACCTGCGACCGGCTCGCGGTGATGTACGCGGGCCGGGTGGTCGAGGAGGGCCCGGCACGCCAGGTCTACGAGGATGCCCTGCACCCCTACGGCCGCGCGCTGTCGGGGGCGTTCCCGAGGATCGGGGACCCGGGCTCGCGGTTCGCGCCGCGGGGACTGCCCGGCGACCCACCCGACCCGGCGGCGGTGCCGGCGGGGTGCGCGTTCCGTCCGAGGTGCCCGGTCGCGTTGGACGTCTGCGCCACTGGGGACCAGGCACTGCGGGCGGCGGGCCCGGACCGGCGGGCGGCGTGCGTGCACGTGGGGCCCGACGGTGCGGGGGCGCCCGGGGGCACACGGATGCCGGCCGGCACGGACGCCCCCGGCGACACGGAGACGCCCAGCGGTGGAGAGACGCCCGACGGCACGGAAACGCCGGACGGCACCGGGCATCCCACCGGTACGGAGACCTCCGACGACGGCACGGGAACACCACCCGCCGACCGCGGGGCGACCGGCGGTACGGCCGGCGGACCTCGTCGGCGCGGAGCGAGGGAATGAGGAGCGGTACCCCATGACGAGCGCCACCTCCGAGCTCCTGAGCGTCCAGGGGTTGCACGTCGCCTTCCCGGGCAGGCGCGGCGCGCCGGCCGCCCGGGCCGTGGACGGGGTCGATCTCGGCATCCGGCGGGGCGAGATCGTCGCGCTGGTCGGCGAGTCGGGCTCCGGGAAGACGACACTCGCCCGTTGCCTGCTCGGCCTCGTCCCGCCGACGGCGGGCCGCATCACCTTCGACGGCGCGCCACTGGAGCGCTCCGGCCGCGCCCTGAAGGCGTACCGCAGGCGGGCCCAACTGGTCCTCCAGGACCCGAGCGGCTCGCTGAACCCGCGGCACACGGTGTACGACATCGTCGCCGAGGGCCTGCGCATCCACGGCCACGCGGGAGACGAACGGGCGGCGGTCGCCGAGGCCCTGTCCCGGGCCGGGTTGCGGCCGCCCGAGCGCTTCTTCCTGCGTTACCCGCACGAGCTCTCGGGCGGCCAGCGCCAGCGGGTCGTCATCGCGGGCGCGCTGGTCCTCGAACCGGAGTTCCTCGTCGCCGACGAACCGGTGGCCTCCCTCGACGCCTCGGTGCGCGGCGAGATCCTCGCGCTGCTGCTGCGGCTGCGCACCGAGCTCGGCCTGTCCGCGCTGGTGGTCACCCATGACCTGGGTCTGGCCTGGAACATCGCCGACCGGGTCGCGGTGATGTACCTCGGCCGGATCGTCGAGACCGGCGCGGTGGAACAGGTGCTGACGGCCCCCCGGCATCCGTACACCCAGGCCCTGCTGTCCGTGCTGCCGGAGGCGCCCGGCGCCCCGGTCGTGCTCACCGGCGAACCCCCCGACCCGTCGCACATCCCCACCGGCTGCCGCTTCCACGTCCGCTGCCAGGTCCTGGCCGGGGGCGAGGCCGAACGCGTCGGCGTCGCCGACGCGTGCCGGAGCCGGGACCTGGAGGTCCTGCACGGTGGCGACGAGTCCCAGGTCGCCTGCCACTGGGCCCGGGCCCGGGCGGAGCAGCCCACGGCCGGGGGCGGGGGCGGGGACGGAGCAGCCGTGCGGCCGGGCTGACACCCGCGGGCACGGGCGAACACGAGGCCGCCCGCCGCGCCCGGCGGCTACGCGGTGCGGCCGTCGTGGGGCGTGGGCACGCGGGCCGGCAGCGGCCGTCCCGGCGATGACGGATGTGCCGGCGAGGACCGGCGTACCGGCAAGGACAGACGTGCCGACGAGGGAGGACGTGCCGAGCGGGCCCGCCCGGCCGGTGCGGGCCGGGCTGTCACCGTGACCGTCAGGCCCGGTGGACGTCCGCCGTGATGATCTCCCGGCACCTGTCGACGTCCGCGGCCATCTGCTCCAGCAGCGCGTCCAGCGTGTCGAACTTCGCCTGGCCCCGTACGAAGGCCAGGAAGTCCACGGCGACGTGCAGGCCGTACAGGTCGAGGCCCACCCGGTCGATGGCGTACGCCTCCACCGTGCGCTCGGTGCCCTCGAACTGCGGGTTGGTGCCGACGGAGATCGCCGCCGGCATCACCTCGCCCTGGGCGTGCAGCCGGCCGGCGTAGACGCCGTCGGCCGGGACGGCGGTGTGCGGGAGGGTCTCGACGTTGGCCGTGGGGAAGCCCAGCTCACGGCCGCGCTGGGCGCCCCGGACGACGACGCCCTCGACGCGGTGCGGGCGTCCCAGGATCTCCGCGGCGCCCTGGACGTCGCCCTCGGCGACGAGGCGGCGGGTCAGGGTCGAGGAGAACGGTTCGCCGCCGCCCGCGTCACCGGTCACGTACAGGTCGACGACCTCGACCTCGAAGTCGTAGACCTTGCCCTGTTCGGCCAGGAACTCCACGTTCCCGGCCGCCTTGTGGCCGAAGCGGAAGTTGGGGCCCTCGACGACGGCCTTGGCGTGCAGCCTGTCGACCAGGACCTTGACGACGAAGTCGGCCGCGGACAGCTTCGAGAACTCCGTCGTGAAGGGGAGGATCAGCACGGCGTCCACACCCAGGTCCGCCATGAGTTCGGCGCGGCGGTGGTGCGGGGCGAGCAGCGGCGGGTGGCTGCCGGGACGGACGACCTCGCTGGGGTGCGGGTCGAAGGTGACGACGACGGTGCGGACGCCCAGCTCGCGGGCGCGGTCCACGGCGTGCTCGATGATCAACTGGTGCCCGCGGTGGACGCCGTCGTAGGACCCGATGGTGACGACGCTGCGTCCCCAGTCCTCGGGGATGTCCTCCAAGCCACGCCAGCGCTGCACTGTGTCTGCTCCTTGGTGGTTTCCGTTGCCTCTTACGCAGGTCTAAGGGTGCCATGCCCTGCGACTCCCGCCCCCATCGGCATCGGCGCTGTGACCGGGTGCACGTGGCGCGGGCCGGCTCGGCCTCACGCGAGGACGCGTGCACCCGCCAGGTTCTCGATCGTCCGCCGTGCGCTGGGGCCCACCAGCGCGGCCCAGTCCTGGGGCGCGTCGGCCAGCCAGCCGGTCACGCGGGTGGCGAAGCCGGGGAGGTGGCGGGCCAGGTCGACCAGGCCGCGGTCGAAGCGGGTGGCGCCGTCCGGGGTGCGGACGAGGAGGAGGCCGGTGCGGTGCACGAGGGCGCGCAGGTCGTCGCCGCCGCGCCGGGCGGCCGCGTGCAGCAGCGCGTCCAGGACCGAGGGTTCCCGCTCGTGGGCCAGGAGGTGTTCGCGCAGCTCGCGGCGGAGCGGGCCGCGCCCGGGGGAGTCGGCGGCGGCGAGGACTCCGGCGAGGGCTGCCCGCACCGGCTCGGGACCGTCGTCCAGCAGTCCGGTGACCAGGGGGTGGAGCACGGCGCGGGCCGCGGGGCCCCGGTCGAGGCGCCGGTCGACGTACGCGGCCACGTGCCCGGCGGTCTCCGGGCGCTCGGCCACGGTCTGCCCGACGAGTACGGCGACCCGGTGGGCGAGCGCGGGTGTGGTGGCGTCGACGAGCCTGCGCAGCGTCTCCCCGGCGTCCGGGCCGCGCAGCCGGGCCCGGAAGGCGTCGAGGACGGGTTCCGGGTGGGTCGGCAGGGCGGCGGCCATCGCGCTCGGCGGGAGGTACGGGTCGCCCGCCGCGAAGTGGTCCAGCGCCTGCGGGAGGTGCCGGTCGCGGCTGCCCGGATCCCGCACGAGCAGGGCGAGCGCGCCGCCGCGCAGGGGGCTGTCGGCGGGGCCGGCGAGGAGGACCAGGGCGGCGTGGCGGAGCAGGGTGCGGTCGGCGGCGGTGCGGGCGTGCGGGGCGACGCGCAGGCCGTGGGTCACGGCCGCCGTCTGCCGCTGGGGCCTCTCGTCGCGCGCCCACCGCTCGACGGCGCGACACAGGGCGGACGGCTCCTCCTCGGCCAGGACGGCGAGCAGTTCGTCCGCACGTCGGTGCGCGCTGTCGACGAGCACCTCGGTGAGGCCGTCCAGACCGCGGTGGCGATGGGTGTGCAGCAGCGCCTGCGCGGCCGTCGCCACGGTGGCGTTCGGGGTGGCGGGCAACGGCCGTTCGTCGTCGAACCAGCGGACGAGGAGGGGTTGCACGGTCGCGGGATCGGCGGTGAGCAGCGCGGCGACGGTGTCGAGGTGGCGGGGGCCGGGCTCGTGCGGGGGGCCGTCGGCGAGGACGAGGCGGCGCAGCAGGTCGAGGCGTGTGGCCTCCGGCAGCCGCAGGGCCGTCCAGAAGGCGGGCCCGAACTCCGCGGGCGCCGCACGTCCTTCCGCTCTCCGTTCGGCGATGCCGTCGGCGAGCAGCCGCAGCACCTCCGTGTACGGCGCCGCCTCGGGTACGCGGGTCAGCACCACGGCGAGGAGGCGCGCCGCCCACCAGGAGTGCGGATCGGCGTCGAGGGCGTTCACCAACTCTTCCAGCGTCAGGGCGAGTTGCGGGATGCCGTGCTGGCGGGCGAGGAGCAACACGGCCTCGACGACGGGGCCGATGCGGTGGTGCGGCACGGGGAGGGTACGGGGGTCGTGCGGGGTGCCGCGGCGGTGGACGAGGGCGCGCAGGGCCTCGCCCAGGTCGAGGTGGGTGCCCTGGATCCAGTCGGCGAGCTCCTCGTGCGCGAAGCGGTAGCCGCTCCCGGCGGGTACGAGGAGGCCCTCGGCGAGCACGGCGGTCGCCCACCCGGTGCCGCCGCCGAGCCGGGCGGGGGCCGGCCCCCACGGGAACACCGCCTCGAACGACTCCCGGTCCAGCTCGCCCTGGCCCGGGCCGAGACTGCGCCGGGCCGCTTCGTGCACCTGCCCGGACACCTTGGCCGCGAGTCGGCGTACGGCGGTGCCGCACAGCCCGTTCTCCTCGGCCAGACGGGTCGCGATGCGCAGGCACATCAGGTCCAGGTGGGCGGTGAAGACCGCGTCCCGGTCGACGCGGACGGGGGGAGGCGGGCCGGGGAGGGCCGCGAGGACCTCCGAGAACAGACGGAGGGTGAGCGGGTGCCGGTCGTCCGGGTCCGCCAGAGCACCCTCGGGTACGCGGTAGCGTGCGCGCGCCTCCCGGGCCTCGTCGTCCCGCAGGTCGCCGAGGCGGACGCAGGGCGGGAGCACCGCGGCGACCGCTCCGGACCGCGCCCCGCCGCCGCCCACCCCGACCGACGGCGTCCCGACGGCCCTCCCGGACGGCGTCCCGTCGGTGCTCCCGGACAACGACATCCCACCGGCCGCCCCGGCCGACGGCGCCCTGACAGCCTGGCCGGCCCCGGGCCCACCGGCAGCCACCCCGGACTCCGATCCCGCGTCCCCCGACCCGAACGCCGCCTCGCCACCGGTCTCTGCGGACGGCATCGTGCCGAGGGTCTTCCCCCATCCCCGCGCACCGGCCGCCGCCCCGGTCCCTGGTCCTCCGGCCGCCTGCCCGAACGGCACCTCACCACCAGCGGTCCCGGACAACGGCGCTCCAGCAGCCGCTCCCGACAACGACACCCCACCGGCCGTCCCGGGCGACGGCTGCCCGGTGTCCCGCACGGACCGCGAGGCGCCGTCGGTCGACCCGCCCGACAGCTCCCCGCCGGTTCCCCGGGGCGACGGCACGCCCACGGCCCGCTCCGGTGTCCACTCCCCCGCGGCCGATCCGGAGGGCGGCTTCCCGGCGGCCCGCCCGGGCGGCGAGTCGCCCGCGGCCGACGTGGAGGGCGGTCCCCCCGCCACCGCCCCGTACAGCAGCTCGCGCGGGAACTCCGCCCCCGCCCGCTCCCAGTACTCCGCCCGGCACGCCACCACGAGGCCTGCCCCCGTCTCCCGCAGCCAGGCCGCCGTCCCCTCGGTCCACTCGGGGAGGCGGTGGGCCAGGACGGGCGGCATCTCCTCGGGGCCGTCGAGGAGGACCAGGAGGGGCCGCCCCGCGGTACGGGCGAGGCGGGCGAGGCGCTCCGGGGTGATGTCGCCGAGGCCTGCGGGACGGGAGCGGTCGGAGGCGGCCACGATGCGGGCGGCACGGCCGAGCGTCCTGCGTGCCGCGTCCGCCAGGGACGTGTCGTCGTCGCGCAGATCGGCGCCGCGCAGCCACAGTGTGGGCGCCGGCGCCGCGCCGCGGGAGCGGCGGGTGGCCAGTGCCGACAACTCGGTCGTACGACCGCTGCCGGGCGCACCGACGAGCCCGAGGACGGATGCCCGGCTCCCGGTGAAGGCGGCGAACTCGCGTGCCGTGTCGATTCGTTCGACCGGCTCCACCGCACCGACGGCTCCCGTCGGCGCCTCGGGCGGACCGTCCTGCCCCACCGAGGTCGCCGTGAGGGCGAGCACTCCGGCCAGGTTGAGGTCGGCGCCGTAGGCCGGGACCGTCGCCGCGTTCTCGGCGAGCAGGTCGGCGAGGGGGCCGGGGGCCGCGGGCAGCGGCACGGCGAAGCCCACGTCGCTGTGTCCGGAGCTCAGGGCGGTGCCCAGCACACCGAGCACGGCGCCGGTCGCGATGTCGAGCACGGGGCCGCCCGCCGCGCCGCCGCCCAGCCGCAGCGCGTCCCGCCCCGACATGCCCACCGCCAGTTCCATGGCGCCACCGAGGTGGTGGAAGCGGTCGGTGGCCGTGTAGGTGACGTCGGTGGCGCCGAGGACACGGGCCTCGCGCCAGCCACCGGCGGCGATCCGGACGTACGTACCGGCCTCGACGCGGCTCCGCGCGGTGACGGGCAGCGGTTCGAGGTGGAGGCCCTCGGCGCGTACGAGGGCCAGGCCCAGGGCGGGCAGCGGGGTCACGTCGGCGGCGGCCACGACACGGCGGCGGTCCCCGGCGGCGCGCAGTACCAGCCGGGGCAGGCCGTCGACCGCCTCGTGACTGGTGATCACCGTGCCGTGGTGGTCTGCGGCGAATCCCGTGCCACGGGGGCGGCCGGCCAGGTCGTGGAGGCGGACGAGGGCCTCGTCGGGCACGTACCCCGTCGGATCGTCCGGTCTCTCCGGCGTTCCTACGCGCGGGTCCCGGAAGTCGTCCCCGGACCGCCGTCCCGCCCTGCCGCCCGCCGCTTCCCGGGACCGGTTCCGCGACGCCATCGTCGAGCCTCCCCGCCGTACACCCGTGCCGTGCGTTCGACGGTAGGCGCTGATGATCAGCGGGACAGTTCCCGCGGTAAACGCGCCCCCCTCCGCTCCCCCGTTTCACTCCGAGCGCCCGGCCGGACGGGTGAACAGAAGGGCGGAGTTGGATACACCCTGAGGGTGGGGGAACCGAGGGGGACCGTGGAGCGGCGACGGCGGGAGTCCCGTCGTCGCCGCTCCACGGGCGGAGCCCGACGGTGCTGTGTCGGCTCAGCCGAAGATGGCCAGGCTCTTCGCCTTGCCCTTGTGCTCCTCCACGAGCGCCAGGAAGCGGCCCTCCGGGTCGAAGACGGCGACGGCACCGGCTCCCGTGTACAGGTCGGGCATCTCCAGGCGTACGCCGTTGGTGAGGAGCCGGGCCCGCCTGGCGTCCACGTCCCAGCGCGGGAAGGCGGCGGTGGCCGCGTCCGCGATCGGCATGACGGCCAGCTCCTGCTGGTGCTGGTCCAGCGTCCGGGCGGCGTCGAGCTTGTAGGGCCCGACGCGGGTGCGGCGCAGCGCGGTGAGATGGCCGCCGACGCCGAGGTCGGCGCCCAGGTCCCGGGCCAGGGCGCGGATGTAGGTGCCGGAGGAGCAGACCACCGACACCACCAGGTCCAGCACCGGGGTGCCGTCCTCGGCGACGGCGTCCCGGACGTCGTACACCGCGAAGGAGGAGACGGTGACGGGACGGGCGGGGATGTCGAACTCCTCGCCCTCGCGCGCCCGCTTGTAGGAGCGCACGCCGTTGATCTTGATGGCGCTCACCTTGGACGGTACCTGCATGATGTCGCCGGTCAGCTTGGCGACGGCGGCGTCGATGGCTTCCCGGGTGACCTTCGAGGCGTCCACCGACCCCGTGATCTCGCCCTCGGCATCGTCGGTCGGCGTCGTCTGCCCAAGCCTGATGGTGCCCAGGTACTCCTTCTCCGTGAGGGCGAGGTGCCCGAGGAGCTTGGTCGCCCGCTCCACGCCGAGGACCAGGACGCCCGTCGCCATCGGGTCGAGCGTGCCCGCGTGCCCGACGCGCCGCGTCCGGGCGATGCCCCGCATCTTGGCGACGACGTCGTGCGAAGTGAAGCCCGACGGCTTGTCGACGATGACAAGGCCGTCGGGCGTGGGGTGCTTGGCGGTCATTTAGCGGTTTCGTCCGTCTCGTCGGCCTGGGGAGCCTCGGCGGCCTCGGCGGCCTCGACGGCCTCGTCTTCGTGCTCGCCCGGCTTCCGGTACGGGTCCGCCTCACCGGCGTACGCGGCACCCGCGGACACCTCGCGCACCTTCGCGTCGGACTGACGCGCCTTGTCGAGGAGGTCCTCGATGTTCCGGGCGGTGTCCGGAAGGGCGTCCATGACGAAGGTCAGGGTCGGCGTGAACTTCACGCCGGCCGCCTTGCCGACCTCGGAGCGCAGGATGCCCTTGGCGCTCTCCAGGCCCGCGGAGGCGGCCTTGCGCTCCTCGTCGTCCCCGTACACCGTGTAGAAGACGGTCGCCTCCCGCAGGTCACCCGTGACCCGGGTGTCCGTGATGGTGACGTGCGAGCCGAGCCGCGGGTCCTTGATCCCGCGCTGCAGCTTCTGGGCCACCACCTCTCGGATGAGGTCCGCCAGCCTTTTCGCCCGCGCGTTGTCGGCCACTGGTCCGTCTCCCGTTCTTTCCTGTCTCTGTTCTTGGGCTGGGAAGTCAGTCGTCCTCGCCGTGGAAGCGCCGTCTGACGGACAGCAGTTCCACCTCGGGACGGGCGGCGACCAGCCGTTCGCACCGGTCGAGTACGTCGGTCAGGTGCCCCGCGTCCGCGGAGACCATGGCGAGGCCGATGCCGGCTCGCCGGTGGAGGTCCATGTTCTCCACCTCGGCCGCGCTCACGGAGTACTTCCGTTGGAGTTCGGCGACGATCGGGCGGACGACGGAGCGCTTCTCCTTCAGCGACCGTACGTCGCCGAGGAGGAGGTCGAAGGACAGCGTCCCCACGTACATGTGTGTATCCGGATGACCCGCCGGCACGGGATCGATGGCCCTGCCATCGGTGTGGGCAGGGACATCAAGAACGGTACCCCGATCCTGCCGAAGGCTCGACGGGGTTTCCGTCGTCGGCCGCGAGGGCCGCAGACAGCGGCCGGCCGGCCGACGGGACGGGTCCCGTCGGCCGGCCGGAGCCGTGGTGTGTCACACCCGCGGCTTCTCGCGCATCTCGTACGTCGCGATGACGTCGTCGACCTTGATGTCGTTGAAGTTTCCGAGGTTGATACCGCCCTCGAAGCCTTCGCGGATCTCGGTGACGTCGTCCTTGAAGCGACGCAGACCCTCGATGTTGAGGTTCTCCGCGATGACCTTGCCATCGCGCAGGAGGCGCGCCTTGGTGTTGCGCTTGACCTCGCCGGAGCGGATGAGCACACCCGCGATGTTGCCCAGCTTGGACGAGCGGAAGACCTCGCGGATCTCCGCCGTACCGAGCTCGACCTCTTCGTACTCCGGCTTGAGCATGCCCTTGAGGGCCGCCTCGATCTCCTCGATCGCCTGGTAGATGACCGAGTAGTACCGGACGTCCACACCCTCGCGTTCGGCCATCTGCGCGGCACGCCCGGCGGCGCGCACGTTGAAGCCGATCACGATGGCGTCGGAGCCCATCGCCAGGTCGATGTCGGACTCCGTGACCGCACCGACGCCGCGGTGCAGGACGCGGATGTCGACCTCTTCGCCGACGTCCAGCTGGAGCAGGGAGGACTCCAGCGCCTCGACCGATCCGGACGCGTCGCCCTTGATGATCAGGTTGAGCTGCTGGACCTCGCCGGCCTTCAGCACCTTGTCCAGGTCCTCCAGCGACACGCGGCGCGTGCGCTTGGCGAACGCGGCGTTCCGCTCGCGGGCGGCGCGCTTCTCCGCGATCTGGCGGGCCGTACGGTCCTCCTCGACCACGATGAAGTTGTCACCGGCACCCGGGACGTTGGTCAGGCCCAGGACCTGGACCGGCGTCGACGGACCGGCCTCGGCGACGTTGTTGCCGTTGTCGTCGAGCATGGCGCGGACGCGGCCGTAGGCGTCGCCCACCACCATCGTGTCGCCGACCCGCAGGGTGCCTCGCTGGACGAGGACCGTCGCCACGGCACCGCGGCCGCGGTCGAGACGGGACTCGATCGAGATGCCCTGCGCGTCCTGGTTCGGGTTGGCCCGCAGGTCGAGCGAGGCGTCGGCCGTGAGGACCACGGCCTCCAGCAGCGAGTCGATGTGCAGACCCTGCTTGGCGGAGATGTCGACGAACATGGTGTCGCCGCCGTACTCCTCGGCCACCAGGCCGTACTCGGTCAGCTGACCGCGCACCTTGGTCGGGTCGGCGCCCTCGACGTCGATCTTGTTGACCGCGACCACGATCGGCACGTCGGCCGCCTTGGCGTGGTTGAGCGCCTCGACCGTCTGCGGCATGACGCCGTCGTTGGCCGCGACGACCAGGATCGCGATGTCGGTCGACCGGGCACCACGGGCACGCATGGCGGTGAACGCCTCGTGACCCGGGGTGTCGATGAAGGTGATCTTGCGCTCTTCGTCGTTGACCTCGGTCGCGACCTGGTAGGCACCGATGTGCTGGGTGATGCCGCCGGCCTCGCCCGCGATGACGTTCGTCTTGCGGATGGCGTCGAGCAGTCGCGTCTTTCCGTGGTCGACGTGACCCATGACGGTGACCACCGGCGGACGGACGACCAGGTCCTCCTCGGAGCCCTCGTCCTCGCCGAACTCCAGGTCGAAGGACTCGAGCAGCTCGCGGTCCTCCTCCTCCGGGCTGACGATCTGAACCGTGTAGTTCATCTCGCCGGCGAGGAGCTGGAGCGTCTCGTCGGAGACGGACTGGGTCGCGGTGACCATCTCGCCGAGGTTCATCATGACCGCGACGAGCGACGCCGGGTTGGCGTTGATCTTCTCCGCGAAGTCGGTGAGCGACGCACCGCGCGACAGGCGAATGGTCTCGCCGTTGCCGCGAGGCAGCATCACGCCGCCGACCGACGGGGCCTGCATGGCCTCGTACTCCTGGCGCCTCTGCCGCTTCGACTTGCGACCGCGACGCGCGGGACCGCCGGGACGACCGAAGGCGCCCTGCGTGCCACCACGGCCACCGGGACCACCGGGACGACCGCCGAAGCCGGGACGGCCACCGCCGCCACCGAAGCCGCCGCCGCCACCACCGGGACGACCGGCGAAGCCGCCGCCGCCACCGGGACGACCGCCGCCACCGGGACCGGCGGGACGACCGGCGAAGCCGCCGCCACCGGGACGACCGCCGCCGGGACGACCGGCACCGGCCGGACCGCGACCGCCGGGGCCACCGCCGGGACGGGGACCGGCAGCGGGACGCTGCGGCATCATGCCGGGGTTGGGACGCGGACCGCCGGGACGGGGACCGCCCTGGCCGCCCTGCGGACGCGGCATCGAGCCCGGGGTCGGACGGTTGCCGCCCGGAGCCTGGGGACGGGGACCGCCGCCCTGGCCGCCGGGAGCCTGCGGACGGGGACCGGCGCCGGGGGCACCAGGACCACCGGCCGGTCGGGGACCGCCCTGCGGACGGGGCGCCTGCGGGCGCGCCATGCCGGCGTTGCCGCCGGAGGTGAAGGGGTTGTTACCCGGACGCGGGCCGCCGGGGCGGCCTCCGGGACGCTGCGCCGGGGCGCCGGGGCGCTGGCCACCGGGACGGCCCTGGCCGCCCTGCTGACCGCGGTCCTGACCCGGACCGGCCGGACGACCGCCGGGCTTGGGAGCACCGGGACGCGCACCGGGCTTCGGGCCGGCCGGAGCCGGAGCCGAGGCGGCCGGAGCCGCCGGCGGAGCGGTGAACTCCGGCGCGGCCGGGGCCGGACGCGGCGCGGGCGCGGGCTTCGGACCCGGCGTCGGACGCGGACCCTGGGACGGAGCCGGCGCGGGGGCCGACGGAGCCTCGGGCTGCTGGGCAGCCGGGGGCTTGGGCGCGGCCGGCGGCCGCGGGGCGGCCGGACGTGCCGCCGGCGCCGGGGACGGCGCGGCGGGCCTGGGGCCGGCCTTCTTCGGGGCCGCCGGACGACCGGCGGACCGGCCGTTGCCGCTGCCCTGCTGGAAGGCGTCTGTCAGCTTGCGTACTACGGGCGCTTCGATGGTCGAAGACGCCGAACGGACGAACTCACCGAGTTCCTGGAGCTTGGCCATGACGACCTTGCTCTCGACACCGAACTCCTTGGCGAGTTCGTAGACCCGGACCTTAGCCACTTCGCTCCTCTGAGGTCCGGGTTGCGTCCGGACCGTCGCTAGTTCATGGGCGTACTCATCGCGTACTCATCGAGTGCTCATCGCAATCTCGACCTGCTTTCGACTCGCGAGGTACCAGGCCGCACGGGGTTCTCCGCACGGCATGTCTTCCTTACCACGTTGCTTACATGCTGCTTTCAGCAACCTTGTGCCTGCTCGACGTAGTGGCGCAACGCCTTTACGTCGAGCGGACCCGGGACGCGGAGCGCCCGCGGGAACGCCTTGCGGCGCACTGCCTGGTCGACACAGACCGACGCGGGGTGCACATAGGCACCCCGGCCGGGCAGCGTACCGCGTGGATCGGGGACGCACGCATCCTCGTCCACCACAGTGCGCAGCAGCTCGCTCTTGACCGCTCGCTTCCGGCACCCCACGCAGGTGCGCTCAGGGCATACTCCGTCACGTGTCCGGCCAGACACTCCTAAGTCTACCTCCCCGGACCGACCTCACCCCTGTGGGGCAAGAATCGAACGCTTGCCGCACGCAAAGCTGTCGTGATCTCAGCGCCGTGCGGCTTGGATCTATTCCCCGTGCCGGGTCTCGGCCCCCCGTGCCGCCCTACTCCGACGGCCGCTCGGACGGCTGCTCCGTGTCCGGCCGGATGTCGATCCGCCAGCCGGTCAGCCGGGCCGCGAGCCGGGCGTTCTGCCCCTCCTTGCCGATCGCCAGCGAGAGCTGGTAATCGGGCACGATCACCCGTGCGGAGCGGGCCGCCAGGTCCACGATCTCCACCTTGGAGACGCGGGCCGGGGAGAGCGCGTTCGCCACCATCTCGGCCGGGTCGTCCGACCAGTCGACGATGTCGATCTTCTCGCCGTTCAGCTCGCCCATCACATTGCGCACCCGGCCGCCCATGGGGCCGATGCAGGCGCCCTTGGCGTTCAGGCCCGAGCGGGTGGAGCGCACCGCGATCTTCGTGCGGTGGCCGGCCTCGCGGGCGATCGCGGAGATCTCGACGGACCCGTCGGCGATCTCCGGCACCTCGAGGGCGAACAGCTTCTTCACCAGGTTGGGGTGCGTGCGCGAGAGCGTCACGGACGGACCGCGGACGCCCTTGGCCACGCGGACCACGTACGAACGCAGTCGCATGCCGTGCGGGTAGGTCTCGCCCGGCACCTGCTCCTGCACCGGCAGGATGGCCTCGAGCTTGCCGATGTCGACCAGCACGTTCTTCGGGTCGCGGCCCTGCTGGACCACGCCGGTGACGATGTCGCCCTCACGGCCGGCGTACTCGCCCAGTGTCGCGTCGTCCTCGGCGTCGCGCAGCCGCTGCAGGATGACCTGCTTGGCGGTGGTGGCGGCGATACGGCCGAAGTCGGACGGGGTGTCGTCGAACTCGCGGGCCGCCTGGCCCTCTTCGAGGTCGTCGGGGTCCTCCTTCGCCCACACGGTCACATGCCCGGTCTCCCGGTTGAGCTCCACGCGCGCGTGTCGGCGGCTTCCCTCGGTGCGGTGGTAGGCGATGAGGAGGGCCGACTCGATCGCTTCGACCAGCAGGTCGAAGGAGATCTCCTTCTCCCGCACCAAGCCCCGCAGGGCGCTCATGTCGATGTCCACGGCTACGCCTCCTCCTCTTCCGTTGTGTTCTTGTTGTTCTGGTCGTTCTTGGTGTTCTTGTCGCTGTCGTCCTTGCGGTTGAACTCGACCTGGACGCGTGCCCTGTCGATGTCACCGAAGGCGAGTCTGCGGGTGGTGGCCTTGCGGCCCTTGACTCCGGGCACCTCGAGGTCGAGTCCGTCGTCGTCCACGTCGAGGATGCGGGCCAGGAGTTCGCCGCCCTCGTGGAGTTGGAACCGCACCAGGCGGTCCGTGGCGCGCACGTAGTGGCGGTGCTCGGTGAGGAAGCGCTCCGCGCCCGGGGTGCCGACCTCGAGGGTGTACTCCCCCTCGCCCATCGCGTCGCTCTCGTCGAGCTTCGCCGAGAGCGCGCGGCTCACATCGGCGATCCGGTCCAGGTCCGCCCCGGTGTCGGAGTCGACGACGACGCGCAGCACACGCTTGCGGCCGACCGAGTCCACCGCGATCTCTTCGAGGTCCAGGCCCTGGGAGGCGACGAGCGGCTCCAGCAGCTCTCGCAGCCTCTCGCTGTGGGTGGTGCTCATCCGGGTGACTCCTCGGCCGCGTGTGCTGTTGTGGGATGGGTCGCGTGTCTGGTCAAAGGGTATCCGGTCGCGGGGGGTGATGCCGTCCACCCGGGCTCGGCGGTGCCGATGAGTGGTGCCCGGCCGGGGCCCGGGTACCGTGATCACGGGCAGGCCGCACCGCGGGGTCCCGCCGCTCGCCCGTCGCTTTGCCGTCGCTTCCGTACGAGCCTGTCGAGGACGTCTGCCGTGTCGTTTTCCTCATCGCTGCGCCTGCCCCCGGGCCCGCGCAGAAGGAGCCTGCTCGCGTCGGCCGCCGGGGCCGCGCTGCTCGTCGGCTGTTCCGGCGGCTCGGACTCCGGCGGCTCGGGCGGCAGCCCGTCGGTCGCCGACCGGGCACGCGCGCGTGCGGCCCGGGACAGCGAGGGACTGGCCGCGCGCTACGCGACGGTGATCGCCGCGCATCCGGGACTGGCGGCGCGGCTCACGCCGTTGCGCGCGGAGGCCGTTCGGCACGCGGAGGCGTTCGGCGCCGCGGGGACGGCCGCCCCGAAGGCGTCGCCCTCGGTCTCCGCGCGGGCCGCCGGGCCCGGGGACGCCGCCGGTGCCGTACCGGAGTCCGAGAAGGACGCCCTGGCCCAGCTCGCCGCCGCCGAGCGGGAGCTGGCCGACCGGCGGGCCGGGGCGCTGCTGGAGGTGCCCGGCGAGCTGGCGCGGCTGCTGGCCTCGGTGGCGGCGGCCGGGGCGGCGCACGTGTTTCTGCTGACGGAGGGTGACGGGTGAGCGAGGCGGAGGACCGGGAGCTGGACGCCTTCCAGGCGGCGCTGGCGGCGGAGCACGCGGCCGTGTACGGCTACGGGGTCGTCGGAGCACGGGTCGGCGAGGAGCGGCGCGCTGAGGCACGGGCGGCGTACGACGCCCACCGGGCGCGGCGGGACGCGCTGGCGCGCCAGGTGCGCGACCTCGGCGGCAAGCCGGTCGCCGCGTCGGCCGGTTACACACTGCCCTTCCCGGTGCCGGACTCGGCCGCGGCGGTGCGGCTGGCGGCCGAGTTGGAGGACCGGGTGGCCGGGGTCTACTCCGACCTGGTGCGGGCTGCCGAGGGCGCCCGGCGGGCCGCGGCGGCCGGGTCGCTGCGGGAGGCGGCGGTGCGGGCGGTGCGCTGGCGGGGCGGGAGCGTAGCCTTCCCTGGGCTCGCCGAGCGGGCCGGCAGCCCTCCGGCGTCGGAACCGGCACCGGACTCCGCCTCGGGCCCGGCTTCTGCTTCGGCGGCACCGACCGCGTGACACGTACGGCTGCCCGTACGGGAAGGGAACGGCTCGCGCATGGCTTTCGAACCGCCGCGGCGTCTGGTCAGGGCGCTCGGTGAGACGGCACCGGACGGTGACGACTGGTTGGAGAAGCTGCCCGAAGCGGCGGAGCGGGCCGTGGCGTTGCACGAGTTGACCGTGGAACGGGTGCAGGTGCCCGGTGGGCGCAGCAGTCTGGTGGTCCTGGTGCGGAGGGCCGACGGGACGCCCGCGGTGCTGAAGCTGGCCCCGCGCCGGGCGCGTCCGCGGAGCGAGCGGGCCGCGCTCGCCCACTGGGGCGGACTGGGTGCCGTGCAACTGCTCGACGAGGACACCCTGGAGGGCGTACTGCTGCTGGAGCGGCTGCATCCGGACGTGTCGGTGCGGTCGCTGCCGGAGTCGAAGGCGTTGCTGGAGGCGGCGGGCACGCTGCGGCGGCTGTGGGTGGAGCCGCCCGCCGGGCATCCCTTCGAGACCGTCGCCGAGCGGACCGGGCGGCAGGCCGAGGCCATGCGGGCGGGCGCGGTGACCGACCCCGAGGTGGCGCCGCTGGTCGACGCGGCGCTCGCCGCCCGCGAGGCACTGCTGGCCGCGCCGTCCGAACAGCGGCTCCTGCACGGCACGTTCCGCCAGAGCAAGGTGCTCGCCGGGGACCGGATGCCGTGGCTGGCGGTGGGGCCCGACCCGGTGGTCGGTGAGAGCGCCTTCGACCTCGCGCGGCTGGTGCGGGACCGGGTGGAGGACCTCATCGCCCAGCCGTCGGGCGCGTCGACGACCCGGCGTCGCGTCAAGCGGCTCGCGGAGTCGCTGGAGGTCGACCAGGAGCGGCTGCGCGGCTGGACCCTGTTCCGCGCCGTCGAATCGGGGGTGCGGGCCCGCCGGGTGGGCCGGGAGCGGGACGCGGAGCTGCTGCTGGAGTTCGCGGGCTGGCTGTAGGACACGCCGGCGCCCGCCGGCTGTGACGCTGTGACATCGGGGCAGCCGCTGGTGGGGCACGCCGCCGACGCCGTTCGCGTCGCGGGTGGCGCCGGCCACCCCTTTGTCCCGCCGTCGTCCCCTGCCGGGTCGGCCGGGCCACCACCCACGGCCCCGCGCCACCCGGCAACACGCCGCGCAGGGGGCGCCCGTCGGACGTGGGCGCCCCCTGCGGTGTGGCAGCGTGTCAGGCCGTGAGGCGGCTGATGGCCTCCTCGACCGTCACTTCCTCGCGCTCGCCGGTGCGGCGGTCCTTCAGTTCGACCACGCCTTCGGCGGAGCGGCGCCCGGCGACCAGGATCTGGGGTACGCCGATCAGTTCGGCGTCCGTGAACTTCACGCCCGGGGAGACCCCGGCCCGGTCGTCGACCAGGACGCGGACGCCGGCGGCGGCCAGCTTGTCGGAGACCTCGAGGGCCAGCTCGGTCTGGAGGGCCTTGCCGGCGGCGACGACGTGGACGTCGGCCGGGGCGACCTCCTTGGACCAGACGAGGCCCTTGTCGTCGGCGTGCTGCTCGGCGAGGGCGGCGACCGCGCGGGAGACGCCGATGCCGTAGGAGCCCATGGTGACGCGGGCCGGCTTGCCGTTCTGGCCGAGGACGTCGAGCTTGAGGGCATCGGTGTACTTGCGGCCGAGCTGGAAGATGTGGCCGATCTCGATGGCGCGGTCCAGCTTGAGGCCGGTGCCGCACTTCGGGCAGGGGTCGCCCTCCCGGACCACGACGACGTCGACGTACTCCTCGACCTCGAAGTCACGGCCCGCCACGACGTTCTTGGCGTGCGTGTGCTCCTTGTTGGCGCCCGTGATCCACGCCGTGCCCGGCGCCACGCGCGGGTCGGCGATGTACTTGACCTTGTCGCCCAGGCCCTGCGGACCGACATAGCCGCGGACCAGGTCGGGACGGCCCACGAAGTCCTCGGCGGTGACCAGCTCGACGGCGGCCGGGGCGAAGTGCGCCTCGACCTTGTCCATGTCGACCTCGCGGTCCCCGGGCACGCCCACGGCGACGATCTCGCCGTCGACCTTGACGAGCAGGTTCTTCAGGGTCGCGGAGGCGGGGACGCCGAGGGAGGCGGCCAGGGACTCGATGGTGGGGGTGTCGGGGGTCGGGATGTCCTCGGCGGCGGGCACGCCGGCCGCGTCCACCGGCTGGAGCGCGTAGGTGATCGCCTCGGTGTTGGCGGCGAAGTCGCAGTTCGGGCAGTCCGCGAAGGTGTCCTCGCCGGCCTCGGCCGGGGCGAGGAACTCCTCGGACTTGGAGCCGCCCATCGCGCCGGCGGTGGCCGCGCAGATGCGGTAGTCGAGGCCGAGGCGCTCGAAGATGCGCTGGTAGGCGGCGCGGTGCAGGGCGTAGGACTCGGCGAGGCCCTCGTCGGCGACGTCGAAGGAGTAGGAGTCCTTCATGAGGAACTCGCGGCCGCGCAGGATACCGGCCCGGGGGCGGGCCTCGTCGCGGTACTTGTTCTGGATCTGGTACAGGATGACCGGCAGGTCCTTGTAGGAGGACGCCTGGTCCTTCACCAGCAGGGTGAAGATCTCCTCGTGGGTGGGGCCGAGGAGGTAGTCGCCGCCCTTGCGGTCCTGGAGGCGGAACAGCTCGGGGCCGTACTCCTCCCAGCGGCCGGTCGCCTCGTACGGCTCGCGCGGCAGCAGGGCGGGGAGCTGGACCTCCTGGGCGCCGATGGCGTCCATCTCCTCGCGGACGATGCGCTCGATGTTGCCGAGGACCTTCTTGCCGAGCGGCAGCCAGCTCCAGAGGCCGGCGGCGGTGCGGCGCACGTAGCCGGCGCGGACCAGCAGCTTGTGGCTGAGGACCTCGGCGTCCGCCGGGTCGTCGCGCAGCGTCTTCGCCATCAACTTCGACATGCGCTGGACCGGTGCGTTGGCCATGGTTCTCGTATCTCCTGCTGACGGGGGTCCCCCCGCCCGGGCGAAGCCGAGAGTGGGGGAGGGTAATGGCAGGAGGTTAGCCGGGTGGTCCATCCCGGCGGAAATCGGTTATGGCCCGGCGGGGCCCTGCCCGGTGCTCCCGTGAGAGGGCCGCCGCAGCGGGAGGGTGGCGCCCATCACGGCGTACGGCTTCGGGGCGCTGGGGAAGAGGACCCGGCGGGCGAGATCGTGGTAGCCGAGGGAGCGGTACAGGCCGCGGGCGGGGCTCTCGGTGTCGATGGCGGAGAGGATCGAGCGGGGTTCGGCGGCGCTGTCGGTGATCGTGGTGATCAGGCTGCGGCCCGCTCCCCGGTTCTGGTGGGCCGGGTGGACGTGGAGTTCGGTGATGACGAAGGAGTCGTCGAGCCAGGCGTCGTTGCCCTGGGCGCGGAGGTAGGGCTCGACCACGGTGGACCACCAGTGGGTGCGGTCGTTGGGCATGCCGTAGACGAAGCCGACGAGGTCCCCTCCGGGAGTGGTGGCGCCGAGGGCGCGGGCACCGGGGTGGGTCATGTGGCGCAGGACGATCTGGCGGCGGACGGCCACCTCGTCGGGGCCGAGGCCGAAGGCGGCGGCTTGGACGGCAAGGGCCTCGTCGACGTGGGCTGGCAGGTCCAAGGGGCCGATGACGAGGTCCATGCCGGGGAGCCTACAGGGGGGATGCCGGCGTGTGCCGAGGGCCGTTTCCGGGTGGCCGGTCGCGCAGCCCCTGAGGTCCGTTGCTCCACCGGCGATCACGGAATGGGACGCGGTCGAGGTCAGAACAGGACGCTCATGAAGGCGCCGACCTCTTGGAAGCCCACCCGCAGGTACGTCCTTCTCGCCGCCGTGTTGAAGTCGTTCACGTACAGGCTCGCCACCGGGGCGATGTCGGCCAGGGCGTAGCGCAGGACCGCCGCCATTCCCGGTGCCGCGAGGCCCCTGCCCCGGTACTCGGGGGCCACCCAGACGCCCTGGATCTGGCAGGCGCGGTCGGTGGCGGCCCCGATCTCGGCCTTGAAGACGACCTTGCCGTCGGTGTCGAAGCGGGCGAAGGAGCGGCCGGCGCCGACGAGTTCGGCGACCCGGGCCTGGTAGAGCAGGCCGCCGTCGCCTGCCAGTGGGGATACGCCGACCTCCTCGGTGAACATCGCCACGCAGGCCGGCATGATCCGCTCCATCTCGTCCTTGCGGACGCGGCGGACGTAGGGGTCCGGGGCTATGCCGGTGGGCATGCGGCCGGTGACCATGAGGGGCTGCCTGGTGCGGACCTCGCGGGCCGGGCCCCAGCCCGGTTCGAGGAGCCGCCAGAGCTGGGCGGTGGACTCGGCGGGGCCCACGATCGAGGAGCAGCGGCGGCCGGCCCGCCGGGCGCGGTCGGCGAAGGCGCGGACGGCCCGCGGGGTGGCGCAGATGGGGACGAGGTTGGCGCCCGCGTAGCACAGGGACGTCAGCATGCCGTGCTCGTACCAGCCCCACATCTCGCCGCCGAGCCGCCACGGGTCGAGGCCGGCGACCTGGACCCTGGCGGTGACGAAGGCGTTGGCGACCGGCTCGCGGTCGAGGACGGCGAGCGCGGCGTCCAGGTCGCTCGGTTCGAGCACGCGGGAGGTGGTCTGCGTCAACACGTGCGGGGGCCTCACCCTGAGATCTGCTGATCTCCGCACTGTACCTGCCGAAAATGTGCCGCGCCGCCCCCCCTGGGGCGGCGCGATGGCCGGGCCGGCGGTCAGCCCGCGACGGCGACCGACGGCTCGCCGGAGGGGACCCCGTCCTTCTCCATCTGCTCGGCGAGCTTCATGGCCTCTTCGATGAGCGTCTCCACGATCTTCGACTCGGGAACGGTCTTGATGACCTCGCCCTTGACGAAGATCTGGCCCTTGCCGTTGCCGGAGGCTACGCCGAGGTCGGCCTCGCGGGCCTCGCCGGGACCGTTGACGACGCAGCCCATGACGGCGACGCGCAGCGGGACGTCCATGCCCTCCAGGCCGGCGGTGACCTCCTCGGCCAGCTTGTAGACGTCGACCTGGGCGCGGCCGCAGGAGGGGCAGGAGACGATCTCCAGGCCGCGCTGGCGCAGGTTCAGCGACTCCAGGATCTGGATGCCGACCTTGACCTCCTCGACCGGCGGGGCCGACAGGGAGACGCGGATGGTGTCACCGATGCCCTGGGACAGCAGCGCGCCGAAGGCGACGGCCGACTTGATGGTGCCCTGGAACGCGGGGCCGGCCTCGGTGACACCGAGGTGCAGCGGGTAGTCGCACTGGGCGGCGAGCTGTCGGTAGGCCTCGACCATCACGACCGGGTCGTTGTGCTTGACGGAGATCTTGATGTCCCGGAAGTCGTGCTCCTCGAAGAGGGACGCCTCCCACAGGGCGGACTCGGCCAGTGCCTCGGGGGTCGCCCTGCCGTACTTCTGGAGCAGGCGCCGGTCCAGCGAGCCCGCGTTCACGCCGATGCGGATCGGGGTGCCGTGGTCCTTCGCCGCCTTGGCGATCTCCCTGACCTTGTCGTCGAACTGCTTGATGTTGCCGGGGTTCACGCGGACCGCGGCGCAGCCGGCCTCGATCGCGGCGAAGACGTACTTCGGCTGGAAGTGGATGTCGGCGATCACCGGGATCTGCGACTTCTTCGCGATCACCGCGAGGGCATCGGCGTCGTCCTGGGTGGGGCAGGCCACCCGCACGATCTGGCAGCCGGAAGCCGTCAGCTCCGCGATCTGCTGGAGCGTCGCGCCGATGTCGGACGTACGGGTCGTGGTCATGGACTGCACCGACACGGGCGCGTCACCGCCCACCGCCACCGACCCGACCTGGATCTTCCGGCTCTTGCGGCGTTCGGCGAGCGTGGTCGGAACGGACGGCATGCCGAGAGAAATCGCAGTCATCTGCTGTGCAACCCCAAGTCGTGGTTCAAGTCCGGCCCCGTTACAGCGGCGGGCTCCGGCCTTCGAGATTACGGTACGCGCGTGAACGCCCGGCACCCCGCGTCCGGGAGATGCATCCTTTGGCGTCCATCTGGGGGGTGCGGGGCGTGAAGCCCGCCCCGGAGGGACATGCTCTCCGGATCGGGCTTCTCATCGGATGAACGCGGGCGCCGGTGCCGTCAGCTGATCCGTACCGGATTGACGACGTCCGCCACCAGGACGAGCAGCGTGAAGCAGACGAAGACGCCCGCCACCACATACGCCACCGGCATCAGCTTCGCCACGTCGAACGGGCCCGGGTCCGGGCGGCGCAGCACCTTGGCCGTGCCCCGGCGCAGCGACTCCCACAGCGCGCCCGCGATGTGGCCGCCGTCGAGCGGCAGCAGCGGGAGCATGTTGAAGAGGAACAGGGAGAGGTTGAAGCCGGCCACCAGCATGACGAACATCGCCAGCTGCTGGGTGGGCGGGATGTCCAGGGTGGTGATCTCGCCGCCGACGCGGGCGGCGCCGACGACGCCCATCGGGGAGTCGGCCTCGCGCGGTCCGTCACCGAAGGCCGCGTCCCACAGGGCGGGGATCTTGCTGGGCAGTGCGGCGAGGGAGTCGACGGCGTCGCCGATCCGGTCGCCCATCCAGGTCACGGACTGGCCGAAGTCCTGCTTCACCACGCCGGTGGCGGCGCTGAAGCCGAGGAAGCCCGCCGTGACGTACTCGCCCTCGACGATCTGTCCGTGGGAGTCCTTCTTCGCGACCTGGTTGGTGGCGATCGTCGCGTGCAGTGTGACCTGCTCGCCCTTGCGGTCGACGACGACCGGGACGTCCTCGCCGGGGTTGGCGCGGATCAGGTCGGACAGCTTGTCCCAGTCGTCGGTGCGCACCCCGTCGAAGGAGACGATCTTGTCGCCCGCCTTGAGGCCGGCCGCCGCGGCGGGGGAGGCCGGGTCGGACTTGGCGCAGTCGTCGCGGTTCTCGCTCTGCGAGATGACGCACTGGGAGACGGAGCTGACGGTGGTGGTCTGCTGCGAGATGCCGAAGCCCATCAGGACGGTGAGGAACAGCACCACCGCGAGGACGAGGTTCATGAACGGGCCCGCGAACATCACGATGACCCGTTTCCACGGCTTGCGCGTGTAGAACAGGCGCTTCTCGTCACCCGGCTGCAGTTCCTCGAAGGCCGCCGAGCGGGCGTCCTCGATCATGCCGCGCCAGGGCGAGGTGGAGCGGGCCTCCAGCCGGCCGTCGGCGCCGGGCGGGAACATGCCGATCATGCGGATGTAGCCGCCGAACGGGATGGCCTTGATCCCGTACTCGGTCTCGCCCTTCTTCCGCGAGAAGATCGTCGGCCCGAAGCCGACCATGTACTGGGGCACGCGGATGCCGAAGAGCTTGGCCGTGGACAGATGGCCCAGCTCGTGCCAGGCGATGGAGAACAGCAGGCCGACCGCGAAGAGGACTATGCCGAGGATGAACATCAGGGTCGTCATGCACGGGCCTCCGCCGTCTGTGCCGCCAGTTCCCGGGCCCGGGCGCGGGCCCAGGTCTCCGCTTCGAGGACGTCCGCGACGGTGAGCGAGGTTCCCGTACGGGGGGTGCCGTGTTCCTCGACCACCCGCGTGACGGTTTCCATGATCCCGAGATACGGCAGCGCGCCGGAGCGGAACGCCTCGACGCACTCCTCGTTGGCGGCATTGAACACCGCCGGGGCCGTGCCCGCGAGCTCCCCGACGTGGCGGGCCAGGTTCACCGAGGGGAAGGCCTCGTTGTCGAGCGGGAAGAACTCCCAGGTCGAGGCCCTGCTCCAGTCGAAGGCGGGGGCGGCGTCGGGGACGCGTTCGGGCCAGCCGAGGCCGACGGCGATGGGCCCACCCATGTCGGGGGGCGTGGCGTGGGCCAGGGTCGATCCGTCCGTGAACTCGACCATCGAGTGGACGTACGACTGCGGGTGCACGACGACCTCGATGCGGTCGAAGGGAATGTCGTAGAGCAGGTGCGCCTCGATCACCTCCAGGCCCTTGTTGACGAGGGTGGCGGAGTTGATCGTGATCACCGGGCCCATGGCCCAGGTGGGGTGGGCGAGGGCGTCCTCGACGGTGACGCTCGCCAGCTGCTCCTTGGTCCGGCCACGGAAGGGGCCGCCGGAGGCGGTGACGACCAGTTTGCGCACGTCGGCACGGGTGCCTGCGGCGAGCGCCTGGAAGAGGGCGGCGTGCTCGGAGTCGACCGGGATGATCTGTCCGGGCTTGGCGAGGGCCTTGACCAGCGGACCGCCGACGATGAGCGATTCCTTGTTGGCGAGCGCGAGGGTGCGGCCCGCCTCCAGGGCGGCCAGGGTCGGGGCGAGCCCGATGGAGCCGGTGATGCCGTTGAGGACGGTGTGGCAGTCGGAGGCGGCGAGCTGCGTGGCCGCCTCCGGTCCGGCGAGGATCTCGGGGAGCGGCTCCCCGGTACCGTACTGACCGGCGAGCGCCTCGCGCAGCGCCGGTACGACATCCTCGCGGGCGACGGCGACAGTCCGCGCCTTCAGCCGGTACGCCTGCTCGGCGAGGAGGGCGACCCGGCCGCCGTTGGCGGACAGGCCGGTCACCCGGAAGCGGTCGGGGTTGCGCAGCACGAGGTCGATGGCCTGGGTCCCGATCGACCCGGTGGACCCGAGGATCACCACGTCCTTGGGGCCGTCGCCCGCCACCGGGTCGTAAACGAGGTGCGGGTCGGCGAGGGGGGCTGGACTGTCGCTCATCCCCCCATTGTGGCCGCAACGGCCCTCCAGGGGGACAGCGCGTCCCTCGCCGGGGAGTCAGGGGCCCTGACCTGGGTGGAACGCCGGGGCCAGCGGGGGCGAGCCCCGACCGCCGCGGCTCGCCGGCCGGGCGGGGCTCCGCCCTCTTGGACGGTACGGGCCGGGCGGTCCGGTGTGACGGGCCGCCCGACGGGCCGGCCGAGCGGAACCGGCGTCCGCCGGGGCGGGCGGGCGGAAGGGTGTGCCGGGGGTTCGGGTTCACCTGATGGGGCGGTGCACGTTCTCGCGCTGTGAGGGGCCCGGGGTCGCGTCCGCGATCCACGGGCCGTTGCCGGACGGGTCGACGACGCCATGTTCCAGCCACTCGTACGCGCCGCCCAGTACGCCCTTGACGACCTTGCGGTCGACGTCGTCGGTGTTGGTCCACAGGCGGCCGAAGAGCTCCTCGACGCGGAGGCGGGCCTGGCGGCAGAAGGCGTCGGCGAGCTGGTAGGCCTCGCGGCCGTGGTCGCCCTTGGTGCGCAGATGCTCGGCGCGGACGCAGGCGGCGCTCATCGCGAACAGCTCCGCGCCGATGTCGACGACGCGGCCGAGGAAGCCCTGCTTGGTCTCCATCCGGCCCTGCCAGCGGGACATGGCGTAGAAGGTGGAGCGGGCGAGCTTGCGGGCGGTGCGTTCGACGTAGCGCAGGTGCCCGGACAGGTCGGGGTGGCCGGACGGGTGGAACTCGGCGTAGGAGCGCGGGAGTTGCCCCGGTCCCGCGACGAGCTTCGGCAGCCACTTGGCGTAGAAGACGCCCGCCTGCGCGCCCGCCCGCGCCTTGTCGGACAGGGTCTTGTCGGGGTCGATCAGGTCGCCGGCGACCGAGAGGTGGGCGTCGACGGCCTCGCGCGCGATGAGCAGGTGCATGATCTCCGTGGAGCCCTCGAAGATCCGGTTGATGCGCAGGTCGCGCAGGATCTGCTCGGCGGGCACCGCGCGCTCGCCGCGGGCCTCCAGCGACGCCGCCGTCTCGAAGCCCCGGCCGCCGCGGATCTGGACCAGGTGGTCGGCCATCAGGCAGGCCATCTCGGAGCCGTAGAGCTTGGCGAGGGCGGCCTCGATGCGGATGTCGTTGCGGTCCTCGTCGGCCATCTGGGAGGACAGGTCCAGTACGGCCTCCAGCGCGAAGGTCGTCGCCGCGATGAACGCGATCTTCGAGCCGACCGCCTCGTGCAGTGCGACCGGCTTGCCCCACTGCTCGCGCACCGCCGACCACTCGCGGGCGATCTTCAGACACCACTTGCCGGCGCCGACGCACATCGCGGGGAGTGAGAGGCGGCCGGTGTTCAGGGTGGTCAGGGCGATCTTCAGGCCGGCCCCCTCGGGGCCGATGCGGTTCGCCGCCGGGACGCGCACCCGGTGGAAGCGGGTGACGCCGTTCTCCAGGCCGCGCAGGCCCATGAAGGCGTTGCGGTTCTCGACCGTGACGCCCTCCGAGGCGGCCTCCACGACGAAGGCGGTGATGCCGCCCTTGTGGCCCTCCGACTTCGGCACCCTCGCCATGACGACGAGCAGGTCGGCGACGACGCCGTTGGTCGTCCACAGCTTCACCCCGTCGAGGACGTAGTCGTCCCCGTCCGGGACGGCGGCCGTCGCCAGGCGCGCCGGGTCGGAGCCGACGTCCGGTTCGGTCAGCAGGAACGCGGAGATGTCGGTGCGGGCGCAGCGCGGCAGGAACGTGTCCTTCTGCTCCTGGGTGCCGAACATCTTGAGCGGCTGCGGCACACCGATCGACTGGTGGGCGGAGAGCAGCGCGCCGATCGCGGGATTCGCGGATCCGACCAGGGCGAGGGCCTTGTTGTAGTAGACCTGGGTGAGGCCGAGACCGCCGTACTTGGTGTCGATCTTCATGCCGAAGGCGCCGAGCTCCTTCAGCCCGGTGATCACCTCGTCCGGGATCCGTGCGTCGCGCTCGATCACGGCCCCGTCGATCTTCGTCTCGCAGAAGTCGCGCAGCTTGGCGAGGAACTCCTCGCCGCGCCGGCCGTCCTCGTCGGCGGGGACCGGGTGGGGGTGGATGAGGTCGAGGCGGAAGCGGCCGAGGAACAGCTCCTTGGCGAAGCTGGGCTTGCGCCAGTCCTGTTCCCGGGCCGCCTCCGCGACCTGGCGGGCCTCACGTTCGGTGACGGTGGGTCGGGAGGAGGAAGAGGAGGGGGTGGTTGGTGCGGACATGAGGCTCACCTCGCCGCGAATAGGGGTTCGGGGGCTCCCGGAAAGATCGACATGTGCGAACTTACGGGCGTACGTTACTAGTCGGCGCTACCCGATCGTATGTACCCGATTCGCCACCGTCCCACCACCCTTCGTGCGGCCGTTCGGCCGATCGGCGGCGCGGCGGGAGCGGGCGTCGGGAGCGGCGCCCGGTCGGCGATCAGAAAGCTGTCGAAGCGCTTCGACAACCTATGGACACCCACCCTCGCTGGGGCTACTGTCGAACCACCCTCACCCGCCTTTGTCCACCCCGCGCGCTGTCGAAGCGCTTCACAAAGCTTGGAGAGCTGGATGGTCACCCTCGCCGAGGTCGCCCAGCACGCCGGAGTATCGGCGAGCACGGTGAGCTATGTCCTCAGCGGCAAGCGGTCCATCTCCACCACCACCCGCCAGCGGGTCGAGGAGAGTATCCGAGAGCTCGGCTACCACCCGAACGCGGGTGCCCGGGCCCTGGCCAGCAACAGGTCGAACATCATCGCGCTGATGATCCCGCTGCGCACGGACATGTACGTGCCGGTGATGATGGAGATCGCCATCGCGGTCGCGACCAGCGCGCGCACCCACGGGTACGACATCCTGCTGCTCACCGGCGAGGAGGGCCCCGACGCGGTGCGCCGCGTCACCGGCAGCGGGCTCGCGGACGCGATGATCCTGATGGACGTCGAACTCGACGACGAGCGCCTGCCGCTGCTGCGCGGGACCGACCAGCCGTCCGTGCTGATCGGCCTGCCCGCCGACACCACCGGTCTGACCTGCGTCGACCTCGACTTCAGAGCGACCGGCGCGCTCTGTGTGGAACACCTGGCGAACCTGGGGCACCGCGACATCGCCGTCATCGGCGAGGCGCCGGCGGTCTACGAACGGCACACCGGGTTCGCCGAGCGCACCCTGGACGGGCTGCGCACCCGCGCGCGGGAGCTGGAGCTGCGGCTGCTGCACCGCCCCTGCGAGGGCGGGTACGACGCGATGGCCGCGACCCTCGCCCGCGTCTTCGACGAACGCCCGGGCACCACGGGGTTCGTCGTCCAGAACGAGTCGGCGGTCGAGCCGCTGCTCGCCCTGCTGCGCCAGCAGGGCCGGGCCGTGCCCGAGGACGTGTCGGTGGTCGCGGTCTGCCCCGAGCAGGTCGCCACCCAGGCCTCGGTGCGGCTCACGTCGGTCGCCGTGCCCGCACAGGAGATGGGCCGGCATGCCGTGGAGCAGCTCGTCGCCAAGCTCGACGGTCGCGGGAGCGACGAGGTCGTGCTGCTCGCGCCGGAGCTGACGGTCCGCGCGAGTTCGGGACCCGCGCCCGTCCGGTCGTAGACCGCCGTTCCCGCAGTCCCGCCCTTTCCCCCGGTCGCGCCCTTCCCCACTCCCGCCGGCCCGCCTCGGCCCGCCGGAACTCCTCGTCCCGCTGACTTCCTCGTCCGCTGACTTCCTCGTCCGCTCGGCCTCCTCGTCCCGTCGGCCCCGCTGATACCGCCGGCCCACCACTACCGCTAGTGCCGCAACAGGCAACGTTCGCCCCGTCGCGACGCCCGGCACGCACTCTCGCCGCACCGGCCGAAAGCCCGAGTACGTCCAGTACGAGGGCTTCCGGCCGGCACGCCGAGAGCACGCACCGGACGCCGCTCCTTACCGGGCAAACGTTGCCTGCCGCGGCACTAGTTCCCCCTGGCCCCCTCGTCCCTCCGGACCTGCCAGTCCCGCCAGTCCCGCAGACCCCTTCATCACCGCTCGGCCCGTGCCAGGGCACCGCCATGTCCGCACTCCCCCAGGAGCCTGCCTCATGAACCAGCCTGCCGAGACACAGCCCAAGGTCAGCCTCGCCCAGTCCTCCCCCACCGTCGGCACGTTCCGCGAACGGGACGGCGCGCTGGAGTGGAGCGGCCGTCAGGAGACCGTCCGGATCGAGCCGTGGGGGCCGGACGCGGTCCGGGTCTGGGCCCGGCTCGGCGGCCCGATAGTGGAAGGGCTGCCCGGTGCCCTGCTGCACCGGGCCCCGGCGACCGAGAGCACCGTCAAGATCGAGGACGGGCACGGCTCCCTGACCGTCGGGGCGCTGACCGTGCAGGTCGACCCCGAGGGGCAGGTGCGCTTCGTACGGTCCGCCGACGGCGGCGAACTGCTCGCCGAGGAACGCGGCCACTTCTGGTGGCCCGGCCCGCGCCTGTACACGGCGGTCGGCAACGGCTACCACCGGCTGGAGCAGCGGTTCGCCGCCTACGACGACGAGAAGCTCTACGGCCTCGGCCAGCACCAGCACGGCCGCCTCGACCAGAAGGGCCTGGTCGTGGACCTGGTCCAGCGCAACGCCGAGGTCTCCATCCCGGTCCTCACCTCCAGCCGCGGCTACACGCTGCTGTGGAACAACCCGGCGATCGGCCGCGTGGAGCTGGCCCACAACGGCACCCGCTGGGTCGCCGACTCGGCCCGCCAGATCGACTACTGGATCACCGCGGGCGCCCCGGCCGACGCGCAGCGCCGCTACAGCGCCGTGACCGGCCGTACGCCGATGCTGCCGGCCTGGGCGGCGGGCTTCTGGCAGTGCAAGCTGCGCTACCGCACGCAGGACGAACTCCTCGCCGTGGCCCGCGAGTACAAGCGCCGGGGCCTGCCGATCGACGCGATCGTCTGCGACTTCTTCCACTGGACGCACCTGGGCGAGTGGAAGTTCGACCCGAAGGAGTGGCCGGACCCGGCGGCGATGGTCCGCGAGCTGGACGAGCTGGGCATCAAACTGGTGGTCAGCGTCTGGCCGTCGGTGTCCCCGCTGAGCGAGAACCACCCGGTGATGGAGCAGCGCGGCCACTTCATCGGCACGCAGTACGGCCCGATGGCGCACGCGGACTGGCCGGACAAGGAGGTGGCGTCGACGGTCCAGGTGGCCTTCTACGACGCCACCAACCCCGAGGCCCGCGCGTTCGTGTGGTCCAGGGTCAAGGAGAACTACCTCGACCCGTACGGCATCACCGCCTTCTGGCTCGACGCCTGCGAGCCGGAGCTCAAGCCCGGCTTCCCCGAGAACCTGCGCTACTGGGCGGGGCCGGGCCTGGAGGTCGGCAACCTGTACCCGGCCGAGAACTCCCGCGCCTTCGACGAGGGGCTGCGCGCCGCCGGCGTGGACGAGGTGATCACCCTCAACCGCTCGGCGTGGGCGGGCAGTCAGCGCCACGGCGCCGCGCTGTGGTCCGGGGACATCGGCACCGACTTCGCGACCCTGCGCCGGCAGATCGCGGCGGGTCTGAACACCGCCCTGTCGGGCATCCCCTGGTGGAACACGGACATCGGCGGCTTCCACGGCGGCGACCCGGACGACCCGGCGTACCGCGAGGTGATGATCCGCTGGTTCCAGTTCGGCGCGCTGTCCCCGCTGATGCGTCTGCACGGCTTCCGCGACCCGGGCATGCCGCTGGGACCGGACATGACCGGCGGTCCGAACGAGGTGTGGTCGTACGGCGAGGAGGCGTATCCGATCCTGGAGAGCTACCTGCGTCTGCGCGAGCGGCTGAAGCCGTACGTCCTGGACGTCATGCGCGAGGCGCACGAGGAGGGGCTGCCGGTGATGCGGCCGCTGTTCCTGGAGTTCCCCGACGACCCGGCGGCCTGGCCGGTGGACGACGCCTACCTCTTCGGGCGGGATCTGCTGGTCGCGCCGGTCCTGACGGCGGGCGCCACGGTCCGCACGGTCCACCTCCCGGCGGGCGCGCGCTGGACGGACGCGTGGACGGGTGAGACGTACGAGGGCGGGGCGGCCGTGACGGTGGACGCGCCGCTGGAACGGATCCCGCTGTTCCTGCGGGACGGCGCCCGGTTGCCGGTCGTACCGGACGAGGGGTGAGCGGAGGGGCCGGTCCCGGGCGGGACCGGCCCCTTCGGCCGTGGTGCGGCGGGTCGCCGCCGCTGGCCCTCCGGGAGAGGTGCGCGGGTGCTACCGCGTCTTGAGGCTGATGACGCGTTCCTCTCCGGCGACGAGGTCGAGCGGCTCGCCGCCGGAGGAGGTCCGGAGTTCGACGCGGTGCGTGCGGCCGGGGCGCAGGACGGCCGTCGCGTGGCCGTCGGGCGTCCAGGTGAGGTCGAGCTCCGCCCCGAACCGGGTGCGTACGCCGCGGAGTTCGCCCTGCGGGCAGGACGCGGGGAGGGCGGGCAGCAGGACCAGCCGGTCGGGGGTGGACTGCACGAGCATCTCGATGAGCACGGCCGGGAGGGCGTGGGCGGCGTCGGCGTTGTAGACGTCGCGGCGGGGGTAGTGCGCGCTCATCAGGGAGGCGTGGAAGAAGTCGCCGTCGAGCACCTGGCCGAGTGCGTGGGCGACCCGGGCCCCGTCCCTGAGCCGGGCGGCGACCAGGGCGTGGTGGAGGTGGCCGTGCGCGGAGTCGTTCTCGGCGCCGCGCAGTTCGAGGGCCCGGTGGGCGGCCCGGGCCAGGCCGGGGGTGTCGTAGGGGTTGATCTCGTCCAGCGGCCAGACGCCGTAGAGGTGGCTGAGGTGGCGGTGGTCGTAGGTGTCCTCCAGGCCGGGCCGGGCCCATTCCGCGAGGGCGCCGTCGGCGTTGATCCGGTGCGGTGGGAGGCGGTCGGCCAGAGCGCGCCAGCGGTCGGCGTGCTCGGGGTGGTGGTCGGCGGCGGTCAGCAGGGCGTGCCGGGCGGCGGAGAGGTCCATGGCCGCGTTGAGCGTGCCCCAACCGGCGTTCGCGGGGCGGTTCTCGGGCGAGTAGGAGGGGACGACGACCAGGTGGCCGTCCGCGTCGGTGCGGGTCAGGAAGTCCTCGTAGAACAGGGCGACCTCGGCGAGGACGGCGACGGTGCGGGGGTCGGGAGCGCCGCGGGTGTCGTCGTGGTCGAGGAGGGGTTTGAGCAGCCAGTCGGCGCCGGCCGTCCACAGGTGCAGGGGGTACTCGCGGCTGAAGTGGTACGTGTGCCCGCACTCGCCGTCGGTGTGCGAGGGCGCGACGACGCCCCGGGTGCCGAAGATCGCGCGGGCGTTGTCCCGCCAGTCGGGCAGCTGCCGGTGGACCAGGGCGGCGTGCGCCTCGGTGACCTCGGGCAGGGCCGCCGCCGCGGCGGAGGCGGTCTGGAGGTTGAGGTTGGCGTTGGTGGTGAACGCCCCGGACCAGGCGGTGTTCCAGTCGCCGGTCCACAGACCGGTCAGCCGGGGTGGGAGCAGGCCGCTGGCGGAGAGCAGGTGGTAGCGGCCGGCGGCGAAGAGCCGCTCCAGGAGGGCCGCGCTGCGGGGACGCCCGAGCAGGACCGAGCCCGGCAGTCCGCGTTCGGCGGGGTCGGCGGCGAGGTCGAGGGTGACGCGGTCGTAGGCGGTGCGGTGGTGGGCGAGGTGGCGGCCGAGGAGGTCCTCGTACGACGTCCCGCCCGGCAGGTCGCGCAGGGCACGGCCCTCGGTGACCACGTCCAGCTCGCCGGTGTGCCGGCGTACCCGGGTGAGGAGCAGTACCTCCGTGGCGTCCTCGACGAGCACGCCGGGCGGGGCCAGTCTCGTGGTGCCGCCGGTGACGGCGACCACGGTGACGCCGGTGTAGGCGAGGTCGCTGCCCGGGTAGCGGGCGCGCAGGCTGAGCAGGGCGCCCTCGGGGGTGAGGACGGCGCCGTGGCCGACGCCGAGCCCGTCGGGGGCGCCGGGGAGGCGGGGGTCGAGGGACAGGTCGAGGGTGAGGTGCGGGGCGGTGATGTGCTGGACGATCACGTCGTCGGCGCGGGAGACGAAGACGCGGCTGGTCCAGGTTCCGCAGACGGCGGTCGTCTCGCCGGTGGTGAAGTCGACCGAGCGGCGGTAGGCGGCGCGGTCGTCGCCGGGTGGTCTGTTCAGGCGCAGTTGGAAGGCCGGGTGGAAGGGCCGCACCCATTGCAGTGGGCGGCCGTCGGTGAAGCCCTCGGCGGCGGTCGTGTCGCCGGCCAGCATGCGGTCCTGGAGAACGGGGAGCTCTGCGGCGAGCCGGGGTGGGCGGCGGTTCGCGGCGTCGCCGTTCGGGCGTACGAGGGTGTGGTGCGTGACGACTACCCGGTCGACGTTCGGGTCGCCGAACACGAGGGCGCCGTGGTGGCCGTTGCCGCTCAGGAAGGCGTCCTCCCAGCGGGCGGCGGGCTCGGGCTCCCAGGTGCCGTGCACGGGCGCGGTGGTCATGCGGCCGGCTCCGTGAGGACCGCCACGCCGTAGCGGCCGAGGGTGACGCCGTCGGTGACGGGCGTGTCGGTCAGCAGGTCGCGGCGGGTGCCCGGAACCGGCACGGTGACCGGGTCGCGGCCGTGGTTGAGGAGGAACAGCAGGTCACCTCGGCGTACGGCCTCGACACCGGCCGGCAGTCCGTCGAGCACCGGGCGGGCGCCCGCGTCGGCGGCGACACGGGCGAGCAGGTCGCGCAGCGCGTCCGGTTCCGGCAGGGTCGACAGGTACCAGGCACGGCCCTTGCACAGGACGGCCGGGAGCCCGTCCAGCTCGCCGCCCTTGTAGGGGACGGTCCGGGTGGCGGTGCCGTCGGGCTCGATCTCCTCCGACCAGAGGGTGCCCCGGAAGCCGTCGCAGGCGGCCGTCTCGTCCGCCTCCAGGGGCCACCACTCGTGCAGGGTGCGGATGCCGAACAGCTCGCGCAGCCGGGCGTCCATGCCGCCGGGCCGGACCCGGTCGTCCTCGTCGGCGACGCCGGTGAGGAAGCCGCAGACGAGGGTGCCGCCGCCCTGGACGTAGGCGAGGAGGTTGTCGATCGCCGCGTCCGTGAGGGCGTAGAGCTGGGGCACGACGACCGCCTTGTACGGGGTCAGGTCGTGCAGGGGGTGGGCGAAGTCGGTGGTGAGGTGGGCCTCCCACAGGGCCCGGTGCCAGGCGTGCAGGACGTCGGGGTAGTCGAAGCGGGTGGAGGGGCGGCCGTCCTGGGTGCCGGCCCACCAGGAGTGCCAGTCGTGCAGGACGGCGATGTCGGCGGTGACGTGGGTGTCCGCCACCCGCGGGCCGAGCTTCGCCAGGTCGGCGCCGAGCCGCTTGGTCTCCTGGTACGTACGGCCCTGCTCCCCCGCGTGGCCGAGCATGCCGGAGTGGAACTTCTCCGCGCCCTGCCTCGACTGGCGCCACTGGAAGTAGCAGACGGCGTCCGCGCCGCGTGCCACGGCCTGCAGGGACCACAGGCGGTTCAGGCCACGCGGCTTGGGGTGGTTGGCGCCGCGCCAGTTGACCGGTCCCGCCGCCTGCTCCATGAGCATCCACGGGCCGCGCGCCTGGGAGCGGGTCATGTCCTGGACCAGGGCGCCGTGCTGGGCACCGAGCGGGTCGCGCGGGTCGGGGTAGACGTCGACGGAGACGACGTCCTCCTCCTCGGCCCAGCGCCAGGCGTCCTGTCCCTGCCACAACGGCATGAAGTTGGTGGTGACCGGGAGGTGCGGGGTGTGGCGGCGGACGATGTCGCGTTCGGCGGTGAAGCACTCCAGGAGCATGTCGGAGGTGAAGCGGCGGAAGTCCAGGACCTGGGTGGGGTTCTTCAGGTAGTGGGTGCGGCGGGCCGGGAGGATCTCCTCCCAGTCGCCGTAGCCCTGGCTCCAGAAGGCGGTGCCCCATGCGGTGTTGAGGGCGTCGAGGGTGCCGTACCGGTCCTGGAGCCAGCGGCGGAAGCGGGTGGCGGCCTCGTCGCCGTGGTCGAAGGTGCAGTACTCGTTGTTGATGTGCCACATGGTGAGGGCGGGGTGGCCGGCGTAGCGGGCGGCCAGGGCCTCGGTGATGGCGGCGGCGTGCCGGCGGTAGGTGGCGCTGGAGTGCGAGAAGTGCTGCCGTCCGCCCCACCACTCGGTGCGGCCGTCCTCGTCGCGGGGCAGGGTGTCCGGGTGCAGCCGGCCGAGCCAGGGCGGGGGCGAGGCGGTGGGGGTGGCGAGGACGACGCCGATGCCGTTCGCGTGCATCAGGTCCATGAGGCGGTCCAGCCAGCCGAAGTCGTGCACGCCGGGGCGGGGTTCGAGTTTCGACCAGGAGAAGACGCCGAGGGTGACCGAGTTGACGCCGGCCTCCCTCATCAGCCGGACGTCCTCGTGCCAGGTCTCCTCCGGCCACTGCTCGGGGTTGTAGTCGCCTCCGAAGAGGACGCGGTTGCGGGTCGTGTCCGCGAGACTAGGCATTACCTGGGCTCCCCGTACTGGATGCCGCGCCCGTTGGTGGCGAGGTAGACGCGGCCGTGGATGCGTGGGTCGCCGGTGATGACCTCACCGGTCCAGCCCCACTGGTGGTGGTCGTCGTTGATCCGCGTCCAGCTCTTCGCCTCGTCGTCGGAGCGGTAGACGGCGGTGCCGGCCCCGGTGGAGCCGACCTGGTAGATCGCCGGGTAGTCGGCGCCGTCGGCGGCCTTGCCGAAACCGAGGGTGTGGGAGGCCGAGCAGCTGTCGACCTGGGTGAAGGTGACGCCGCCGTCGGTCGAGCGGTGCAGGCCGTTCCCCTTGGTGCTCAGCCACAGGTCGCCGCTGCGGCCGGGCGCCGCCACCAGCTTGAACTGGCTGTCGCCGAGGGGCAGTCCGGTGGCGCGGGCGGTGAAGGAGCCGCCGCCGTCGGTGCTGGCGAGCAGCGTTCCCGTGTCGGTGTCGTACGCGTAGAGGAGCGTGGGGTCCACCGGGTCGGCGACCGGCGTGGCGCCCTTCGGGAAGGAGGGGACCTCGGACCAGGTCGTGCCGTTGTCCGCCGAGCGGTGGGCCGGGTGCTTCGTGCCGTCCCAGTGCACGAAGGACCACAGCAGGACGCTGCCGTCGGCGTTGGTGGTGATCGGCCCCGGCGCCTCCTTGGCGATGCCGGGCTGCGCCGCGAAGGGCGCCCAGGTCCGTCCGCCGTCCTGCGAGTAGGCGCCGTTGCCGTGATCGCCCCAGCCCGCCCGGACGACGTACGCCGGCCTGCGCGCCGCCTGGGCGAGTCCCGTCGCCGACCCGGACACCGGGTTGGTCGCCATGCCGTCGGCCGGGGACGCCGTGAGCCGCTCGTGGTACATGACGCCGATGTCCCGCGACCCGCTGAGCAGGTGCGCCCGCCCGGCCGGGGGCGAGATCAGCTGGGTCACCGACGTCTCCTCCAGGCCGCCGATCTGCGGGGCCCAGTGCCTGAGGTCACGGGTGCCGTAGAGGGTGGCGCCGGTGCCGTGGACGATGTGCCGGGAGTCGAAGGGGTCGAGGGCGACGGCCTGGATCCACCAGCCGAACTTGGGGCGGCCCTCGCCCCACTCGAGGTAGGGCGTCTCGGACACGTCGAGGACCGCGGTGTCCTTCAGGGACGTCCAGGTACGGCCGCCGTCGGTGGTCCGGAACAGGGTGTCGACCGCCGCCCAGCGGTTGTTGGTGGAGACGACGGCGGTGCCGGGACGGCGGGCGTCGACGGCGACGCCGCCGTAGCCGAAGCCGTCGGCGGGGCCGTCGCCTGTGGTACCGCCCGGCTCGACCGGCGTGACGTCGGTCCACCGCCCGTTCGCGGTGCGCAGCTTGTGCACGCCGCCGGTGGACTGGCCGTTGGGCCCGGGCGCGTCGGCGTACGTCACGTACAGCTCGCGGGTGTGCGCGTCGTACGCGGCGCGGATCGGGACCCTGGCCGCGGTGCCGGAAGGCTGCCCGGGGACGGGCTGCCAGGTGGTGCCGTCGGTCGTGCGGAACAGGTTCGGCGCGGTGCCGTCGGCGTCGCCCCAGCCGGCGTAGAGGGTGCGGCCCGCGGCCACGAGGAGGGTGACGCCCTGGCCGGTGGCGGTCGGGGTGGCCGGGAAGCCGGGGGCGGGGGCCCAGGTGGCGCCCCGGTCCGTCGACTTCCAGAGGCCGTCGTGCCGGGTGCCCAGCCACAGGGTGCCGCCGTCGCGCGGGTCGACCAGGAGCCGCTCGCCGGTGCCCCTGCCGTCCTCGTTGGCGCCGAGCTTCACGGTGAGGTCGGTGCGCCGCCAGGTGGCGCCCCGGTCGTCGGAGCGCAGGATGGCGCCGTTGCCCGCCCAGGCCTGGGCGTAGGTTCCGCAGGCCAGGTAGAGCCGGTCCGGGTGGGCGGGGTCGACGGCCATCGCCTCGACGCCGAGGAGGTTCCAGTCGTCCCAGCCGAGGTGGTCCAGGAGCGGGGTCCAGCGGGCGGCCCGGTCGTCCCAGCGGTAGGCGCCGCCGATGTCGGTACGGGCGTAGGCGAGGCCGCGGACGCGGGGATGGAACAGGACGCCGGTGATGAACCCGGTGCCGCCGATGACGACGTTGCGCCAGCGGTAAGCGGGGGCGTCCGGCGTGCCCTCGGGGGCGTCCGGCGTGCCCTCGGGGGCGTCCGCCGTGTCCTCGGCGGCGTGCACGCGCCCGGGCGCGAAGGGGACGGCGGTGAGCGCGGCGGCGGCCGCGGTCCCGGCGAGAAGGGCACGCCGGCTCGGGCTGCGTGACACGGACGCATGCATGACATACCTCGTTCTGTGCGGCTCGGGGCCGAGGTGGGCGGGGCGTACCTGTTCGTCGTGGCCGGCCGCTGGTCAGGAGCGGTCGGCCACGACGGGACTGGGGAGGAGGGCGTCCGGGGGTGAGGACGTCAGCCCTTCACCGCTCCGGTCAGCATGCCCTTCTTGAAGTGGCGCTGGACGAACGGCGACAGCACGGCCACCGGCAGCAGGGCCATGACCATGACCGCCATCTGCACGGCCAGGCCGGAGAGTTCACCGGTCTTGATGGCCTGGCCGAGGCCGACCGGCGCCTCCTGCTTCTGCACGAGCTGGATCATCACGTTCTGCAGGGGCAGCATGTCCTGGTCGTTCAGGTACAGGGAGGCGTTGAACCAGGCGCTCCAGTAGCCGACGGCGTAGAACAGGGTGATCACCGCGACGACCGCGCGGGACAGCGGCAGCACGATCCGCCACAGGATGCGCAGGTCACCGGCGCCGTCGATGCGGGCGCTGTCGATCAGCTCCGGCGAGATGCCCATGAAGAAGCCGCGCAGCACCAGGATGTTGAAGACGCTGATCGCGCTGGGCAGGATCAGCGCGAGATAGCTGTCCATCAGGCCCAGGGACTGCACCAGCAGGTAGGTGGGGATGAGGCCCGCGCTGAAGAACATCGTGGCCAGCAGCACCATGAGGATCCAGCGGTGGCCCAGCGAGCCACTGCGGGACAGCCCGTAGGCGCACAGCACCGACACCGCCATCGAGAAGAGGGTGCCGACGAGGGTGATGCCGATGCTCACGAGCGCGGCGCGGGTGACCTGGCCGCCGCTGAGCAGTTCCTGGTAGGCGACGAAGGTGATGTCCTTCGGGATCATCACCAGTCCACCGGCCTCGTCGATGGCCTTGCGCGAGGAGAGGCTGGTGACGACGACGATCCACAGCGGGAACACGATGGCCAGGCAGGCCAGGAGCAGGACCAGGCCCTTGCCGGCGAGTCCGGTCCGGGTGGGCTTCTCCTCCCACACCGGCCGGGGCGGGGCCGCCCACCGGCTCGGCCTGCGCGCGGGTTTGTCGATCACGGCGGTCATTTCTTGTACACCCCCTGCTCGCCCATGAGGTGGGCCACCTTGTTCGCTATCAGGACCAGGCCGAGACTGATGACGCCCTTGACGAGCCCGGCGGCGGCCGCGTAGCCGAAGTCCTGGTTGCGGACACCGTTCCACCACACGAAGGTGTCGAGGACCTCCGCGGCTCCCGGTCCGACGGCGTCGCGTTGCAGCAGGATCTGCTCGAAGCCGACCGTCAGGGCGTCACCGACGCGCAGCACCAGCAGCAGGGCGATCACGGGACGCAGCGCGGGCAGCGTGACGTGCCACATGCGGCGCCAGCGGTTCGCACCGTCCATGGCTGCGGCCTCGTACAGGTCGGGGCTGACCGAGGCGAGCGCGGCGAGGAAGACGATGATCCCCCAGCCGGCGTCCTTCCACACGCTCTGCGCGGTGACCAGGAACTTGAAGGTCTCCGGGTCGGTCATGAGGCTGAGCCCGTCGTACCCGTGGTCGCGCAGCAGCTGGGAGAGGAGTCCGGCACCACCCAGCAGCTGCTGGAAGACGGCGACGACCAGCACCCACGAGAAGAAGTGCGGCAGGTACAGGATGGCCTGCGCGACCGCCCGGACCCGGGGCCGGACCACGCTGTTGATGAGCAGCGCGAGCAGGATGGGGACCGGGAAGTACAGCACGAGCTGGAGGACGAACAGCACAAGCGTGTTCTGCACGGAGTTCCAGAAGGCGGAGTCCTCGAAGATCCGCTGGAAGTTCTCCAGCCCCACCCAGGGGCTGTGCAGCATGGAGACGATCCCGTTGTCGCTGATGTAGGGGTCGTACTCCTGGAAGGCGACGACGTTGCCGAGGATCGGTACGTAGTTGAAGAGCAGTACCAGCAGGATCGCCGGCAGTGTCATCAGCAGCAGTACGCGGTCACGCCGGAACCTCAGCCGCAGACTGAGCTTCCCCCCGCCCGGCTTGCCCTTCCGGGAGCCGGTGGCGTCGCCGGACGCCACCGGGGTCTTCTTCGTCGTATCGGCCTCGGCCCTGGTCCGAGGCACCGTGCTGTGGGACACGGCCGTTCTCCTTGCCTCGGTACCGGTCAGCTCGTCGCCGTGCCGTTCTCGTCGAGCAGCTTCTTGTACCAGTCGCGCAGTTCGTCGCCGCCCTTGCTCCGCCAGTCGGAGACGGCCTGCTGCATGTCACCGATCTTCTTGCGGCCGCGGACGATGTCGTCCTCCAGCTGCTCGAAGTCGTTGGAGAGGTTGGTCCAGCGGGCGGGCTCGGTGATCTGCATGCCGTAGAACGTGGGCTTCTTGGTGAAGGCGCCCATCCGCTGCTGCCACTCGACCTGTCCCTTGGCGACCTCGGGGTAGTCGGGGTGGGCGATGGTCGCGGCGGGGCTCGCCACCATCACGTAGGCGTTCATCACGTCGAGGTTGCCCTGGTCGGTCTTGGTGGGCACGCCGTCCTTGACGGTGTAGTGGGTGCCCTCGACGCCGTAGTTGGTGGCCATGTACTCCTTGGTCCCGTACGGCGCCGCGGTGACGTTGGCGACGGCCAGCACGTCACGGATCACGGACTCGGACGCCTTCTTGTTGACGAAGGCGAAGATGCTCGCCGGGTTCTGCGCCCACAGCGTGGGGTTGCCGCCGGCGTGCCCGAAGAAGTCCATGCCCCAGATCTTGAACTCGGGGTTCTGGGTGGCCTGTTCCGCGGTGCGGCTCCACCACTGCGACATGTCCTGGTTGTAGATGAGGAACTCGCCGGCGGCGAACTTGGGTCCGGGGTCGGCGGCGTTGCTCTTGCCGAGCTTGGCGTCGGGGTGCACGACGCCGGCGGCGAACAGCTTGCGCGTCCACTCCAGCGCCTCGAGGTACTCCTCGGTCTCGATGCGGTAGACCAGCTTGCCGTCGACCTGGTTCCAGCCGAGCGACTTCTCGTTGCCGGAGAGCACGCCGAAGGCGTTGAAGGCGGTCCACTTCATGTCCAGACAGGCCCAGCGCTTGGCCCTCGCGTTGGTGGCCTCCTTGGCCAGCGCCATGAACTCGTCGCAGGACCGGGGGACTTCGTAGCCCTCCTTCTCGAAGATGTCCTGCCGGTACAGCGGCACGATGCCGGACACGTACGAGGACGGCATCGGCAGACCGCGCAGCTTGCCGCCGAAGATGGACCGCTGCCAGGCGTCGGTGGGGATCGCCGCGAGGTTGGGGTACTCCTTGACCGCGTCACCGGAGAGGTAGGGGCCGAGGTCGGCGAACTTGCCGATGATGGCGCTCGGGATCTTGCCGGTCATGTTCCAGCCGGGCACGACCACCAGGTCGGGCACCTCGCTGGAGGCGAGGACCGCGCCGAGCTTCTGGTCGTAGGTGTTGCCGTCCTGGTTCTGCCAGACCACGTCGACGCCGATGAGGTCGTTCATCGCCTTGTAGTAGGCGTTGTCCCCCTTCGGCGGGGACCCCCAGAACGGCGACATGACGGTGACCTTGCCGCCCTTGCCGAGCTTCTCGGGCACCGAGGTCTTCAGGCCCGCGATGTCGAGCTTGCTGGTGAAGCCGACCGCGGAGCCGTTCTTGCTGGGGATGTCGGGCGTGACCACGTTGCTGGCCACGTACGCCGGCAGCAGCTTCTTGGCGTCCTTGCCCGACGTGGTGCCGTCCCGCGAACCTCCGTCGGAGCCCCCGCCGCAGGCGGAGAGCAGCGGCATCCCTCCCGCCACCGCTGCGGTGACGGCCGCGGTGGAGGAGAGGAACTTTCTCCGGCTGGGACCGGAGGCGGCGTTCGGCGTCATTGCGTCAACCCTTCATGGCGCACCAGGACACCCGGCGGTGGCCGTCGGCTGCGGTGTCTTCAGTGGAACTGGCTGAGCTGAAGCGGTCGTCGGAGGAATGCCCGGCTTCCGTCGCACCTGGAGGTGCACTGGCGGGAGGGAGCCTCGGAGTCGAAGCGCTTCGATGTTGCTGCGAGGTTAAGTGAACGCCTGGGGGTACACAAGAGTCGATTCCAGAATTTCCCGAGGTATCAGGGGAGCCGGACCGGCCGAACCCGCCCATATGACGCCTGGATTGCGATGAGAAGTCGAAGGTGATGCGGCCAAGTGGCTTGACACCCACCCCTGGACCGAATGAGCATCGAAGCGCTTCGAAAGCGCCTCGCCGCTCCATCGCAAGGGGAACTCCACGTGACCGCACCCACGCCGCCCACGCCGCCTTTCCGTGATCCGCACCTGCCGTTCGCGAAGCGCGTCGACGACCTGATGTCGCGGCTCACGCTCGACGAGAAGACGGCGTTCCTGCACCAGTTCGCACCGGCCGTCGAGCGGCTCGGCATCGCCGCCTTCCGCACCGGCCAGGAAGCCCTGCACGGCGTGGCCTGGATGGGCCCGGCGACCGTGTTCCCGCAGGCCGTGGGAATCGGCGCCACCTGGAACGAGGACCTCGTACGCCGCATCGGCGAGGCGGTGTCCCGGGAGGCCCGGGCGATGCGCGACCGCGACGACCGCGTCGGCCTCAACGTCTGGTCCCCGACCGTGAACCTGCTGCGCCACCCCCTGTGGGGCCGCAACGAGGAGGGCTACTCGGAGGACCCGAAGCTCACCTCGGCCATCGCCACCGCCTACACCCGCGGCCTGCGCGGCGACCATCCGACGTACTGGCGCACCGCGCCCGTCCTCAAGCACTGGCTGGCGCACAACAACGAGACCGACCGGGACACGTCCTCGTCGTCCGTCCGCCCGCGCGTCCTGAACGAGTACGACCTGCGCGCCTTCCGCGAGACCGTCGAGGCGGGCGCGGTGGCCGGGGTGATGCCGGCCTACAACCTGGTCAACGGCCGCCCCAACCACGTCTCCCCGTACCTCGGCCGGCACCTGCGGGCCTGGAGCGACGACGACCTCCTGGTCTGCTCGGACGCGGGCGCCCCCTCCAACCTCGTCGACTCCGAGCACTACTTCGACACCCACGAGGAGGCGACCGCCGCCGCGCTGCGGGCCGGGGTGGACAGCTTCACCGACCACGGCACGGACTCCTCGAAGATCGTCGCGCGCGTCCGGGGCGCCCTGGAACAGGGCCTGCTGACCGAGGCCGACATCGACGCGGCCGTACGCCGGCAGCTGTCGGTCCGTTTCCGGCTCGGCGAGTTCGACCCCGAGCAGGACCCGTACGCCGCCACCACCGACTTCGACACCCCGGAGCACCGCGCGCTGGCCCTGGAGGCCGCCGAGCAGGCGGTCGTCCTGCTCAAGAACGACGGTGTCCTGCCGCTGGCCCCCGGCTCCCGCGTCGCCGTCGTCGGTCTGCTCGCCGACGAGTGCAAGCTCGACTGGTACAGCGGCACGCTCATCCACCGCTCCACGCCGCTGGAGGGCCTGTACGAGCGGTTCGGCGCCGAGCGCGTGAGCTTCGCGGAGGGCGTGGACCGGATCCGGCTGCGGACCGCCGCCGGTGCGTTCCTGCACGTGCCTCCCGCCGAGGACTCCCCCGACGCGGCGCGCGGCGCCGAGGGCGCCCTCGACCCGGCACTGCTCGCCGGCCGCACCGACCTGCCGCCGCTGACCACCGACGCCACCGGGACCGAACTCGCGCTCGTCGACTGGGGCGAGGGCGTCCTCACCCTGCGCGCGCCCGACGGCCGGTACCTGTCGGTCGCCGAGGACGGCTTCGTCCGCGCCTCCGCCGACCAGCCCGGCGGCTGGGTGGTGCAGGAGACGTTCCGCCTGGAACCCCACGGGAACGGGCACCTCCTGCGGCACACGGGGACGGATCGTCACGTCTGTGTCGGCGCCGAGGGCGTGAAGGTTGCCGCCTCGGACGACGACGCGCCGGAGGTCTTCGAGCTGGTCGTCACCGAGCGCGGCGAGGACGCGGTGAGGCGGGTCGCGGCCGAGGCGGACGTGGTCGTGGTCGTGGCGGGCAACGACCCGCACATCAACGGCCGGGAGACGGAGGACCGTACGACGCTGCGGCTGCCCGCCCACCAGGAACGGCTGCTGCGCGCGGCCCGCGCCGCCAACCCGCGCACGGTGCTGACGCTGGTCTCCGCCTATCCGTACGCGGTGGACGCCCAGCCGCTCCCGGCGGTGCTGTGGACCGCGCACGGCGGCCAGGCGGCCGGCACCGCACTGGCCCGGGTCCTCGCCGGCGACGTCTCCCCCGCCGGGCGGCTCCCGCAGACCTGGTACGCCGACGACGCCGACCTGCCCGATCTGCTCGACTACGACGTGATCGGCGGCCGCCAGACCTACCTGTACTTCGAGGGGACGCCGCTGTTCCCGTTCGGGCACGGCCTGTCGTACGCGTCCTTCGGGTACGCGGACCTCGAGGCCCGGGTGGAGGGCGGGGCGGTGTCCGTGTCCTTCACCGTCACCAACACGGGCCAGGTCACCGCCGACGAGGTCGCCCAGCTCTACGTCCGCGCCGAGGACCCGTCGGTCCCGCGCCCGCGCCGGGAACTGCTGGCCCACCGCCGGCTCACCCTCGACCCGGGCGCCACGGCGCGGGTGTCCTTCGAACTCCCGCTGTCCGCGTTCGCGTTCTGGGACGTGGCGCACGACCGGTGGCGGCTGGAGCCGGGCCCGTACGCCCTGCTGGTGGGCGCCTCCAGCGAGGACGTACGCCTGTCGGCGACCGTGACCGTCGACGGCGAGCCCGCCGCGCCGCGCCCGGTGCGCGAACGCGGCCTGGAGGCGGCCGACTTCGACGAGCAGAGCGGCACGGAGATCGTCGACCGGACGAAGGTCGCGGGCGACGCGGTGACGCCGGTGGCGGCCAGGACTGGCGAACTGCTCTACCGCGACTGCGACTTCGGGGCCGGGGTCACCGGGGTGACCGTGACGGTGGCGGGCGGCGAGGGCGCCGTGGAGATCGCCCTCGACGGCAGCCCGGCCCTGGCGGTGCTGTCGCCGGACGCGCCCACGCCGGGACCGTACGACTACGTGGAGCTCGGCGCCGCGCTGGCCGCCGAGGGCGTACACGATCTCCGCATCAGGCTGCGCGGCTCTCTGCGGCTCGCGCACGTCGGCTTCTCCGGCTGAGGGTCCGGAGCACGCCGGCACACCGACGGCCCGAGCCCCGCACAGTGGGCTCGGGCCGTCGGCCTTCTCGGGTGGGTCAGAGGGCGAGGCCCGTCAGGACCAGCACCCGCTCGTAGGTGTAGTCGTCCATCGCGAACCTCACGCCCTCGCGGCCCACGCCGGACTGCTTGGCGCCGCCGTACGGCATCTGGTCGGCGCGGTAGGAGGGGACGTCGCCGATGACGACGCCGCCGACCTCGAGGGCGCGGTGGGCGCGGAAGGCGGCCTGGAGGTCGTGCGTGAAGACGCCCGCCTGGAGACCGTACTTGGAGTCGTTGACGGCGGCGAACGCCTCGGCCTCGCCGTTCACCTTCTGCACGCTGAGGACGGGCCCGAAGACCTCCTCGCGGGCGAGGGTGACATCGGCCGGGAGGTCGGTGAGCACGGTCGGCGCGTAGGAGGCGCCGTCCCGCTTGCCGCCGGTCAGGAGCGTGGCGCCCGCGGCGACGGCCTCGTCGACCCAGGACTCCACGCGCTCGGCGGCGGCCTCGCTGACCAGCGGGCCGACGTCGGTGGCGTCGTCGTTGGGGTCGCCGGTGACCTGGGCCTCGACGGCGGCGACGACGCGGGGCAGCAGGCGGTCGTACACGGCGGCGTCGGCGATCACGCGCTGCACGGAGATGCAGGACTGGCCGCCCTGGTAGTTCGAGAAGGTCGCGATGCGGTTCGCGGCCCACTCCAGGTCCTCGTCGCTCGCCCAGTCGCCGAGGACGACGGCCGCGCCGTTGCCGCCCAGCTCCAGGGTGCAGTGCTTGCGCGGCACCGAGTCCATGATCGCGTAGCCGACCGTCTCGGAGCCGGTGAAGGAGATGACCGGCAGCCGCTCGTCCTGGACCAGGGTGGGCATGCGGTCGTTGGGCACCGGGAGGATGCTCCAGGAACCGGCGGGCAGCTCGGTCTCGGCGAGCAGTTCGCCGAGGATCAGGCCGGAGAGGGGGGTGGCGGGCGCCGGCTTCAGGATGATCGGGGCGCCCGCGGCGATCGCGGGGGCGACCTTGTGGGCGCACAGGTTGAGCGGGAAGTTGAACGGCGCGATGCCGAGGACGACGCCCTTGGGGAAGCGGCGGGTGAGGGCCAGGCGCCCCTGGCCGCCCGCGTCGGTGTCCAGGCGCTGGGCCTCACCGCCGTTGAAGCGACGGGCCTCCTCGGCCGCGAAGCGGAACACGGACACCGCGCGGCCGACCTCGCCGCGGGCCCACTTGACCGGCTTGCCGTTCTCGGCGGAGATCAGGCGGGCGATCTCCTCGGTGCGCTCGACCAGGCGCCGGCTGACGTGGTCCAGGGCGGCGGCGCGCACGTGGGCGGGGGTGGCGGCGAACTCGTCCCGTACGGCGTACGCGGCGGCCACGGCCTCCTCGACCTGGGCGTCGGTCGGCAGGCTCACCGTGCCGACCCGGCTGCCGTCCCAGGGGGACGTGACGTCGAAGGTGGTCTCGCCGGTGGCCTGGCGGCCGGCGAGCCAGAAGGCGTGGGTGGAAGTCATTGTGGAGTCCCGGCCCTTCCGCGTTGGTGGTGTGTGCGTGTACGGGGTTGCGGGTCCACGGTAGGCCGGGGGGCCGTGGGGGGCGTTTGTCCGGGGTGTAGTGGTGGGGGTGGGTTGTTCGACGGTGTGGCCAGGTGGGGTGGTGGTGGGGCCCGGTGAGGTGGGGGGCGCGAGCCCTGGCCGGTGGTTTTCGCCCCCGCCGCCCCTTCTCGTCCCGTCCCTGGGGCTGCGCCCCCGGGCCCCCGCTTTCGGCCTGACGGCCTCGTCCTCAAACGCCGGACGGGCTGATCAGTCGGGCGAGGTCGCCTTCAATGCCAGCCACAGCTCCATGCGCACGTCCGGATCGTCCAGGGAACGGCCGAGGATCTCCTCCACCCGCCGCATCCGGTAGCGCAGCGTGTGGCGGTGGACGCCGAGGTCGGCGGCCGCCGCGTCCCACTGGCCGTGGCGGGAGAGCCAGGCGCGCAGGGAGGCCACCAGGTCGCCGCGGCCGGTCGCGTCGTGGTCGCGCAGCGCCCGCAGCAGGCCGTCGGCGAAGGCGCGCACCGCGTCGTCGGCCAGCAGGGGCAGCACCGATCCGGCCGCCAGCTGTTCGTGCTCCACGCAGACGCGTCCGCGCCGACGGGCCACCGACAGGGCCTGTTCGGCCTGCTTGTAGGCGGCGGACGCGGCGATGGGTCCGGACGGGGCGGACAGGCCGACGACCAGTTCTTCCTCGTCCTGGCCCGGCCTCGGTTCCGGTGCCGGGCGGCCGGTCTCCAGCGCCGCGGCGTACTCGACGCAGGCCGCGACGGCCGCGCCCCGGTCCGTGGCCAGCACCACCAGCCGCTCGCCCTCGGGGACGACCAGCACCGCCTCGCCGGACCGGGCCGCCGCCGACTCCACGACCTCGGCGAGCGCGCCGAGCGGGTCGCCGCCCGTGTCGGCGGCGGGCAGGGCGGCGGACGGCAGAGCGGCGGACGGCTTGGCCTTGGCGGCCGGCACGCGCGCGTGGGGGCCGGCGTGCACCCGCGCGGCGGCCGCCGACGCCGACTCGGCGACGATCATCCGGAAGGGCGCGTCCAGCAGGTCGCCGTACAGGTCCCCGGCGACCGCGCGCGCGTGGTCCGGCTCGCCGGCCAGCAGCATGCGCAGCACGGCCGCGTCGATGCGCTGGCCCGCCGCGTGCAGGGAGCGCGAGCGTTCCGTGGTGAGGGTGAGGAGGGCGATGGCGGAGTGGACGGCGTAGCGCTCGGCGGTGCCGAGGGGCGCGGCCGTGCCGACGGCGAGGGCCGAGCGGGGCCGGCGGGAGGTGCCGAGGGAGTGGAGTTCGACCCGGTCGGCGTTCTCCGGGTGTTCCCCGTTCTCGGCTCCGCCGACGACGGAGGAGGCCGGTGCGGGGCGCTCACGCAGCCGCCGCACGTCCGCGGTGAGCCGCGCGGCCCTGCGGCCCGCCCACTCCGGCGCCGCGGCGACGACGGCGCCCGAGGCGTCGTACAACGCCGCCCAGCCGTCGACCTGCGCGGCGAGCGCGGCCAGCAGGCCCTCCGGTCCGTCGGTCAGCGCCCGCCTGGTCAGCTCGCGCTGGGCCGCGAACCCCGCCGTGACCGCCCGGTACTGGTCGGCGGCGATCGCGGCGGAGACGGCCTTGCTGATGGCGAGGAAGGGGGTGCGGCGCGGCACCTCCAGCAGCGGCAGGTCCTCCCGCCGGGCGGCTTCGACCAGTGCCTCGGGGATGTCGTCGTAGTTGACGCCGACGGCGAATCCCAGCCCCACCACTCCGGCGTCCGCCAGCCGCTTCACGTACCGGTGCATCACCTCGGGGTCCTCGGCGTCCAGCTTGAGGGCGGTGATGAGCAGCAGCTCCCCGCCCTCCATGTAGGGCACGGGATCGGCGAGCTCGCTGACGTGGGCCCAGCGCACCGGCACGTCGAGGCGGTCCTCACCCGCGCGCACGGTCAGTTTGAGCGCGGAGTGGTGGACGAGCGAGGCGAGCGTGGGGGGCATGGGGGCCTGGGCCTTCGGATCTTCGTCAGGGGTGGGTGCGGTGTCTGCGGTGTGAGTGTCCGTGATCTTTTGGCCGCGGCGTATGAACGGCCTGTGCCGATTCTGCCTCACCGTACGGTCCCGGGTGCCCGCCCCGGACGGGTCAGCCGCGCAGGTCCACCAGCAGCGGCGGCGCGTGCTCCCCCTTGACGGTCGTCAGCGACAGCACCGCGTGTCCCGGCGGCACCGCGTGCGCCAGCTCGGAGGCCGACCAGCGCTCCCGTTCGACCTGCCGCACGGTCACCGCCCGTGCCGTGGGCGCCTTCCCGGTGATCACCCTGCGCAGCAGGTGCACGGCCTTGCCCGCCGGGGTCTCGGCGATGATCTGCCGGTCGGTGACGTCCCGGGCCTCGGTCCACTCCTTGCCCCACACCTCGGCGAAGTCCTGCCCGTCCCAGGGGGTGAGCCCGGACAGCGCCATCCGGCATCCGATGGCCCCGAGCAGCGGGCCGCGCAACGGGCGCGGTACGTCGTCCAGGGTGCGCAGGGTCAGCACGACGCCGGCACCCGCGGAGCGCAGCCGTTGCACGCCCCGCACGGCCTGAGGCGTCACCACGCCGCTCGCGTCGTCCAGCACCAGGCAGGCGAACAACGACCGGTCCTCCCGTACCGAGACGCTCGCCGTGAACTGGGCGAGCACCAGGCGCGCCAGCATCCGGGAGGCGTCCGCGTGCCCGCGCTCGGGCAGGTCGATGCGGACCCGCACCGGGTGGTCGAGGGCCTTGAGCGAGAACGGCCGCGACTGCCCCGAGGTGCCGAAGAAGGAGGCGAAGGCGGGCCGGTCCAACAGCGCCACCCGGTCGGCCAGCACGCCGCCGACGTCGCCGGGGTGCCCCATCTGCCGCTCGCGCGCGTCCAGCTCGCGCAGCAGCGACTCCTGTCCGGCCTCCCGCAGCCCCTGGCGCAGCTCCGCCAGGGGCTCGGGCGTCCCGTCGAGCAGCCGGCGCAGCTCCGGTACGCCGGGGAAGCGTCCGTGCACCGCGCGGAAGGGGCCCAGGAGCTGGGCGAGGACGGTGGTGGAGCGGCGGGTGTCACCGCCCGCCTGCGGGTCGGCCAGGTCGCCGACGAGGGCCTCGGCGAGCACGCCGGCGGCCTCGTCGGGGTCGGTCGTACCGCCGTACAGGTCCAGGTCGTAGACGGAGTCCGGGTTGCCGATGCGTACGACGACGTCGTAGGCGTCGGCCGGGCCGATCCCGGCGCCCGCCGCGCCGACGACGACGACCGCGGCCCGGCCGGCGAGGGCGTGCAGGCACAGCGACTCGGTGAGCGGCCGGACGACGCTGCCGGTCTTGCCGGAGCCCGCCGGTCCGACGGCGAGCAGGGAGGTGCCGAGCAGGTCGGGGCCGAGGGCGAGGCCGGTACCGCGGTAGGCGTAGGGGTTGCGGGCGTCGTCGGCGGACGTGCCGATCCGCACCTGTCCGGTGACCAGGTCGTGCCGGGCCTGGCGGGCGGGCAGGTCGCGGGCGCCGGACGGGTGCGGGCAGGCGCCGGCGCCGTGGCTGAGTACCGCGCCCGTGAAGGTGGCTAGGCTGTGCCGGCCGTTGCGCACGCCCTGCCAGGCGCGCGTGATGCGGGCGTGGTCGACGTCCCGCATCAGCCCCGCGCGCGCGTCGGCGGCGAGCCGCTCGGCGGCGTCGTGGGCGCCGGCCGCGCGCAGCGCGGGCCAGGCGGCGGGGTCCTCCTCGGGAGCGGGCGGGGGCCCGCCGCCCGGGGCGGCACGGCGCCAGGCGGGCGGGCCGTAGCGCCGCCAGATCTCACCCCAGCGGCCGAGCCGGCCGACGCCGACCATGATGACGCCGGCGATCAGCACGTAGTAGGCGTAGACGACCACGACCGCGCCGATGCTGTGCGGCTCCGCCCAGGAGTCCGGGATCATCGCGTACAGGGGCAGCAGCCACCAGCCGCCCAGGTAGCCGTTCCACAACAGGGACCAGATCAGCCAGCCGACGAGGAAGGCGATCAGCGCCCCGCTCAGCAACTGGCGCCCGGGAACCCGCTCGGGCTCCTCGTCCGGCCGCGGCCGGTGCCCGAACCGCCACACGCCGGGCGGCGCCTGCGGGCGCGGGGTGCGCAGCCAGGAGAGGAACGCCGAACCGTCCGGCAGCGGCGGCACGCCCGGCGCCGGCGGTGTCCCGGGCGCCCGCGTCGGCCGCGGCGGCACCGCGGGCGCGTCCGCGGGCACCTCGGGAGGCCCCGCCGGACGCGGCACAGGATTCGCATGCGTACCCCGCGTGTCCCGCATCCCGTCGCCGTCCATCGCCCCTGCCCCCTGACCTGCCGCTCCGACCACCATCAGCGAGCCAATCTAACGCCCTCCCAAGGGGAGTTCACCGCTACGCGGCCGGGCCCGCGGCGACGTGTCCACATGTGGCTGCATCCACCACCTGTCCATCGCGGACAACCGACACCCCGGACAACGCCCACATGGAGCATGCCCACTCCCCGGCCCCGGTCCTAGCCTGCGAGAAAAGAAGGCAAGCGTCCGTAAGATCCCGCAAGACCCAGGAGCCCCCATGACCGCACTTCCGCAGGAGCGCCGCGTCGTCACCGCCATCCCCGGCCCGAAGTCGCAGGAGCTGCAGGCCCGCCGCACAGCCGTGGTCGCGCAGGGTGTGGGCTCCGTCCTGCCCGTCTTCACCGCGCGCGCGGGCGGCGGCATCATCGAGGACGTCGACGGCAACCGCCTGATCGACTTCGGTTCCGGCATCGCCGTGACCTCCGTCGGCGCCTCCGCCGAGGCCGTCGTGCGCAAGGCCGCCGCGCAGCTCGCCGACTTCACCCACACCTGCTTCATGGTGACGCCGTACGAGGGCTACGTCGCCGTCGCCGAGGCCCTGGCCGAGCTGACGCCGGGCGACCACGCCAAGAAGTCGGCCCTGTTCAACAGCGGCGCCGAGGCCGTCGAGAACGCCGTCAAGATCGCCCGCGCGTACACCAAGCGCCAGGCGGTCGTCGTCTTCGACCACGGCTACCACGGCCGGACCAACCTGACGATGGCGCTGACCGCGAAGAACATGCCGTACAAGCACGGCTTCGGTCCCTTCGCCCCCGAGGTGTACCGCGTCCCGGTCGCCTACGGCTACCGCTGGCCGACCGGTCCGGAGAACGCCGGTCCGGAGGCCGCCGCCCAGGCGATCGACCAGATCACCAAGCAGGTCGGCGCGGACAACGTGGCCGCGATCATCATCGAGCCGGTGCTCGGCGAGGGCGGCTTCATCGAGCCGGCCAAGGGCTTCCTGCCCGCCATCAGCCGGTTCGCCGAGGACAACGGCATCGTCTTCGTCGCCGACGAGATCCAGTCCGGCTTCTGCCGCACCGGCCAGTGGTTCGCCTGCGAGGACGAGGGCATCGTCCCTGACCTGATCACGACGGCGAAGGGCATCGCGGGCGGTCTGCCGCTCGCCGCCGTCACCGGCCGCGCCGAGATCATGGACGCGGCGCACTCCGGCGGCCTGGGCGGCACCTACGGCGGCAACCCGGTGGCCTGCGCGGGCGCGCTCGGTGCCATCGAGACGATGAAGGAGCTGGACCTCAACGCCAGGGCGAAGAACATCGAGGCGATCATGAAGTCCCGCCTCACCGCCATGGCCGAGAAGTTCGACATCATCGGCGACGTCCGGGGCCGCGGGGCGATGATCGCGATCGAGCTGGTCAAGGACCGTGACACCAAGGAACCGAACCCCGAGGCGACCGCGGCGCTCGCCAAGGCCTGCCACCAGGAGGGCCTGCTGGTCCTGACCTGTGGCACCTACGGCAACGTGCTGCGCTTCCTGCCGCCGCTGGTGATCGGCGAGGACCTGCTGAACGAGGGGCTCGACATCATCGAGCAGGGGTTCTCGAGCCTCTGAGCGACACCGTCACGAGCACCCGGGCAAGTACCCGGTCAAGAGCCCGGGCGAGCACCTGAACGAGCGTCCGAACGTACATCTGAGCTGCTGTTCGCACGCATGGCGCAGCGAACCGCAGAGGGTGTGAAGAAGGTGTGCGGGGTGGATGTCGGGACGCCGATGACCCTGTCCTGAGCCCACCCCCTGCCGTAAGTTCTCAGCAGATGAGAGATACACCCCGCCCACAGGGGACTGTGGGCGGGATCTCAGGCCGGGGCCTCCCCAGCTTCGACCTGGTCGTGCCTCGCGCACACGACCGGAGCCCATGGCTTCCGGTTGCCTCACCGATCGGACGGTCGCTCGCCCCAAACCCCCCGGGGCGCGCGACGTTCCGACCGGGACGCCGCCTCGGCACCCGGGACGGTGGTTCACACCGAAGGGCCGGCACACTCCCCCCCCTTGTGCCGGTCCTTCGGCGTTCGGTCGTAGGGTCCCTCGGCGGTACCGAGGGCCAGTAGCGAGGCAGGTCCCCGCGGGCGATGGCCTCCGCCTCCTCGTGGCGGTCCCGCCCGCACAGCGCCACGGCCAGGTCCCCCGGGGCGGGCTCAGCTCCCTGCTCAGCACGGTCGGTGAGACCGTGCGACGGCGGGCCTGCGAAGCTGGGCGTCATGCCGCTCTCCCCCGCTCGCGCGCTCCCCGCCCTCGTCGGGCTGCCCGTGCTCCTCTTCGCGCTGATCACCTGGCAGGTCGTCACCGACGGTCCGCTGGTCGAGGTGGACGAGCGGCTGAGCAGGGCACTCGTCCACCCGGACCGGCTCTCCGAGCTGCTGGCCGACCTGGGCAACGTGCCGGTGGCGGTGCCCGTCCTCGTCGCCGCGCTGGCGTACGCCGCGTGGCACGGACGTGCCAGAGGTGGGGACCACTGGTGGCCGGCGCCCCTCGCCGGGGCCCTGGCGATGGTGCTGGTGCCGGCGCTGGTCGCCCCGCTGAAAGAGTGGACCGACCGCCCCGGCACCCCGGCGGTGCCCCCGGCCGTCGGCTACTACCCCTCCGGCCACACCTGCACCGCGGTCGTCGCGTACGGCGCGGCGACGCTGCTGCTCCTCGGGCCGCTGCGTTCGCCGGCCGTCCGCCGTGTGCTCGTCGCGCTCTGCGCGGTGCTCGTCCTCGGCACCTCCTACGGTCTGGTGCGCCGGGGCTATCACTGGCCGCTGGACGTGGTGGCCGGCTGGTGCCTGGGGGCGGTGCTGCTGACCGGGGTCTGGCTGACGGTCAGCCGAAGTAGGCGTCGAAGTTCTTCTGGAACTCCCAGCCTCCGTACCGGTCCCAGTTGATCGACCACGTCATCAGGCCGCGCAGCGCCGGCCAGGTGCCGTGGGTGGCGTACGAGCCGCAGTCGGTCTTCCTGGTCAGGCAGTTCAGGGTCTTGGTGACCTCGGCCGGGGAGACGTGGCCGTTGCCGGCGTTCGTGGAGGCCGGCATGCCGATCGCCACCTGCTCCGGGCGCAGCGGCGGGAAGACGTTGTTCGCGTCGCCCGCGACCGGGAAGCCGGTGAGCAGCATGTCGGTCATGGCGATGTGGAAGTCGGCGCCGCCCATGGAGTGGTACTGGTTGTCGAGGCCCATGATCGGGCCCGAGTTGTAGTCCTGGACGTGCAGCAGGGTCAGGTCGTCGCGCAGGGCGTGGATGACCGGGAGGTAGGCGCCGGCGCGCGGGTCCTGGCCGCCCCACTTGCCGGTGCCGTAGTACTGGTACCCGAGCTGCACGAAGAAGGTCTCGGGGGCCATGGTCAGCACGAAGTCGTCGCCGTACTTGGCCTTCAGGGTCTTCAGGGCCGAGATCAGGTTGACGATCACCGGGGTCTTCGGGTTCCTGAAGTCCGTGTCGTCGGCGTTCAGCGACAGCGAGTGGCCCTCGAAGTCGATGTCCAGGCCGTCGAGGCCGTACTCGTCGATGATCTTCGAGACGGAGGAGACGAAGGCGTCGCGGGCCGCGGTCGTCGTCAGCTGGACCTGGCCGTTCTGGCCGCCGATGGAGATCAGCACCTTCTTGCCGGCCGCCTGCTTCGCCTTGATCGCCGCCTTGAACTCGGCGTCGCTCTCCACGTTCGGGCACTCCGTGACCGGGCAGCGCTCGAAGCGGATGTCGCCGGAGGTGACCGAGGTCGGCTCGCCGAAGGCCAGGTCGATGACGTCCCAGCTGTCGGGTACGTCGGCCAGGCGCGTGTAGCCGGAGCCGTTGGCGAAGGTGGCGTGGAGGTAGCCCACCAGGGCGTGGGCCGGGAGGTCGGAGCCGCCGCCGTCCGAGCCCTCGGTGGTCGTCGCGGTGACGGTGGCCGACCGTGCGGACTCGCCCGCGTCGTTGACCGCGGTGACCTGGAAGGCGTACGCCGTCGAGGGGGTCAGGCCGGTCACGGTGGTGGACGTGCCGGTGACCGTGCCGACCTTGGTGCCGTCGCGGTAGACGCCGTAACCCGTCGCCCCCGCGACCGGTGACCAGGACAGGCCGACGCTGGAGGAGGTGACGGAGCCGGTCCTCAGACCGCCGGGGGTGGCCGGCGGCTGCCCGGTCTCCCCGCCCGGGCCGGTCAGCGAGATGTCGTCGGCGTGGTAGGCGCCGGTGCCGTACCAGCCGTGGGTGTAGATCGTGACCCGGGTGGTGGAGGGCCCGGTGCGGAAGGTGGTCGTGAGCTGTTGCCAGTCGGGGGCGGACTGGGCCCAGGTGGAGACGTCGGTGGTGCCGGTGCCGCTCGCGCCGAGGTGGACGTAGGTGCCGCGGACGTGGCCGGTCAGGGTGTACTGCGAGTTGGGCTTCACGGTCACGGTCTGCGCGCAGCGGGCGTTGTCGGCGCCGGCCGGGGTGGCCTTCAGGGCCGAGGTGCCGCTGCGGACGGGCGAGGTCACGGTCGTACCGGCCGTGCAGGTCCAGCCGTCCAGGCCGGACTCGAAACCGCCGTTGCGTGCGAGGTCGGCGTCGGCCGCACGGGCGGCCGACGAGAGCGCGGTCGTGCCGGACGCGGCGAGAGCCGCGGCGGTGAGCAGCGTGACGAGGGATCGACGCGCGAGAGGTCTGGAGCGTTCCACAAGTGCCTCCGGACACGGGGGAGATGGGGAGGGTGGAGCGCGCCCAATTTGGTCCAGACCAATTCCGTTGTCAACCCTTCGCGCGGCTCAGCTGTCGAAGCCCAGCCCCAGCCGGTCCATCGTGCGCAGCCACAGGTTGCGCCGGCCGCCGTGCGCGTCCGCGCGGGCCAGCGACCACTTGGTGAGCGCGATGCCGGTCCAGGCGAAGGGCTCGGGCGGGAACGGCAGCGGTTTCCTGCGGACCATCTCCAGTTCGGTGCGCTCGGTGCGCTCCCCCGTCAGCAGGTCCAGCATCACCTCGGCGCCGAACCGGGTGGCGCCCACGCCGAGGCCGGTGTACCCGGCCGCGTAGGCGACCCTCCCCCGGTGCGCGGTGCCGAAGAACGCGGAGAAGCGGGTGCAGGTGTCGATCGCGCCGCCCCAGGCGTGGGTGAAGCGGACGCCCTCCAGTTGCGGGAAGCAGGTGAAGAAGTGCCCGGCGAGCTTGGCGTAGGTCTGCGGCCGGTCGTCGTACTCGGCGCGCACCCGGCCCCCGTACGGGTAGATCGCGTCGTAGCCGCCCCACAGGATCCGGTTGTCGGCGGAGAGGCGGAAGTAGTGGAACTGGTTGGCGCTGTCCCCGAGGCCCTGCCGGTTCCTCCAGCCGATCGACGCCAGTTGTCCGGTGGTGAGCGGCTCGGTCATCAGGGCGTAGTCGTAGACCGGGACGGTGTACGGGCGCACCCGCCTGACCAGGTTCGGGAAGACGTTGGTGCCGAGCGCGACGGTGCGGGCGCGGACCCTGCCGTACGGGGTGCGTACGGCCATGCCGCCGCCGTACGGCCTCAGGGTGAGCGCCGGGGTGTGCTCGTGGACGCGTACGCCGAGGTCGAGGCAGGCGCGCTTGAGGCCCCAGGCGAGCTTGGCGGGGTTGACCAGGGCCACGCCCCGACGGTCGTGGAGGCCCGCCCGGAAGGTCGGGGAGTCGACCTGCTCGCGCACCGCTTCGGCGTCCAGGTACTCGACGCCTTCGGCGAGGCCCTCGGCGCGGATCTCCTCGTACCAGTCCTGGAGTTCACGGACCTGGTGGGGCTCGGTCGCGACGTCGATCTCGCCGGTGCGTTCGAACTCGCAGTCGAGGCGGTGGCGGGCGACCGCCGCCTCGATCGCGTCGAGGTTGCGGGCGCCGAGCTCCTCCAGCTTGTGGATCTCGTCCGGCCAGCGGGTGAGGCCGTTGGACAGGCCGTGGGTGAGGGAGGCCGCGCAGAAGCCGCCGTTGCGGCCGGAGGCGGCCCAGCCCACCTCGCGTCCCTCCAGCAGCACCACGTCCCGGCCGGGGTCGCGCTCCTTGGCGACCAGCGCGGTCCACAGTCCGCTGTAGCCGCCGCCGACGACCAGCAGGTCGCAGGTCGCGGCGCCGGTGAGGGCGGGCTCAGGGCGGGGGCGGCCGGGGTCGTCCAGCCAGTACGGGCCCGGCTGGGCGTCGGAAAGGGATTTCGTCCAGTCGTTGCTGCGGCTCATGGCGCTCGGGGCCATGATTTCAACTCCCTACGCATGCATGACGCGGTGTCGTTACGCCTTTCGGCGATTTCGGCGGTTGCCGACGACCATGGAGGCCAGGACGAACAGTACGGCGATGACGAACATGGCCGTACCGACGACATTGATCTGAACGGGCGTGCCCCGCTGGGCCGATCCCCAGACGAACATGGGGAAGGTGACGGTGGAGCCCGCGTTGAAATTGGTGATGATGAAATCGTCGAAGGAGAGCGCGAAGGCGAGCAGCGCGCCGGCGGCGATTCCGGGGGCGGCGATGGGCAGCGTGACCCGGACGAAGGTCTGGAAGGGACCGGCGTACAGGTCCTGCGCCGCCTGCTCCAGCCTCGGGTCCATCGACATCACGCGCGCCTTGACGGCCGTCACCACGAAGCTGAGGCAGAACATGATGTGGGCGATCAGGACCGTCCAGAAGCCCAGCTGGGCGCCCATGTTGAGGAACAGGGTGAGCAGCGAGGCGGCCATCACGACCTCGGGCATCGCCATCGGCAGGAAGATCAGCGAGTTGACCGCGCCCCGCGCCCGGAAGCGGTACCGGACCAGCGCGAAGGCGATCGCCGTGCCGAGAACGGTGGCGCCGAGCGTCGCCCAGAGGGCGATCCGGAGGCTGAGCGACAGCGATTCGCACAGTCCGGCGACACCGCACGGGTCCTTCCAGGCGTCCGCGGAGAACTGCTGCCAGGCGTAATTGAAGCGGCCATTCGGTTTGTTGAACGAGAACACCGTGACGACGACGTTCGGCAGCAGGAGATACGCGAGCGTCAGCAGTCCGGCGATCACGACCAGATTGCGCTTGAACCAGTTGACGAAGGTCACTTAAACCAGGTCCTCCGTGCCGGACTTACGGATGTAGACGGTGACCATGGCGAGAATCACGGCCATCAGAAGGAAGGAGAGCGCCGCGGCCGTCGGATAGTCCAGTACCCGCAGGAACTGGGACTGGATCACGTTGCCGATCATTCCGGTGTCGGCCGAGCCCAGCAGGGACGCGTTGACGTAGTCGCCGGTCGCCGGGATGAAGGTCAGCAGCGTGCCGGAGACGACGCCCGGCATCGACAGCGGGAAGGTGACCTTCCGGAAGGTCGTGAAGGGCTTCGCGTACAGGTCTCCCGCCGCCTCGTGCAGCCGCCCGTCGATGCGCTCGAGCGAGGTGTACAGCGGCAGGATCATGAACGGGAGGAAGTTGTACGTCAGACCGCAGACCACCGCGAGCGGCGTGGCCAGCACGCGGTCGCCGGCCGTCCAGCCGAGCCAGCCCGTGACGTCCAGGACGTGCAGCGTGTTCAGGGCGCCGACGACCGGACCGCCGTCGGCGAGGATCGTCTTCCAGGCCAGGGTGCGGATCAGGAAGCTGGTGAAGAAGGGCGCGATCACCAGGATCATGATCAGGTTGCGCCAGCGGCCCGCGCGGAACGCGATCAGATAGGCGAGCGGATAGCCCAGCAGCAGGCACAGCACGGTCGCGGACGCCGCGTAGGCGACCGAGCGCAGGAACTGCGGCCAGTACTCGGACAGCGCGTCCCAGTAGGTGGCGAAGTGCCAGGTGACCTTGTAGCCCTCCTCCAGCGAGCCCGTCTGCACGGAGGTGGAGGCCTGGTAGATCATCGGCACCGCGAAGAAGACGACCAGCCACAGGATGCCCGGCAGCAGCAGCCAGTACGGCGTGAAGCGGCCCCGTCTGCGCGGGGGTTTCCGCTCCGGCGCGGTCGGCGCGAGCGGCGGCGGTGCCTCGGTGAGCGTCGACATCAGGCCGCCTCTTCCGCGGTCTCGACGCCCGCGTCGATGTCCTGGGCCGCGTCGAGGCCGAAGGTGTGCGCCGGGTTCCAGTGCAGGACGACGTCGGCGCCGGGCACCAGCCGGGCGTCGCGGTCGATGTTCTGGGCGTAGACCTCGAACTCGGGGCAGGCCGCGCAGTCCACGACGTACTGCGTGGAGACGCCGATGAAACTGGTGCCGGTGATCCTGCCGGTGACGCGGTTGCGGCCCTCGGGGACGGAGCCCGCCTCGTCGGCGTGGGTGAGGCTGATCTTCTCCGGGCGGACGCCGACCAGGACCTTGCCGCCGGCCCGGGCCGGCGCCGAACACCGGGCTCCGGGCAGGACCAGCTTGCCGCCGGCCGCCTTCACCACGATGTCGTCGCCGCTGCGGGTGTCCACCTCGGCCTCGATGAGGTTGGAGGTGCCCAGGAAGTTGGCGACGAAAGTGGTCCGCGGGTTCTCGTACAGGTCGGCGGGGGCGCCCAGCTGCTCCACGCGGCCCGCGTTCATCACGGCGACCTGGTCGGCCATCGTCATGGCCTCCTCCTGGTCGTGGGTGACGTGCACGAAGGTGATGCCGACCTCGGTCTGGATGCGCTTGAGCTCCAGCTGCATCTGGCGGCGCAGCTTGAGGTCGAGGGCGCCGAGCGGTTCGTCGAGGAGCAGCACCCTGGGGTGGTTGATCAGGGCGCGGGCGACCGCGACGCGCTGCTGCTGGCCGCCGGAGAGCTGGTGCGGCTTCTTGCGCGCCTGTTCGCCGAGCTGGACGAGGTCGAGCATCTCCTCGACCTGCTTCCTGACCGACCTGATGCCGCGCCGGCGCAGACCGAAGGCGACGTTCTCGAAGATGTCGAGGTGCGGGAAGAGGGCGTAGGACTGGAAGACGGTGTTCACCGGCCGTTTGTACGGCGGGAGCGCGGTCACGTCCTGGTCGCCGAGGTGGACGGTGCCGGTGCTGGGTTCCTCCAGGCCGGCGATCATGCGCAGGGTCGTCGTCTTGCCGCAGCCGGAGGCGCCGAGCAGGGCGAAGAAGGAGCCCTGCGGCACGGTCAGGTCGAGCGGGTGCACGGCGGTGAAGGAGCCGTAGGTCTTGCTGATGCCGGTGAGGCGGACGTCGCCGCCGCGGTCCGTCGCGTCCGGCTGAGCCTTCGTCGTATTCATCGTCGTCACGCCCCAGTGAGCTTCGCGAACTTCTCTTCGTAGGCCGTCTCTTCCTTCGAACTCAGTGAGCGGAAGGCATGCGACCGGGCCTGCATGGCCTTGTCGGGAATGATCAGCGGGTTGTTCGCCGCGTCCTCGTCGATCTTCGCCAGCTCCTCCTTCACACCGTCGACGGGGCAGACGAAGTTGATGTAGGCGGCGAGCTCCGCGGCCGGGCCCGGCTCGTAGTAGTAGTCGATGAGCCGTTCGGCGTTCGTCTTGTGCCGGGCCTTGTTGGGGATCAGCATGCAGTCGCTCGACGTGACGTAGCCGCTGTCCGGGATGAGGAAGTCGACGTCCGGGCTGTCCGCCTTGAGCTGGACCACGTCGCCGGCCCAGGCCAGACAGGCCGCGAAGTCGCCCTTGGTGAGGTCGGAGGTGTAGTCGTTGCCGGTGAAGCGGCGTATCTGGCCGCTGTCGACGCCCTTCTGGAGGCGGGCGATCGCCGCGTCGTAGTCGTCGTCGGAGAAGCGCGCCGGGTCCTTGCCCATGTCCAGCAGGACCATGCCGACGGTGTCGCGCATCTCGGTGAGGAAGCCGACGCGGCCCTTGAGCTTCGGGTTGTCGAGCAGGTCGGAGACCGACTTCACCTCGATGCCGTCCAGCGCCTTCTTGTTGTAGGCGATGACGGTCGAGATGCCCTGCCAGGGGTACGAGTAGGCGCGGCCCGGGTCCCAGTCGGGGCTGCGGAACTGGGGCGAGAGGTTGGCGAAGGCGTGCGGCAGGTTGGACGGGTCCAGTTTCTGGACCCACCCCAGGCGGATGAGCCGGGCGGCCAGCCAGTCGGTGAGCACGACGATGTCGCGGCCGGTCTCCTGGCCCGCGGCGAGCTGCGGCTGGATCTTGCCGAAGAACTCGCTGTTGTCGTTGACGTCCTCCGTGTACGTGACCTTGATGCCGGTGCGCTCGGTGAACGCCTCCAGCGTCGGGTGCCGTCGGCCGCTCTCGTCGACGTCCATGTACTCGGTCCAGTTGGAGAAGGCGATCCTCTTCTCCTTGGCCGACCGGTCCTCGGCGGAGACGCCGCCCTCGGTCTTGCCGGCCGCCGGGATGCCACAGGCGCTCAGCGTGCCGAGTCCGCCGAGGGCGAGCGCGCCGCCCGTGGAGGCGCGCAGCAGCGAGCGGCGGGTGAGGGCGGCCCTGCCGTTGGTGTGACTGCGCCGCATGGCGGCCACTTGGGCCGGGGACAGGCGGTCGGGCTCGTACTGCTCCATGCGCGTGGTTGCCCTTTCGGGTGCGGTCGGCCGTGGTCGGCGGCCTGGCGTGATGGCTATCGGTCCCCGAAGACAGTGCGGTGCCAGTCCTTGCGGACCACCGCGGTATTGTCGAACATGACGTGCTTGACCTGTGTGTACTCCTCGAAGGAGTAGGCGGACATGTCCTTGCCGAAGCCGGACGCCTTGTACCCGCCGTGCGGCATCTCGCTGATGATCGGGATGTGGTCGTTGATCCACACGCAGCCCGCCTTGATCTCGCGGGTGGCGCGGTTGGCCCGGTACACGTCCCGGCTCCAGGCGGAGGCGGCGAGCCCGTACGGCGTGTCGTTGGCCAGCCGGATGCCCTCGTCGTCGCTGTCGAAGGGCAGGACGACCAGGACCGGCCCGAAGATCTCGGACTGGACGGCCTCGCTGTCCTGCGGCGCGTCGGCGATGAGGGTGGGCCGGTAGTAGGCGCCGTCCTGGAGGTCGCCCCGGGGCGCCTCGCCACCGGTCACCACGCGCGCGTAGGAGCGGGCCCGGTCGACGAAGCCGGCGACGCGGTCGCGCTGGACGTGCGAGACCAGCGGGCCGAGGTCGGTGCCGGGGGCGAAGGGGTCGCCGACCCGGACGGTGTCCATGAGGGCGGCGGTCCGCTCGACGAACGCCTCGTACAGGGGCCGCTGTACGTACGCGCGCGTGGCGGCCGTGCAGTCCTGGCCGGTGTTGATGAGTGCGCCCGCGACCGCGCCGTTGACGGCGGCGTCGAGGTCGGCGTCGTCGAAGACGAGGAAGGGCGCCTTGCCGCCGAGCTCCAGGTGGAGGCGCTTGACGGTGGCCGTGGCGACCTCGGCGACGCGCTGGCCGACGGCGGTGGAACCGGTGAAGGAGGTCATCGCCACGTCCGGGTGGCCGACGAGGTGCTCACCGGCCTCCCGTCCGGTGCCGCTGACGACGTTGATCACACCGTCCGGGATGCCGGCCGCGGTCGCCGCCCGGGCGAACATCAGGGAGGTCAGCGGGGTGATCTCGGCTGGCTTCAGCACGATGGTGTTGCCCGCTGCGATCGCCGGGAGGACCTTCCAGGCGGCCATCTGGAGGGGGTAGTTCCAGGGCGCGACCGACCCGACGACACCGATCGGCTCGCGGCGGACGTACGAGGTGTGGTCGCCGGAGTACTCCCCCGCCGACTGCCCCTGCAGATGCCGGGCCGCACCGGCGAAGAAGGCCGCGTTGTCGACCGTCCCCGGCACGTCGAACTCACGGGTCAGCTTCAGCGGCTTCCCGCACTGCAGGGACTCGGCGCGGGCGAAGTCCTCGGCCTGCTCGGCGAGCACGGCGGCGAACCGGTACAGGGCGTCGGAACGCTCGCCCGGGGTGGCGCCGGCCCAGCCCCGAAACGCCTCGCGCGCGGCGGCGACGGCCGCGTCGACGTCGTCCGGCCCGGCGAGTTCGTAGGTGAGGACGTCCTCGCCGGTGGCCGGGTCGAGGACCGTGTGCGTCCGCCCGGAGGTGCCCTTCGTCGGACGGCCCGCGATGTACTGGGCCCCGTCCGCGAAGCGGTCCTGGGCCGGAAATCGGTCCTGGGTGGCGTTGCCCGGGTTGTGCATGTCGGCTCTCCTCGGTCTCCCCGTGGTGGGGGCCGGTGTGGCTCAGGCTCGATGTGAGTGCCGATCCTGACAGAGCCCCAGACCTCCAACAAGTGATTCCGTTGTTGCCATTTGGTTACGCGACGAAATCTGTCGACCAGTTGTCGAGTCACCACGGAAAAGGGCGGACGGAGTGTCAGTGGCGCGTGCCAGACTCGCGTGCATGGAGAGGATCACGGGGGCGGCAGTGGGGACGATCGACGGCAGGGAAGCACTGCTCGCGCAGGTCCGGGCGGGGGCCCGGATCAAGTACCTGACCTTCTGGGGCCACCGGCCGAGACCCGCCGGCCGGATCGGGCCGAGCTGTCTGAGTCAGTGGTGGCCGTCGCCGTTCACCGTGGCCGGGGTGGAGTACGCGACGGCCGAGCACTGGATGATGGCGGGCAAGGCGCGGCTGTTCCGCGACGCGGAGGCCGAGCGGCGGGTGCTGGCCGCGGGGCATCCCGCCGAGGCCAAGAAGGCGGGGCGGCTGGTGCGCGGCTTCGACGAGGCGGTGTGGGAGCGGGAGCGGTTCGGGATCGTCGTCGAGGGCAGCGTCCACAAGTTCGCCTCGGACCCGGCTCTGCGCGCGTTCCTGCTGGACACCGGCGAGAGGGTGCTGGTGGAGGCGAGCCCCGTGGACCGGGTGTGGGGCATCGGCCTGGCCGCGGACGACGAGGCGGCGACGGACCCGCGGCGGTGGCGGGGGCCGAATCTGCTGGGGTTCGCGCTGATGGCGGCGCGGGAGCGGCTGCGGAGAAGCGACTGAAGGGGGCGGCCTTCGAGGCCGCCCCCTGTCTCACCGGCCCTGTCCCTCAGGGAGCGCTCGGACGACGCTCAGACGGCACTCATGAGGCTCGCGAAGACGAGGAAACCGAGCAGCGGCAGGATCACGGTCGCCACGATGCCGCAGACCAGTCCGGCGGTCGCCGCGCCCTTGTTGGTGGCCTCGCCCCGGTTCGCCTTGCTCCGGCCTATGGCGCCGAAGATGATGCCGAGAATGCCCAGGATGACGCCGAAGAACCACAGGAAGAAGGTCAGGCTGCACACCACGCCGATGATGCCCAGCACCAGCCCCGTGGTCCCCATGCCGTTGCTCGGCTGCATCGGCATGGCGTACCCGGGCGCCTGGGGGTAGCCCACCGGCGGAGCGGCGGGGTACGACGGACCCGGGCTCGGATAGCCGTACCCGGGCGCGGACTGCGGGTACGCGTACCCCCCGGCAGGCGGCTGGCCGGGCTGCGGCGGCCCGAACCCGTCGGGGCCGGGACTGGTGTGCGACATGAACTGCTCTCCCCTCGTTGAAGTTCGACATCGTAATCGCCCCGAACCCTCAGGACGAAAGGGAGTTCAGCTCTGCACCGCCACGGAGACCGGCGCCGGGCGCGGGGCCCCGTAGTAGGGGTCGTCGTAGTCGGACTCGTCGTTGATCGCGGCGACGATCCCGATGGCGAGCAGGACGATCACGGCGATACCGAGGACGATGCCGATGATGCCCATGACGAAACCGGCCTGCGCCTGACCGTGGTTGGCGGCCTCGCCGCGCTCGGCCTTCCGGCGGCCCTTGACCCCGAAGACCACGGCGAGGATGCCGAGCACCACGGAGACCACGCCGTACAGGCAGAACAGGCAGCAGGCGAGGATGCCCAGCACCATCGCCGCGGTGCCCATGCCGTTCTGCGGAGGCATCGCGATCCCGGACCAGCCGTAGCCCTGGGGGTATCCGGGGTAGCCGTACCCGCCCTGGACACCCGGGCCACCGGGCGCGATCGGCGGGGGCGGCACCGCGGCGTCGGGAGCGGGGAACCCGGCGGCGGGCATCGACGTGACCGTGGGCTGGTCGTGCACGGGCGGCCCCCCATCGACGGGCGGCCGGCCCGGCTGCCGCGGCAGCCACGCACCGGCCTCGCGGCCCTTGTCCGGTGACGGCCCGCTCTCGGGGGGAGCCCAAGGGTCGTAACCGCCGGCGGAGTCCCCGCCCGGCCGTGGTGCGTCCGTCATCGCGTCCCCCTGGGTCGATCGTGCCCGCAATGCTACGGTCCCGGACCGTCCGGCGTGCGACCGGCCTACGATGATCCCCGAACCACCGATCAGCCGATCACCCGCGTCCGCCACCGCACCGCCGGCCCAAGACGCCGCTTTGGGGAGGAACCCTTGACCGAGCGCCTCGTCGACCCCGCCGTCCCGCGCGACCTGCACGCCTTCATCGCCGGACTGCCCAAGGCCGAACTGCACGTCCACCACGTCGGCTCCGCCTCCCCCCGCATCGTCTCGGAACTGGCCGCGCGCCACCCGGACTCCAAGGTCCCCACCGACCCCGAGGCCCTGGTCGACTACTTCACGTTCACGGACTTCGCGCACTTCATCGACGTGTACCTGTCCGTCGTCGACCTGATCCGCACCCCGGAGGACGTACGGCTGCTGACCTACGAGGTGGCCCGGGACATGGCCCGGCAGCAGGTGCGGTACGCCGAGCTGACCATCACCCCGTTCTCCTCCACCCGGCGCGGCATCGACGAGGGCGCCTTCATGGACGCGATCGAGGACGCCCGCAAGGCGGCCGAGGCCGAGTTCGGGACCGTGCTGCGCTGGTGCTTCGACATTCCGGGCGAGGCCGGTCTGGAGTCCGCCGAGGAGACGACGCGGCTCGCCACCGACGACCGGCTGCGCCCCGAGGGGCTGGTCTCCTTCGGGCTCGGCGGACCCGAGATCGGGGTGGCGCGGCCGCAGTTCAAGCCGTACTTCGACCGGGCGATCGCCGCCGGACTGCACTCGGTGCCGCACGCCGGCGAGACCACCGGTCCCGGGACGGTGTGGGACGCGCTCACCCATCTGCGCGCCGAACGCATCGGGCACGGCACCAGCTCCGCGCAGGACCCGAAGCTGCTGGCGCACCTCGCCGAGCGACGCATCCCGCTGGAGGTGTGCCCGACCTCGAACATCGCCACCCGCGCGGTGCGCACCCTGGACGAGCACCCGATCAAGGAGTTCACGCGGGCCGGCGTCCTGGTGACCATCAACTCCGACGACCCGCCGATGTTCGGCACCGACCTCAACAACGAGTACGCCGTCGCCGCCCGGCTCCTCGGCCTCGACGAGCGGGGGCTCGCCGAGCTGGCGAAGAACGGGGTCGAGGCGTCCTTCCTCGACGCGCCGGGCAAGGCGCGGATCAGGGACGAGATCGACACCTACACCGCCGCCTGGCTCGCCTCCTGAGCCGGCCGGTGACCATGGACCCCCTGCGCGACGTGACCGCCGTGGCCCACCGCGGCGACCCCTACCGCTTCCGTGAGAACACGATCCCGTCGCTGCGCTCCGCGCTGCGGTGCGGCGCGGACGCGGTCGAGACCGACGTACGCCTCACCCGGGACGGCGTGCCGGTGCTGCTGCACGACGAGACGCTGAAGCGGCTGTGGCAGCGGGACCGGCCGTTGCGCGCCCTGTCGGCGCAGGAGGTGCGCGGGCTGACGGCGGGCCGGGTGCCGACGCTCGCGGAGGCACTCACCGCGACCGACGGCAGCCGGTTGATGCTCGACCTGCCCGGAACGCCGAACGAGCGGGCGGTCCGGCGCGTCGTGGACGTCGTCCGCGAGTGCGGGGCGCAGGACCGCGTCTACTACTGCGCGGGCGCCGTCACCATGCTCGCGGTACGGGCCGCCGACCCGGCCGCCGAGATCGCCCTGACCTGGACGACGGCGGCGCCGCCCCGGCCCGCGCTGCTGGCGGCGGTGCGGCCGCGGTGGCTCAACTACCGTTTCGGGCTGGTGGACCGGGCGCTGGCCGAGCGCGTCCACCGCGACGGCCACCTGCTGTCCGTGTGGACCCCCGACACCCGGCGCTCCATGCGCCGGGTGATCGCCCTGGGCGTCGACTCGATCACGACCAACCGCATCGACACCCTGTGCGCCCTGCGCGCCCCGCGCACCGGCGGCGGCGCACTCCCCTAAGGGCGCTCCCGCACACGACTCGTTGTACGTAAGGGACTTCCCCGAGGCCGGTTCCGGGACGGGCACCCTCCTCCGCGACGATCCGCCGGGGGACGCGGCACACCAGGATGACCAACGATCCTCCCGCCGGGGCCGAAACCCGGAACCGGACCCGCCGCACCCTCTGGAGCAGTCGAATGCGTGCCCGCGCCCACTCCGTCCTCGCCGCTTCCGTCGTCCTCACCCTGGCCGCCGGCCCGTTGGCGGCCCCGGCGTTCGCCTCGTCGTCCGGCACCGCGGTCGGCACCACGGCCACCGCCACCACCACCGAACACACAGCGGACGGCCCGGACGGGGACGCGCTGCGCGCCGCCCTCGACGTGGTTCCCGACGAGCACGCCACCGCGGCCCTGGTGCGGGTCGGCGGCACCGACGGCGGCTGGCGCGGCAGCGCGGGCGTACGCGACCTGGCCAGTGGCCGGCCGGCGCATCCGAACGCCCTCTTCCGGGCCGGCTCGACCACGAAGGTCGTCACCGCCGCCACCGTCCTGCGGCTCGCGGCCGAGGGTGAGGTGGACCTGGACGCGCCGGTACAGCACTACCTCCCCGACCTGTTCACGCCGGCCTTCGAGAAACCGATCAGCGTACGTCAGCTGCTGAACCACACCAGCGGCATCAAGGCGGGCGACGCACTCGGCGACGACTTCGCGGAGCTGTACGCGCACCGCTTCGACACGCTCACCCCGCAGCAGGTCGCGGCGTCGGCGATCGCGAAGGGACCGGAGTTCGATCCCGGGAAGCAGCAGCACTACCTGAACATCAACTACACGGTCCTCGGCCTGCTGATCGAGAAGGTGACGGGACGCCCGTACGCCTCGGAGGCCACGCGCCTGGTCCTGCGCCCGGCCGGCCTGCGGCACACGTACTTCCCGGGCACCGCCCCCCGCATCCGGGGCCCGCACAACCGGGGCTACCAGGCGGTGCAACGACCGGACGGGACGACGAGGCTCCTCGACGTGACCGAGTGGAACCACGCGGACCGCTGGGCGGCCGGGGACATGATCTCGACGACCGCCGACCTGGAGCGGCTGATCACGGCGCTGTTCCGGGGGCGGATCGTGCCCGGGCCGCAGCTGGAGGAGATGTTCACGCTGCCGCCCGGCCTTCCGAAGGCGACCATGAGCGCGGGACTGCAGGTCCAGAAGGTCGGCGGCAAGGAGTTCTGGCTCAAGACGGGGTCCCGCTACGGCTACAACACCGCCGTCGGCGCGACCCGCGACCTGAGCCGTACGCTCGTCTACTCGGTCAACGCCACGGACGCCAAGAGCGAGGCGCCGAACCCGGTCATCGGCGGGATCATCGAGGCGGCGGTGAAGTAGCGGCGCCGGAAGCGGCCCGGGTCACCCGCCGCGCCACCACGTGGGAAGCGACCAGCGCCGCTGGACGGCGCACGGCCCCGGACGGGAACTCCCGTCCGGGGCCGCGGGGTCCGCGTCTCAGGCGTCCAGCGACGTCATCACGTGCTTGACCCGCGTGTAGTCGTCGAAGCCGTACGACGACAGGTCCTTGCCGTAGCCGGACTTCTTGAAGCCGCCGTGCGGCATCTCGGCGACCAGCGGGATGTGGGTGTTGATCCACACACAGCCGAAGTCCAGCTTCTTGGACATCCGCATGGCACGCCCGTGGTCCCTGGTCCACACCGAGGAGGCCAGCGCGTACTCGACGCCGTTGGCCCACTCCACCGCCTGGTCCTCGTCACGGAAGGACTGGACGGTGATGACGGGGCCGAAGACCTCCTTCTGGATGATCTCGTCGTCCTGCTTGAGACCGGAGACGACGGTCGGGGCGTAGAAGTAGCCCTTGTCGCCGACCTGGTGGCCGCCGGCCTCGACCTTGGCGTGGGCGGGCAGGCGCTCGACGAAGCCGGCCACCTGCCCCAGCTGGTTGGGGTTGTTGAGCGGGCCGTACAGCACGTCCTCGTCGTCCGGCTGACCGGTCTTGATCTCGGACGCGGCCTTCGCGAGCGCGCTCACGAACTCGTCGTGGATCGACTCGTGGACGAGGACGCGGGTGGCCGCCGTACAGTCCTGGCCGGCGTTGAAGTAACCCGCCTCCGAGATGCCCGCGACGGCCTTGGGGATGTCGGTGTCCTCGAAGACGACGACCGGGGCCTTGCCGCCCAGCTCCAGGTGGACCCGCTTGAGGTCCCGCGACGCCGACTCGGCGACCGACATGCCGGCCCGCACGGAGCCGGTGATGGAGGCCATCGCCGGGGTGGGGTGCTCGACCATCAGGCGGCCGGTGTCGCGGTCGCCGCAGATGACGTTGAAGACGCCCTTGGGCACGATCGAGCCGATGATGTCGGCCATCAGGGCGGTGGACGCCGGGGTGGTGTCGGACGGCTTGAGGACGACCGTGTTGCCCGCGGCGAGCGCCGGGGCGAACTTCCACACGGCCATCATCATCGGGTAGTTCCACGGCGCGACCTGCGCGCAGACGCCGATCGGCTCGCGGCGGACCATGGAGGTCAGGCCCTCCATGTACTCACCGGCGCTGCGCCCCTCCAGCATCCGCGCCGCGCCCGCGAAGAAGCGGATCTGGTCGACCATCGGCGGGATCTCCTCGGAGCGGGTCAGCCCGATGGGCTTGCCCGTGTTCTCCACCTCGGCCGCGATCAGTTCCTCGGCCCGCTCCTCGAAGGCGTCCGCGATCTTCAGCAGGGCCTTCTGCCGCTCGGCCGGGGTGGTGTCGCGCCAGGCCGGGAAGGCCGCGGCGGCGGCCGCCATGGCGGCGTCGACGTCCGCCTGTCCGGACAGGGGCGCGGTCGCGTAGGCCTCGCCGGTGGCGGGGTTGACCACCTCCGTGGTCCGTCCGTCGGCGGCGTCCCGGAACTCACCGTCGATGTAGTTGCGCAGACGACGCAGCTCGGTGCTCACTGCCGGCCCTCCAAGTTCGGTGTCTACTTCGGATCTCTTGCGGATGCGGAGCTCTCGCGGATGCGGAGCTCTTGCGGATCTCTCGGGTTCGGACCTCTCAGGTGTCCAAACACTGAGACACCCACCCTAGACGGAGTCCCGACGTTTTCAACACCCCCACTCCCCTCCTGATTGCGAAATCCGCAGCCTCTGGGGACTTACGCAACGGATTTCATCGATCCCGCCTTGCGAAACTGTCGATACGTCGTGCACAGTGGAGCCGTGGCCAGTCGAAGCGCAGACCAGAAGGACTCCCGCGAGTCCAGGAACGGCGGCACCCAGTTGGACGCCGTCTCCCTCGCCATCATCGAGCAGCTCCAGGAGGACGGCCGCCGGCCGTACGCCGCCATCGGAAAGGCCGTCGGCCTCTCCGAGGCGGCCGTGCGCCAGCGCGTCCAGAAGCTGCTCGACCAGGGCGTGATGCAGATCGTCGCCGTCACGGACCCGCTCACCGTTGGCTTCCGGCGCCAGGCGATGGTCGGCGTCCATGTCGAGGGCGACGTGGAGTCCGTCGCCGACGCGTTGACGGCCATGTCCGAATGCGAGTACGTGGTGATGACCGCGGGCTCCTTCGACCTGATGGTGGAGGTCGTCTGCGAGGACGACGACCACCTTCTGGAGGTCATCAACCGACGCATCCGGGCCGTCCCCGGAGTGCGCTCCACCGAGAGCTTCGTCTACCTCAAGCTCAAGAAGCAGACCTACATGTGGGGAACCCGATAATCGTGAGCACCGACAGCCCCAAGGACCTCAGCAGGACCGCGTACGACCACCTGTGGATGCACTTCACCCGCATGTCGTCGTACGAGAACGCCCCCGTCCCCACCATCGTCCGCGGTGAGGGCACCCACATCTACGACGACAAGGGCAAGCGCTACCTCGACGGTCTCGCCGGCCTGTTCGTGGTCCAGGCCGGACACGGCCGCACGGAGCTGGCCGAGGCCGCCGCGAAGCAGGCGCAGGAGCTCGCCTTCTTCCCGGTGTGGTCCTACGCCCACCCCAAGGCCGTCGAGCTGGCCGAGCGCCTGGCGAACGAGGCCCCCGGCGACCTGAACAAGGTCTTCTTCACCACCGGCGGCGGCGAGGCGGTCGAGACCGCCTGGAAGCTCGCCAAGCAGTACTTCAAGCTGACCGGCAAGCCGACCAAGTACAAGGTCATCTCCCGCGCGGTCGCCTACCACGGCACCCCGCAGGGCGCCCTGTCCATCACCGGCCTGCCCGCGCTGAAGGCCCCGTTCGAACCGCTGGTCCCGGGCGCGCACAAGGTGCCGAACACCAACATCTACCGCGCCCCGCTGTTCGGCGACGACCCGGAGGCCTTCGGCCGCTGGGCCGCCGACCAGATCGAGCAGCAGATCCTCTTCGAGGGCCCGGACACCGTCGCGGCGGTCTTCCTGGAACCGGTGCAGAACGCCGGCGGCTGCTTCCCGCCCCCGCCCGGCTACTTCCAGCGGGTGCGCGAGATCTGCGACCAGTACGACGTGCTGCTCGTCTCGGACGAGGTCATCTGCGCCTTCGGCCGTCTCGGCACGACGTTCGCCTGCGACAAGTTCGGCTACGTCCCGGACATGATCACCTGCGCCAAGGGCATGACCTCGGGCTACTCCCCGATCGGCGCCTGCATCATCTCCGACCGTCTGGCCGAGCCGTTCTACAAGGGTGACAACACCTTCCTGCACGGTTACACCTTCGGTGGCCACCCGGTCTCCGCCGCGGTCGGCCTCGCCAACCTCGACCTGTTCGAGCGCGAGGGCCTCAACCAGCACGTGCTCGACAACGAGGGCACCTTCCGCGCCACCCTGGAGAAGCTGCACGACCTGCCGATCGTCGGCGACGTCCGCGGCAACGGCTTCTTCTACGGCATCGAGCTGGTCAAGGACAAGGCGACCAAGGAGTCCTTCAACGAGGAGGAGACCGAGCGGGTCCTGTACGGCTTCCTCTCCAAGAAGCTCTTCGAGAACGGCCTGTACTGCCGTGCCGACGACCGCGGCGACCCGGTCATCCAGCTCGCCCCGCCGCTGATCTCCGACCAGGAGACCTTCGACGAGATCGAGCAGATCCTGCGCGCGACGCTGACGGAGGCGTGGACGAAGCTCTGATCACGGCGAAGCGCTGATCAGGCCCAGGCTCTGATCAGCCCAGGCTCTGATCACGGCGAAGCTCCGATCATCCTTCTGGATGATCATCACCGGCCCCGGTGCGGTCCGTTCGAGTGAGAACGGCGGCCCGGGGCCGCGTGCTGTCCGGCTTCCCCGGCGGGGACTCCTTACCGTGCCCATGACTTCCCCCTCTCGTCGGACGGCGGGGATTCCTGTCGAGACCAGCCCGGTCGGCACGAGTGCCATGGAGGCAGCGACCAGGACCGTGACCGCCAGTCCTCGCCTTCGTTCCCCCGTACGGGGGAATCAGTACGGTATTTCTGATCAGAACCGAGGTGTACGCCCATGGAGGCCCCGCCGGACAACGACGTGCTCTGGGCCCACGCCCTGCGCTTCCAGCACCACGACGGCTCCCCCGCGCTGCAAGGCGTGTCGCTCGGCGTCCACGAGGGCGAGATCCTTGCCGTGACCGGCCCGCGCGGCAGCGGCAAGACCACGCTGCTGCGGTGCCTGTCCGGGCTGACCCGGCCGCAGGACGGCGAGGTGTGGTTCAACAGCGTGCCGGTGCACACCATGGGACCACTGCGCCGGGAGCGGCTGCGCCGCGACCGCTTCGGCTGGATCGACCCCACCCCCGTGCTCGTCCCGGAGCTCACCGTGTGGGAGAACGCCGCCCTGCCCCTCATGCTGCGCCGCACGGGTCGGCGCCGGGCCAAGACCGCCGCCCTGGAATGGCTGGAGCGCCTCGACGTCGGGGACAAGGCCCGTCGGCGCCCGCACGAACTCCAGCAGGCCGAGCGGCAGCGCGTCTGCATCGCCCGCGCGCTCGCCGTCGCCCCCGCGGTCCTCTTCGCCGACGAGCCGACGGCTCCCCTGCACCGCGCCGACCGCGCCCATGTGCTGCGGACGCTCACCTCGGCGGCCCGCTCGCACGGCATCACCGTCGTCCTCGCCACGCACGACGCGCAGACCGCCGCACTCGCGGACCGCACGGTGGCGCTGCTGGACGGACGGCGGGTGAAGACCGTGCACCTGCCTCCGGCCACCGAGACCGAGACCGAGCGGACCCCCGGGGCCGCCGACACCTCCGGAACGGAAGGCCGGGCGGCGTGCTCGCTCTCCGCCTGACCCGCACCGCCCACCTCGCCGTACAACTGCGCCGCCTGCTCGTCGCGGTGGCCTCGGCGGGCACGGGCTTCCTGCTGCTGTGCGCCCTCGGCCACGCGATGAGCCACCCCGACGCGCCCGGTGCCTCCGCCCTCCGCCTGGCCTGGTGCGCGGCCCCCCTGGCCGCCACGGTGTACCTCGCCGTCGCGGTGGCCCGCACCGATCCAGGCGCCCGCCCCCGCCCCGGCCTCTCGGCGATCGGCCTGGGCCCGGGCCGGCTGATGGCCGTCTCGGCGACGGCCACGGCCCTGGCCGGCGCGCTCGGCTCGGCTGCGGCCCTGCTCGTCTTCCTCCACCTGCGCGGCGACCTGACGGGCAGGCCCGTCGGCGGCGCCGTGACCGACGCCCTGGCCGTCGGTCTGCCCCTCCCCTTCCCGGCGGCTGTGACCCTGCTGGCCGTGGTACCGGTGACCGCCTCGGCCGCCGTGGCGCTCACCCTGCGTCCCCGCGAGGCACGGCCCAGGTCCGCCACCGGGACACGCGGTTACGGCCGCTTCGGCGCGTACGGCCGGGGCGCGGTCCGCGAAACCTTCGGCGCGTACGGCCGCTTCGGCGCCCGCCTGGCACCGGCACCCGCGGGAGGCGAAGCCGCCCGGCCCGCAGGCATGCCCGCCGCTCAACCGGACCGGCCTGCGGGCGGTCGGGCCGCCGGGGAGACGGTGGCCGCCGACGTGCTCCCGTCCGGGGGAGGCGCCCCGCGCACACAGGTCACCGACCCCCACCCCCCAGCCGCAGCGGACGCCACGGAGGTACCGCGGCCGACTCCGGACGCCGTACCCGTCCCCCCGGCCACGAGCCGCCCCCAGAACACCTCCGTCCTCCCCTGGGGCATCGCCGTACTCACCGCGGGCCTGGCCGTGGAGAGCTACGCCGGCAACACGGCCACCCCCGTCCCCGACACCGCTCCCTCCGCCGGCGTCCTCATCGGCTGGGCCCTCACCGCCCTGGGCCTCGCCCTGGCCGGCCCCGGCCTCACCCACCTGTGCGGCCGCCTCCTCCAGGCCACCCGCCCCGGCGCCCTGCGTCTGCTGGCCGGCCGGGTCCTGATGGAGGAGTCGAGCCGTATCGGCCGCCCCCTGGGCGTCGTCTGCGCCGTGGCCTCCGCGGCCTGCACGGCGGCCATGCTGTACGAGCCGGGCGGAGCGGCCCCCGGTCCACTGGGCACCCTCGGCGCCCTCCTCGTCGCGGGCTGCGCGGTGGCCACGCTGCTCACCGCGGCCGTGGAGACCAAGCACACCCGCGCCGACACCACTCAGGCCCTGCTGCGGCTGGGCGCGCCCCGGGCGATGCTGCGCGGCGCCGCCGCCGTACGCGCCGGGTCGTTGCTCGTCCTGTTCGGCCCGCTGGCCCTGATCGTCGCGGCACTGACCTCGCTGCCGCTGCCCCGCTGACCCGCTGTCCGTGCGCTGGAAAAGAATTTCGAAGAAATCCCCGAAGCACCGATGAGTTCCGCACGCCCCTCCCGTCCAACCCTGCGAACGGCACGACAACAGCGTGACCCCGACCGGAGAGGCCCCCATGTACCAGCAGATGATCTTCGTGAACCTGGCCACCAACGACCTCGACGCCTCGAAGAAGTTCTTCACCGGGCTCGGCTACGAGATCAACGCCCAGTTCAGCGACGACACCACCGCGTCCATCCCGCTCAGCGAGACCATCGTCGTGATGATGCACACGCCCGAGAAGTACCGGGTGTTCACGAAGAAGGAGATCGTGGACTCCACCAAGTCCAGTGAGGTGCTGATCGCGCTCAGTGCCGAGAGCCGCGAGAAGGTCGACGAGCTGGTGGAGAAGGCGGTCGCGGCCGGCGGCTCGGTCACCGGCGAGACCCAGGACCACGGCTTCATGTACGGCCGCGCCTTCGACGACCTCGACGGCCACACCTGGGAGGTCGTGTGGATGGACCCGGCGGCCGTCCAGGACTGAGACGCGGGCACACCGGGCGGGGGAGGGCGGATCCGGGGCCGAAACGTATCGGCGGTTAATAAGACGGCAAAGCCAACGTCCTTGGCGGGCATATGCGTTGACACTGCTTATGCACCGCTTATAGACCGGAGCCTCGTGGGTGTGCTGACGCCACATCACCATGCCTGACCATGCGTCGGCACCCTCTCCACCCCCCGCATTCGCGTCTCCCGTAAAGGACAAACGTGGCAGTCCTGTCCATCATCAGCCGCACGGCATCACGCCGTGGTGTTCGCGCCCTCGGGGTCGCCTCCGCCTCGGTGGCCCTGGCGCTCGGCGCCGCCGGCAACGCCCTCGCCTGCGACATCAGTGAGTTCTCCGCCGCCGCCAAGTGCGAGGGCGACAAGGGTGTCATCACCGTCACCGACGTCGACCCCGCCGGCATCCCGGCCACCGTCACCGTCTACCTCCGGAGCAACGGCGCCGACGCCGAGAAGATCGGCGAGCAGGAGGTCAAGGGCTCGCGCGAGGGCAGCACCATCACCTTCGCCGCGGACTGGAAGCCGAACGCCGAGTACCGCATCCACGTCAAGGCCGACCGGTACGTCGACGAGGACATCAAGCCGAACCTCGTGACCCCGTCGACCCCCTGCAAGACGGAGGTCACGCCGAGCCCGACCCCGTCGGAGACCTCCTCGACCCCGGCCGGGGGGACAGAGACGACCGCCCCGGCGCCGTCCACGTCCGCCCCGGCGCCATCGGGGAGCGAGAGCACCGCGCCGGCGGCCGTGCCGAGCAACGCCCCCTCCCCGGCGGCCGGTGACGCCAACCTCGCCGAGACCGGCGCGAACTCGAACACCGGCATGATCGTCGGCATCGCGGCGGCCCTGGTCGTCGTCGGTGGCGGCGCGGTCTTCTTCGGCCTGCGCCGTCGCGGAGCGAACAGCGACCGCTGACGCCTCGCACTTCGGCAGGCAGCGCGGTGGCCCGTCCCCGGCCGGGGGCGGGCCACCGTGCTGTCAGCCGAACGTCGCCTTCTCCAGCCAGAGTTCCAGCAGTTCACGGGCGCCGAGCACCTCGAGTTCCGGGGCGTCCAGCGGCAGCCGGCCGTAGAAGGCCAGCAGGACGGAGGTGAGCGGGCCCCGCAGCGCCACGGTGGCCTTCTCGTGGCCGCGGCGCCAGGTGACACCGTCCTCGGGAAGCTCGATCAACCACTCGGCAGCCAGGTCGGCGGCGGTGTCGGTGGCGTGCAGGTGGATGCTCCCGCCCGGGGCCCGCAGCTCCCGCACCGGCGCGTCCGGAAGGACCCGCTGCACGAACCGCACGATCTCCAGCCACTCGTCCACCGCGTCGGCCGCCACCTCGGCCGCGACCGCCTCGAACGGCCGGCCCGCCGCGAGGGCCGCGTCCGCCCCGTGGACGACGAGTTCGTGCGTCATCCGGCGGGCCCAGAACCCCGCGTTGTGGATGCCGGCCCACGACCACGCCCGCGCGTCCGGGCCCGCCTCCCGCAACGTACCGACGACCACCGCGCCCGACTCCGCCAGCCAGGCGTCCAGCGCGGTGGCGTCCCCCTGCCTCCCGGGGCCCGCGGACCCTGGCACCCGGTCGAGCGGGACCTCCTCCTCGGCGCGGGTACGGACGATCAGTTCCGTCCAGCGCAGGGCACGGCCCACGTGTCGTACCAGGTCCTCCAGGGTCCAGTCCGGGCAGGTCGGCACGGTGGCGGACAGATCGGCGCCGGAGGTCAGCACGGTCCGCAACTGCCCTACCTGCCGGGCGATTTCGTCGCAGTACCGATCATGTGCGAGAAGCGTCATGCCCGTCACCCTACGAGCCGGACGCTCACCCGAGCACGACGATTTCCGTCACGTCGAACTCCACCCCGACCGCGTCCCCCACCTCCGGCGCCGTCCGCAGCGCACACGCCGCCTCCAGGCGCGGCGCACCCTCGGGCTGGAGGTGCACGGCGACGTGGGTGCCCCGGAAGGTGCGGGCGGTGACCGTGCAGCGCAGGCCCGCGTCGGCGGGCACCAGGCGGACCCCGGCGGGCCTCACGAGCAGGGTACGCGTTCCCTGCGGGGCCTCCTCGGGGACCGGCACCTTGCCCCAGGGCGTGTCCGCGGCCTGCCCCGTGACGGAGGCCTCGACCACGTTGTCGAAGCCGAGGAAACGGGCCACGAACGCGTCGACGGGCCGCTGCCAGACCTCGAGCGGCGTCCCCGACTGGGCGATCCGCCCGTCCCGCATCACCACGACCCGGTCGGCCAGCGCGAAGGCCTCGCCCTGGTCGTGCGTCACGGCGAGCACCGTGGTGCCCAACCGCCCGAACAGCTCCCGCAGTTCCACCACGAGACGCTCCCGCAGCGAGCGGTCCAGCTGACCGAGCGGCTCGTCCAGCATCAGCAGCCGCGGCCGGGGCGCGAGGGCGCGGGCCAGCGCGACCCGTTGCTGCTCACCGCCGGAGAGCGCCGCGACGGACCGGCGGGCGGCGCCCGGCAGCCCGACCAGTTCCAGCAACTCCCCCACTCGGTCCCGCTGTTCGGAGCGGGACGCGCCACGCATCCGCGGCCCGAAGGCGATGTTCCCGGCCACGTCCCGCTGCGGGAACAGCTGGTGGTCCTGGAACATCAGCCCGACCTCGCGCCGGTGCGCGGGCACCCCGGACTGATCCCGCCCGTCCAGCGTCACCCGCCCGGCGTCCAGCGGCTGGAGCCCGGCGACCGCCCGCAGCAGCGTCGACTTGCCGCTGCCGCTGGGCCCCAGCACGCACACCACCTCGTGCTCGGCGACATCCAGGTCGACGGCGTCGAGGACGGCCCGGCCACCGAAGCGGACGGTCGCGCCCCGCAGGCTCAGCAGCATCCCTAGAACTCCCCGCTCCGGTCGGTCCGCAGCCGCTCCAGTACCACCAGGGCCACGGCACACACCACCATCAGAATCGTCGACAGGGCCATCGCCTGCCCGTAGTTCATGTCCCCCGGCCGCCCCAGCAGCCGCGCCACGGCCACCGGGAGCGTCGGGTTGTCGGGCCGCGCGATGAACACGGTCGCCCCGAACTCACCCAGCGACACCGCGAAGGCGAACCCGGCCGCGACCAGCAGCGCCCGCCGCACCATCGGCAGGTCCACCTCCCGCCACACCCGCCACGGCGACGCCCCGAGCACCGCCGCCGCCTCCCGCAGCCGTACGTCCACCGCGCGCAGCACGGGCAGCATGGTCCGCACGACGAAGGGGACGCCGACCAGCGCCTGGGCGAGCGGCACGAGGACCCAGGAGGACCGCAGGTCCAGCGGGGGCTCGTCCAGCGCGATCAGGAACCCGAAGCCGACCGTCACGGCGGACACCCCGAGCGGCAGCATCAGCAGCGCGTCGAAGCCGCGCACGAAGCGGCCCGCGTCGCGCCGGGTGAGCGCGGTGGCGGCGAGCGCGCCGATCACCACGGCGATGGCGGTGGCGGCGACGGCGTACTGGAGGGAGTTGCCGACCGCCTCGATCGGCGGGACGAGGAAGGCGCCGCCGTCCTCACGGGTCAGCGCCCGGTAGTAGCCGAATCCGGGGGCGCCCAGTGACCGTTCGACCAGCACGGCGAGCGGCAGCACCAGCAGCACGGCGACGGTGGCCAGGACCCCGGCGAGCAGCGCCCACTGGCCGGTCCCGCGCGGCCGGCGCGCGGTCCCGGCGGCGTCCACCAGCCTGAGGGCCGTCTCCCGCCGCCGTACCGTCCAGGCGTGCACGGCGAGGATGGCGCAGACCGCCGCGAACTGGATCAGCGTCAGCACGGCGGCCGTGGACAGGTCGAAGACCTGCGAGGTCTGCCGGTAGATCTCCACTTCCAGGGTGGAGAAGGTGGGCCCGCCGAGGATCTGCACCACGCCGAAGGAGGTGAAGGTGAACAGGAACACCATCAGCGCCGCGGCGGCCACGGCGGGCGCGAGCGCGGGCAGGGTGACCTGCCGCCAGGCCCTCATCGGGGACGCGCCGAGCATCCGCGCGGCCTCCTCCTGGCGCGGGTCGAGCTGCGCCCACAGCCCGCCGACGGTGCGCACGACGACGGCGTAGTTGAAGAAGACGTGCGCGAGCAGAATGGCCCACACGGTGGTGTCCAGGCGTACGCCCCACAGCTCGTCGAGCAGCCCGCCGCGCCCGACCAGGGCCAGGAACGCCGTACCGACGACGACCGTGGGCAGCACGAACGGCACGGTCACCACGGCCCGCAGCAGCTGCTTGCCGGGGAAGTCGAAGCGCGCGAAGACATACGCGCCGGGCAGGGCGATCAGCAGCGTGAGCGCGGTGGAGGCCAGCGCCTGCCAGGTGGTGAACCACAGCACGTGCCGGACGTCGGGCTGTGCCAGTACGTCACCGATCCGCCCGAACTGCCAGGTCCCGTCGATCTCCAGGCCGCGCGCGACGATCGCGGCCACGGGGTGGACGAAGAAGACCGCGAAGAACGCGACGGGCACGACCATCAGGGCGAGCCGCGCCACGCTCTGGCGCCGCCGGGCGGTGGCGGTCCTGTTCCTGGTCACTTCAGGAGGAGCGAGGTCCACGACTTGACCCACTGGTCACGGTTGTCGGCGATCTTCTGCGGGTCCATGGTCTGCGGGTTCTTGGCCTGCGGCCCGTACTTCACGAACTCCGGCGGCACCTGCGCGGCCTCCCGCACCGGGTAGACGAACATGTTCAGCGGCATGTCGTCCTGGAACTCCTTGCCGATCAGGAAGTCGAGCAGCGCCTTGCCGCCCTCGGGGTTCTTCGCGTTGCTCAGCAGGCCCGCGTACTCGACCTGGCGGAAGCAGGTACCGGTGGCGACGCCCGTCGGCGCGGTGTCCGGCTTGGGGTCGGCGTAGACCACCTCGACGGGCGGGGAAGAGGCGTAGGAGACGACGAGCGGACGGTCGCCGCCGGCCTTCTTGCCGCCGGCCGAGCCGGAGAACTCCTCGTTGTAGGCCTGCTCCCAGCTGTCGACCACCTTGACGCCGTTGGCCTCCAGCTTCTTCCAGTACCCCTCCCAGCCCTTGTCGCCGTACTTGGCGGCGGTGCCGAGCAGGAAGCCGAGGCCGGGCGAGGAGCTGCCGGCGTTCTCGGTGACGAGGAGGTCCTTGTACGCGGGCTCGGCGAGGTCGTCGAAGGAGTCGGGCGGGGTCAGCCCGTGCTCGCTGAAGTAGGCCTTGTCGTAGTTGACGCAGATGTCACCGGTGTCGATCGGCGTGACGCGGTGCTTGTCCTGGTCGACCCGGTACTCGGGGAGGATCATGTCGGAGCCCTTGGGCTCGTACGACTGGAACAGGCCGTTGTCGAGCGCGCGGGACAGCAGCGTGTTGTCGACGCCGAAGAAGACGTCGCCCTGCGGATTGTCCTTGGTGAGGATTGCCTTGTTGACGGCCTGCCCGGCGTCGCCGTCCTCCAGGACCTTGACCTTGTAGCCGGAGCTCTTCTCGAAGGCCGCGATGACGTCCTTCGACGCGGCCCACGAGTCATGGCTGACCAGTGTCACGGTCTTGGAGTCGCCGGAGCCCTTGCCGTCGCCGTCGGACGACGACCCACAGGCGGCCAGGCCGCCGACCAGGCCGAGCCCGACGACCAGGACGGTGGCCTTCTTGGTGATGCTCACTGAATTCCTCCTGGGTGACCAGGAGAAGACGCGGCCCCGCCCGGAACCCCTGGCAGGGATCCCGGGCAGGGCGCAACAGCTCGAGTGATGACCGATCTCCCTACCCAGAATGACCTGGGCCAGGTTCGGAGGGTCTGCGGCCGGTGCCGCACTCTCAGCGCTGTGGCGCTCCCCTGTCGGAATATGAAGATGTACTGACGTATGAAGATGTACTCGGTACGAAAATGTACTGAGGCCGGTAGGTTACCGCTCGCTCGCGGCGAGCTGACCGCACGCCCCGTCGATCTCCTGCCCACGGGTGTCCCGGACCGTCACCGGCACACCGTGCGCCGCGATCGCCTCCACGAACGCCTTCTCGTCCTCGGGCCGCGACGCCGTCCACTTCGAGCCAGGCGTGGGGTTGAGCGGGATGAGGTTGACGTGCACGGGCTTGCCCTTGAGCAGCCGTCCGAGCCGGTCACCACGCCAGGCCTGGTCGTTGATGTCGCGGATCAGCGCGTACTCGATCGACAGCCGGCGCCCGGACTTCGCCGCGTACTCGAACCCGGCGTCCAGCACCTCGCGCACCTTCCACCGGGTGTTGACGGGCACGAGGGTGTCGCGGAGCTCGTCGTCGGGAGCGTGCAGCGAGATGGCGAGGCGGCACTTGAAGCCCTCGTCGGCGAACCGGTGGATCGCCGGCACGAGGCCGACGGTCGAGACGGTGATGCCGCGCTGGGACAGGCCCACGCCGTCGGGCTCCGGGTCGGTGAGGCGGCGGATGGCTCCGACGACCCGGTTGTAGTTGGCGAGGGGCTCGCCCATGCCCATGAACACGATGTTGCTCAGCCGCGCCGGGCCACCGGGGACCTCGCCGTCCCTGAGCGCCCGCATGCCGTCCACGATCTGGTGCACGATCTCGGCCGTGGACAGGTTCCGGTCCAGGCCGGCCTGTCCGGTGGCGCAGAACGGGCAGTTCATGCCGCAGCCGGCCTGGGAGCTGATGCACATGGTCACCCGGTCCGGGTAGCGCATGAGCACCGACTCGACGAGCGTCCCGTCGAACAGCTTCCACAGCGTCTTGCGGGTGGTGCCCTGGTCGGTCGACAGATGCCGGACGACCGACATCAGCTCGGGCAGCAGCGCGTCCTGGAGCCCCTGGCGCGAGCCGGCGGGGATGTCGGTCCACTGCTCGGGGTCGTGCGCGTACCGCGCGAAGTAGTGCTGCGAGAGCTGCTTCGCACGGAACGGCTTCTCACCGATCGCGGCGACAGCCTCCTTGCGCTCGGCGGGCGTGAGGTCGGCGAGGTGCCGCGGCGGCTTCTTGGCTCCGCGCGGGGCGACGAATGTGAGTTCTCCGGGCTTAGGCATGACCTTCCCAGTGTCGCAGATCCACACGGGTGTCCGGTCAGCTCATGATCGCGGCCACGATCCACGAGCCGTAGAACTTCAGGCGATGGGTCACGCGGCAGTAGTACCGCGGCCTGCGCCGGCCCTCCTGGTCGAGGAGCACCTCGCACCAGCGGCAGGGCAGATCGCCGTGGTACCTGCCGTCGTCGCCCCGCCTCGCCCGCGCCATGGGGGAAGACTAGGGCCTGTCTGACCAACCCCGTCGTCCGCCCGGAGCGCGGCAGGCGGGAATGGTCAGACAGGCCCTGGGGCCCGTGCGCACGGACAGCGGTCGGGCCCCCGTCCCGCAGGAGAACGAGGGCCCGGCGCGGTCACTCGTGAGGGTCAACCGGAGCCGACGAAGACCACCAACAGCAGCCACACCACCGGTGCCGTCGGAAGGAGCGAGTCCAGGCGGTCCATGATGCCGCCGTGGCCCGGCAGGAGCGTCCCCATGTCCTTGATGCCGAGGTCTCGCTTGATCATGGACTCGCCGAGGTCGCCCAGGGTGGCGCTGACGGCCACCGCGAGGCCGAGCAGCAGACCCTGCCACCACGTGCCGTCGTCGATCAGGAACTGCATGCACAGCGCGCCCGCCGCCATCGCGAACGCCACCGCTCCGAGCAGGCCCTCACGGGTCTTGCCGGGGCTGATGCGCGGGGCGAGCTTGGTCCTGCCGAAGCGCCAGCCGACGGCGTAGGCACCGGTGTCACTGACGACCGTCAGTATCAGGAAGACCAGGACGCGCCACGGGCCGTCGTCCGCCATCAGCATCATCGCGACGAACGTGGCCAGGAACGGCACGTAGAACGCCGCGAACAGACCGGCCGTGACGTCCTTGAGGTAGCCCTCCGGCGGCCCGGTCATCCGCCATACGAGGACCGCCAGCGCTGTGAGCGCCATGGCGACCCACGCGCCCTCGGAGCCCCGCACGTACCCGGCGACGACCATCGCCGCGCCGCCGACCGCGAGCGGCACGAGGGGCGCCTCGATGCCCTTGCGTTCCTCCAGCCGCTTGGTCAGCTCCCACAGGCCCACCACGACGGCTATCGCGATGACACCGACGAAGACGGCCTTGACGACGAACAGCGACGCGACGATCACCACGCCGAGCCCGACGCCGACCCCTATCGCGGCACCCAGGTCGCGCCCCGCGCTCTTCTTCTGCGGCTGCGGCTGCGCCGGCCGGGGGGCGTCGGGCATGGGCTCCGGATTCTGCGGCACCGCCGCATACGGCTGCGCCGACGGGTTCTCTCCTCGGTACCTGTCGTCGCGCAGCGGCTCGTCTCGGAACAGGGGACCGCTCAGCCGAGCGGCCCCCTGGTCGTCATCCTGGTCTCCGCCGTGTTCGGGTACGTCGGGCACTATGGGCATGGGGCGAGTCTGCTGCGCGTAATGCGCATCGTACGCGGGACCCGCCGGGGCAGCGCCCTGGACAGGTCCCTGGTCGGACGGCCCCCAGTACCCGGCTTGTGGCGGCGCTCCCCAGGAAGAGTCGTTCATCAGACCTCGAGCAGCTCCGCTTCCTTGTGCTTCAGGAGCTCGTCCACCTGGGCGACGTACTTGGCGGTGGTGTCGTCGAGCTCCTTCTCCGCACGGCGGCCCTCGTCCTCGCCGACCTCGCCGTCCTTGATCAGCTTGTCGATGGCGTCCTTGGCCTTGCGGCGCACGGAGCGGATGGACACCTTGGCGTCCTCGCCCTTCGCCTTGGCGACCTTGATGTAGTCGCGGCGGCGCTCCTCGGTGAGCTCCGGGAACACCACCCGGATGATGTTGCCGTCGTTGCTGGGGTTGACGCCCAGGTCGGAGTCGCGGATCGCCTGCTCGATGTTGCGCAGCGCGCTCTTGTCGAAGGGCGTCACCACGGCCATGCGCGGCTCGGGCACGGAGAACGAGGCCAGCTGGTTGATCGGCGTCACCGCGCCGTAGTAGTCGGCCACGATCTTGTTGAACATCGCCGGGTGCGCACGACCGGTGCGGATCGCGGCGAAGTCCTCCTTGGCGACCACGACGGCCTTCTCCATCTTCTCCTCGGCCTCGAGGAGGGTCTCTTCGATCACCACTTGCTCCTGCGTGTCTTGAGTAGGCCCGGCTGCGGTCCCCTGTCGGGGTCCCGGCCGGCTGCGTCGCGTTCTTCCTGCACGGTTCCCGACCGGTGGGACATTGTCCATCCCCCGGCCCGGCCCCGTCCCGTCCGTCCCCCGGACAGGTGGCGTCCGCGGACAGAGGGTGGTTCTCCGGTCAGTCCCGGCTGCCTTGGTCACCCACAAGCGTGCCGATCTTCTCACCCTTGACGGCGCGGGCGATATTGCCCTCCTTCAAAAGCTCGAAGACCACGATCGGGAGGCTGTTGTCGCGGCAGAGCGTGACGGCCGTGGCGTCGGCGACCTTCAGGTCACGGGTGATGACCTCGCCGTACCCGAGCGCGTCGAACTTCACGGCGTCCGGGTTGGTCTTCGGGTCGGAGTCGTAGACCCCGTCCACACCGTTCTTGCCCATGAGCAGCGCCTCGGCGTCGATCTCGAGGGCGCGCTGGGCGGCGGTGGTGTCGGTGGAGAAGTAGGGCATGCCCATTCCGGCGCCGAAGATGACCACGCGGCCCTTCTCCAGGTGGCGCACGGCGCGCAGCGGGATGTACGGCTCGGCGACCTGACCCATGGTGATGGCGGTCTGCACGCGGCAGTCGACGCCCTCCTTCTCCAGGAAGTCCTGGAGGGCCAGGCAGTTCATCACGGTGCCCAGCATGCCCATGTAGTCGGAGCGGGCACGGTCCATGCCTCGCACCTGCAGTTCGGCGCCGCGGAAGAAGTTGCCGCCGCCGATGACGACGGCGATCTGCGCGCCGTCGCGTACGACGGCCGCGATCTCGCGGGCGATGGCGTGCACCACGTCGGGGTCGACGCCCAGGCCCCCGCCACCGGAGAAGGCCTCTCCGGACAGCTTCAGCATGAAGCGGCCGCGTACTTTGCCGTCGTCGCTCTTCTCGGCCTTGGTGGTCATGGGAATCTCGCCTCTTTTACGTGGGTCACACACACGAAGAAGGCCACTGCCGGTGGGGGCGTGATTCGCATCCCGTACGCGGCAATGGCCTCCTCGTCAGATCTGCTGTCGCCCGCCGCCACGCGCAGGTGCGCAGCGACGGACGGCAACGGCGCGGACGACTGCTGTCGACCCTACCGGGGTCGCGCGTCCGTCGCGGTACGGACTCAGATGCCGACCTTGATGCGCGAGAAGCGCTTCAGGGTGACACCGGCCTCGTCCAGCACCTTCTGGACGGACTTCTTGTTGTCCAGGGCGTAGGGCTGGCCGAGCAGGGTGGCGTCCTTGAAGAAGCCGTTGAGGCGACCCTCGACGATCTTCGGCAGGGCGGCCTCGGGCTTGCCCTCGGCGCGGGTGGTCTCCTCGGCGACGCGGCGCTCGGACTCGACGACCTCGGCCGGGACGTCCTCCTTGGAGAGGTACTTCGGCGCGAAGGCGGCGATGTGCTGGGCGACGCCCTTGGCGATCTCCGCGTTCGGCTTGTCCAGCTCGACGAGGACACCGATCTGCGGGGGCAGGTCGGGCATCGTGCGGTGCATGTACGCGGTCACGAAGCCGCCGGAGAACTGCGCGAAGCGGTCCAGGACGATCTTCTCGCCGAGGTTGGCGTTGGCCTCGTCCACGAACGCCTGGACGGTCTTGCCGGGCTCGATCTCGGAGGCGAGCAGCGCCTCGAGGTCGGCCGGGGCGGCCTTGGCGACGTGCTCGGCGATGGCCGTGGCGACGTTCTGGAACTTCTCGCCCTTGGCGACGAAGTCCGTCTCGCACTTCAGCTCGACGAGGACGCCCGAGGTGTTGTCGTCGGCGATGATCGAGACGACGGCACCGTTCTCGGCAGAGCGGCCCTCGCGCTTGGCGACGCCCTTCTGGCCCTTGATGCGGAGCGCCTCGACGGCCTTCTCGACGTTGCCCTCGGCCTCGTCCAGCGCCTTCTTGCAGTCCATCATGCCGGCGCCGGTGAGCTCGCGAAGCTTCTTGACGTCGGCGGCGGTGTAGTTCGCCATGATTCCGGAATCTCTCTCGAAGTCGGAAGATCTACGGGCCGACGGCGGGGGCTTGGTGGGCCCCCGCCGTCCAGAACCCGAAAGGGTGAGGGGTCAGGCCTGCTCGGCGTCCGCGGCAGGGGCCTCGGCCGGAGCCTCGGCAGGCGTCTCAGCCGGAGCCTCGGCAGGCGTCTCAGCCGGAGCCTCGGCAGGCGTCTCAGCCGGAGCCTCGGCAGCGGCGGCCTCGGCGGGAGCCTCGGCCGGCTTCTCGGCCTCGTCGGCCTTCTTCTCGCCCTCGAGCAGGTCGCGCTCCCACGCGGCCAGCGGCTCGCCCGCGGCCTTGTCGCCCTTGCCCTCGGTGGCGACACCGGAGCGGGCGATGAGGCCCTCGGCGACGGCGTCGGCGATCACGCGGGTGAGCAGGGTGACGGAGCGGATCGCGTCGTCGTTGCCCGGGATCTTGTAGTCGACCTCGTCGGGGTCGCAGTTGGTGTCGAGGATGGCGACGACCGGGATGTTGAGCTTCCGGGCCTCACCGACCGCGATGTGCTCCTTCTTGGTGTCCACGATCCAGACGGCGCTGGGCACCTTGGACATCTCGCGGATACCGCCGAGGGTCTTCTCCAGCTTGGCCTTCTCGCGGGAGAGGACCAGCAGCTCCTTCTTGGTGAGGCCGGAGGCGGCCACGTCCTCGAAGTCGATCTGCTCGAGCTCCTTCAGGCGCTGCAGGCGCTTGTAGACGGTCGAGAAGTTGGTGAGCATGCCGCCCAGCCAGCGCTGGTTGACGAAGGGCATGCCGACGCGGGTGGCCTGCTCGGCGATGGCCTCCTGCGCCTGCTTCTTCGTGCCGACGAACATGACCGTGCCGCCGTGGGCGACGGTCTCCTTGACGAACTCGTAGGCGCGGTCGATGTACGACAGCGACTGGAGCAGGTCGATGATGTAGATGCCGTTGCGCTCCGTGAAGATGAAGCGCTTCATCTTCGGGTTCCAACGACGGGTCTGGTGACCGAAGTGGACGCCGCTTTCCAGCAGCTCCCGCATCGTGACGACGGCCATGGCCGTATCTCCTTGAGTTCTCGGTTGTGCCGCGCGAGCCGGACGGCTCCCGCGCCTGACGCCCGCGATGCGCCGTGCCGCGAAGGACCGAGGGGCGCTGACACGAACCAGAACCGGCCTCGTGTCGGGGCGTGCGAAGTCGACCCGGTGACCCGGATCGCCATCAGAAGTGTACGGGACCCGCGGGGCACCGGGTGACGCGGCTGTCCACAACCGGGGCGCGATCCACAGGGCCGGGCGGGCGACGGACCTGGTGCGGGACGGTTCTCCCATGCGCGTGAGGCGATGTGTGAGTGCGTGTGCGTGGGTGGTGTTGCTGCTGACCGTCATGGCCCCGGGGCCGTTGCGACCGGCGCCGGTGGAGTCGGCGGTGTCGGTGGCGGTGACGGCCACGGACGCCGGACGGTTGCCGGACCCGACGGTGCCGGCGGACCCGACGGTGCCGGCCGTGGCCCGCCACTGGCCCGTTGGCACCCGGCCCGCGGTCGTGCGGGGCTGGCGACCCCCGTCGACGCCGTACGGCCCGGGTCACCGTGGCGTGGACCTCGCCGCGGCGGCCGGGGCCCCGGTACGGGCGGTGGCGCCGGGGAGGGTGTCGTTCGCGGGGCGGGTGGCGGGGAGAGGCGTCGTCTCGCTGGAACTCACGGGGACGGGCGAGCCACCCCTGCGGACCACGTACGAGCCGGTCGAGGCATCGGTGAAGAAGGGCGACGACGTCGCGGCGGGCGAGGTGCTCGGCACGGTCGGACCAACGGGCTCCCACTGCGCGGGCTGCCTGCACTGGGGCCTGCTGCGAGGCGACGTCTACCTCAACCCGCTGTCCCTGCTCCCACCGTGGCTGCTGGACGGAGGGCCATCGAGACTGCTGCCGGTCCTGGGGGTCCCGTTGCCCGACCAACCGGGGGTCCAGGCGCCTCCCTCAGTACCTGAGCAGCCCGGGAGACCCACCCGTGGACGGCACTCCCCGCGGGCGGTACAGGGCGGCGCGGGCGGCGCGGGCGGCACGCCGTAGCGCCGGGCCACGTCTTCGCCCCGGGGCGAGGACACGGGGCGGAGGCGTGGCCCGGCGCGAACTCGGGAGACGTCAGCCGCCCTCCGGGCGGTCAGCCCCGCACGCCCCGCAACGCCATGGAAACCGCCGCATCTGTGATCGCCGTCGGCTCCTCCGCCGCCCCCAGCTCGATCCGCCGCACGGCCGCGTCCACGACCCCCTGCAGCAGCATCGCCGCCAGCCGCGGCTGTCCGTGTCCCATCTCCTCCAGCGCCTCGACGATCAGCGCGATCAGCCCGCCGTGCGCCGCCCTGATCTTCTCCCGCGCGCCGGCGTCCAGCTCGCTCGCGGAGATGGCCACGACGGCCCGGTGCCGCCGGTCACCCACGAGGGCGAGCTGCTTGCGCACATACGCCTCGACCTTGTCCTCGGGCGTCGTCTCATGCTCCATCGCCGCCTCGACCTCCGCGGCCCAGACCGGGAAGTCGACGGCGCACAGCTCCTCGACGACCGCCGCCCGCGACCGGAAGTACTCGTAGACGGACGACCGGGCAAGACCCGTTCGTTCGGCGAGGGCGGGGAAGGTCAGCGCCTCCGTTCCGCCGTCGGACAGCAGGGAGCGTGCCGCGTCCAGCAGGGCGGCACGCTGCATCGACCGGTGCTCGGCCACGGAGGCCGCTCGAATCCTTGGCACGTCACCACTTTACGGACGCGTCACCCCGTACGGGAGTCACTCACCCGATGGCACGACCGCCGACAGGGGTACCGACGGGGGCGCCGGGCAGGGCCGGTCGCGGACCACAAGGCCAGGTCAGCGGCCAAATCCCGCGAGCTTCGCCCGTAGTTGCAACACCGATTTGGTGTGGATCTGGCTGACCCGGCTCTCGGTCACACCCAGCACGTTCCCGATCTCGGCGAGCGTCAGCCCTTCGTAGTAGTACAGCGTGACGACGGTCTTCTCCCGCTCGGGCAGCGTGTTGATCGCCCGCGCCAGGAAGCGCCGCAGCTCCCGGTCCTCGGCGATCTCCACCGGATTGTCGGCGGCGGTGTCCTCAAGGGTGTCCATGAGGCTCAGCCGGTCCCCGCCGTCGCCCCCGGCGTGCAGCAGCTCCTCCAGCGCCACCACATTGGCCAGCGACAACTGGCTGAAGACCGCGTGCAGCTCCTCCACCGCGATCCCCATCTCGCCGGCCACCTCGCCCTCCGACGGGGTCCGCCGCAGCCGAGCCTCCAGCGTCGCGTACGCGCGCTCCACGTTTCGCGCCTTCTGCCGCACCGACCGCGGAATCCAGTCCAGTGCCCGCAGCTCGTCGATCATCGCGCCCCGGATCCGGGTGATCGCGTACGTCTCGAACTTGATCTCCCGGTCGATGTCGAACTTCTCGATCGCGTCGATCAGTCCGAACACCCCCGAGGAGACGAAGTCCGCCTGCTCCACGTTGGGCGGCAGTCCCACGCTGACCCGGCCCGCCACGTATTTCACGAGGGGCGAGTAGTGCAGGATCAGCTGTTCCCGCAGCCGCTCGTCCCCCGTCGCCTTGTACGACCGCCACAACTCGTCGAGTGTCGAGGGGGCGGACGGTCGCACGCTGCCACCGTCGCGGGCGGCTGGGGGGATCGCCGCCCGGTCGGACCCGGAGGTGTGCTGGGGCATTCGTCGCCTTGTGCCGTTCTGCCGTGATGTGCCTGGATGAGGCCGGCGGTCTGCTGTCTCGTTGTCGCCTGCTGTCGGCTCTCCGCGTGGGGGTCCTCGTGAGCGTAGCGTGACTGGACTGTCGCGGTGTGCGAAGAGCGAGGCGGGGACCCTACGCAGATACGTTCCGCTGAACGCTCTACAGGGGGGACGATGATCGCTCCGCGCGGTCATTTAAGTACCCCAACTGCCAGGAATCCCAAGGGCGTAGGGGTTCCCCCGGACGGCCGAATACGCTGGGTCAGCACGGACTCCGGCCGCCACGGACCGAGATCACCGCCTGGCGTGTCAACTTCCAGCCATCGCCGTGTCGTTCGGCGTAACCAAGAGCTCGAAGTTCGTACAGTCTCGCGATCGCGTCGTCCTCCGTGGTCTGGGCGCGTCGCGCCACCTCGGCCGGCGCCGCCGCGCCGCGCGCCGGGAGCCCGGCCAACACCTGTCGGGCCCGGGGTTCCAGCAGGTCGGTGGGGAGCACCGGCCCGCGCCGGTCCGGGGGCAGTTCACCCATGCCGCCGACGAGTTCGACGACCTCGTCGGCATCGGTGACGAGCACCGCGTCACCACGCAGCAGCTCGTGCACCCCAGCGGACAACGCGCTGGTGGCCGGCCCGGGCACCCCCATCGTGTGCCGGCCCAGGCGCTGGGCCGCCCGCGCGGTGACCAGCGAGCCGCTGCGGTAGGCGGCCTCGACGACCACGGTGCCGCGGGTCAGCGCGGCGATCAGGCGGTTGCGCAGGACGAACCTGCTCGGCGTCGGGTGATCACCCGGCGCCAGCTCCCCGAGGACCAGTCCCTGTTCCGCGATCCTGGTGATCAGTCCGGCGTGCCCGGGTGGGTAGGGGCGGTCGACGCCGCAGGCGAGGACCGCGGCGGTGGCGCCGCCCGCCCCGAGGGCGCCCCGATGTGCGGCGCCGTCGACTCCGTAGGCGCCGCCGGACACCACGACCCAGCCACGTTCGGCGAGACCGGCGGCGAGGGTCGCCGCCATGTGTGCGCCGTACTCGGTGCAGGCACGGGCACCGACGACGGCCACCGACCTCAGCGCCCACATGCGCAGGCTGGGCCGGCCACGGACCCACAGACCAAGAGGCCGGGCGTCCCCCAGGTCGTCGAGCTGCCCCGGCCACTCGGCCGTCCCTGGGGGCACGAAGCGCACCCCCGCCGCCCGGGCGACATCCAGGTCCCTGCGCGGATCGGCCAAGGCGGCCCGGGCGCGCAGCCCTGCCCACCGTTTCTCGCTCACCCCCGGAAGCGCGCGCCCGCCCTCCCGCAGCCGCCGCACCACCTCCACGACGCCCCGCTCCCGCACCCACCGTCCACCGGTCTCGTCGCCGGGCTCGATGACCCGGGTGAGAAAGACCCGGCCGAGCAACTCGTCGTCCGCCCGGCCGTCCCACTCCGCGTCCCCACCCCCCGGCACGTCGTCCCCGTGCACGCCATCACCCCGGGTCATGCCGACGCGCCCAGGGCCATGGGGACGCCTCGCGGCACACCGGTGCGCAGTTGCAGTGCCAGGGCGACGTCCTTCGCATCGGGCCGGTCGTGGCCGACGAGATCAGCGACGGTCCACGCGACCCGCAGGACACGGTCGAGGCCACGAGCGGTGAGCGCGCCCCGTTCCAGGCTGCGCTCCGCCTCGTCCAGCGCGCCGGGCGCGGCGTGCCAACGGCTGCGCAGCTCCCGTCCGGGCACCTCGCTGTTGGACCGCCACGGGGTGCCCGCGAGGCGCGCGGCCGCCCGTTCCCGAGCCGTTAGCACCCGGTCGGCAACCGTCGCGGTGGTGGCACCCCGGGTGCCGTGGCCGGCCAGTTGGCTGCGCGTGACCCTGTCCACCTCGACCCGGAGGTCGACCCGGTCGAGCAGCGGGCCGGACAGCCTGGCCTGGTAGCGGCGGATCGCCGAGGGCGGGCACTCGCACAGCTGCTCCTTCTGCGAGAAGCGCCCGCACGGGCAGGGGTTGGCGGCGAGCACCATCAGGAACCGCGCCGGGAACCGCACCACGCCCGCACTGCGCCCGATGACGACGTGCCCGGCCTCCAGCGGCTGGCGCAGGGCGTCCAGCGCACGGCTGCTGAATTCCGGCGTTTCATCCAGAAACAGGACACCTCGATGAGCCAGCGACACGGCACCGGGTCGCGCGATGCCGGGGCCGCCCCCGACGAGCGCCTGCATCGTGGCGGAGTGGTGCGGTGCGCAGTAGGGCGCCGCGTCGATCAGGGGTTTGCCCGGCGGCAGCAGGCCCGCCACCGAGTGCACCGCCGTGACCTCCAGCGACTCCGACCGGTCGAGCCGGGGCAGGATGGCGGGCAGCCGCTCCGCGAGCATGGTCTTCCCGGCGCCGGGCGGCCCCTCCAGGAACAGGTGGTGGCGGCCGGCCGCGGCGACCTCCACCGCGGTGCGCGCCGAGTCCTGGCCCACGACGTCGGCGAGGTCATGGGCGTGGTCGTGCTGGGCCGCTCCCATGGCGCGCATTCCGGTGGCGGCGCCCGTGCCGGGCATGCGCAGGCCTGCGAGGAGCGGGTCGGGCCGGCCCTGCCGGTCGGGCTCCTCCTCCGGCACGGGTTCGTCGGCGAGGACGGCGATCAGCTGACGCAGGCTCCGCACGCCGAGTACCGACACACCGGGCACCAGGGACGCCTCGGCGGCGGCGCATTCCGGCACGACCACCTGTTCGTACCCGGCCTCCGCCGCGGCCAGCACCGTCGGCAGGATGCCGCGCACCGGTCGGACCCGTCCGTCCAGGCCCAGCTCGCCGATCATCACGATGTCGGCGAGCACCCGCGGGTCGATCCGCTCGGCGGCTCCGAGCACGGCCGCGGCGACCGCCAGGTCGAATCCACTGCCGCTCTTCGGCACCGACGCCGGACTGAGCCCCACCGTCAGCTTCTTCTGCGGCCACTCCGCACCCGAGTTCACCACCGCCGCCCGTACCCGGTCCCGGCTCTCTGTCAGGCTCTTGTCCGGCAGCCCCACCAGCGTGAAAGCGGCCACGCCCGGTTCGAGGTCGGCCTGGACCTCGACCACCACGCCCTCGACGCCGACGAGGGCGACGGAGCACGTACGCGCGAATCCCATCACGCCACCCCGCGCGCGTGCTCGACGACGGGGGCGCCGCGCTGCGGAATGAGCACGCCGACCAGGTCGATGCGGACCCCACCGGGCGGGGCTCCCCCATGGGCCTGGATCCAGCGGTCGGCGAGCCGCCGCAGTCGCTCCGCCTTCTCGGGGGTCACCGCGGCCATCGGGTGTTCGAAGGAACCACCCCTGCGGGTCTTGACCTCGCAGACGACCAGGGCGTCCCCGTCCCGGGCCACGATGTCGATCTCGCCGGTCCTGCCACAGCGCCAGTTGCGCTCCAGAACCGTCATCCCGGCCTCGGACAGCCGGCGGGCGGCGAGCGTCTCACCGTACTTGCCCATCGCACCTCGTGCGTTCATGTCGGCACCACCTCCGGCGCCAACGATGAGGGCAGTTCAGCGAGCTTGTGGATCTTGGTGGACAGTCGGGTGGCTGTGGACAACCCGGTCACCCCGACAGGGGATCGTCATCCCGCCATCACCCACCGTCATCCCCCGGGAAGTTCCAGGTCGCTCTTGTTCAGCTCCTCGATGTTCACGTCCTTGAACGTCAACACCCGCACCTGCTTCACGAAGCGGGCCGGCCTATACATGTCCCACACCCAGGCGTCAGCCATGGAGACCTCGAAGAACACCTCACCCTGGACCGAGTGGACCTGCATCTCGTAGTCGTTGGTGAGGTAGAAGCGCCGCTCGGTCTCGATCACGTATTTGAACAGACCGACGACATCGCGGTACTCCCGGTAGAGCTTGAGCTCCATCTCGGTCTCGTACTTCTCGAGGTCCTCGGCGCTCATGGCATGTTCCCCTTCAGCCGTGCGGTCCCACCATTGTGCGCCAGTCCTGTGAGCCCCTAGACGATTTCGGTGTCCAGGGTCACCGGCCCGGCGGGGGGCCCTTCGTCGAGCAGCGTGCGCAGCAGCCCGGCGAGTCTGGTCGGATACACCGTCTCACGGGCCCGGGTCAGTTCCTCACACGTCCACCAGCGCGCTCCGGCGACGCTGCGCCGCTCCAGCTCGGTCAGGCCCGCGGCCCTGGTCGTGGTCTGTGTGGTGCGGGCCAGGTAGTACCACTCGTCCTGGTCCCAGCGGCGGCCGGCGAAGGGGAAGGAGCACCTGCGTCGCCACAGCACCGGGCCGAGTTCGACATCGGTGATGCCGGTCTCCTCCGCGAGCTCCCGACGGGCGGCCTCCTCACGGGTCTCGTCGCCCTCCACTCCGCCGCCCGGGGTGAACCACCAGTCGTCGGCCCGGTCGTCCGGCTCATGGCCGTGCAGCAGCAGGATCCGGTCCTCGGGGTCGAGCAGCACCACCCGGGCGACCTTGCGCAACCCGCCCTCGTAGGAATCCTGCCCCGCCCGGGTCGTCTCAGCGGCCACCGGTGGGCTCCGTTCCGGTCCGGGCTCGCGAGGCCCCCACCCGCTTGGCGACGGGTCCGTACGCGGCGCCGCCGAGGATCAGCACCATGCCGGCGATCACCAGTGCGACGACGGTACGCAGCGGGCCCGGCGAGGAGAGGCCGCCCAGCGCCTCGAAGCCGGTCGGGCGCTCCAGCATGCCGTTCATGGGCCAGACCACGGCGTCCACACGGCCGTCCACGGCATCCCGCGCCACGGTGCCGCCGGCGGCGTCGGTGAGGTGGGCGGTCGAGTCGAGGGAGCCGCCGCGCTCGTCGCCGAGCAGGAAGAGGCGGCCCTCGGGGACGGTCACGGTCGGGAAGCCGCTGAACTCGGCCGGCGTGCCGGCGGGCAGGTACGGCTCGTCGATCACCTTGCCGTTGACCTTCAGCCTGCCCTCCTGGCAGCAGGAGACGGTGTCTCCGCCGACGGCGACCACGCGCTTGACCATCGGGGCGTCGGCCCAGGTCTTGTCCTTGAAGACGACGACGTCGCCGCGGCGGACGTCGGTGCCGTCGACGCGCTGCGCCAGCACCCGGTCACCGGCGTTGATCGTCGGCGCCATGGAGCCGGTCGGCACGGTGTACGGCCGGTAGAGCACCGCGGCCCAGGCGAATCCGCCGAGGAACAGCACCAGGCCCAGCGCCACGGCGAGGCCGGACAGTCGCTGCCCGGTCCGGCTGCCCGCCGGGCGCGTGTTCGCGCCGCCGCCACGCGGGGCCGTACGTGTCGTGCTCTCGCCACCCATGGATCCGCACCTTACCCGGCGGTACCCGGACGGGGCAGCCCCTCCCGGCGTCCGGGAGCACCGCCGGTGGACGTACGGCCCCCGGCCCTCCGGCGGTCAGGCGCCCCGGCGGGTCTCGGCGGGGGCGGTCTGCCGCCGGCGCCACCAGACGACAGGGATGACACCGGCGACGGCCAGGCCCTGGGGCGCGACCGACAGCGCGGCGGCGGCCGACGACCGGGCGTTCAGACCGTCCTGGTCGAAGGTGTCGGGCACCGGCAGGGTGTCCCAGTGGTTCATCGGCCAGGCGACCACGATGGCACGGCCGACGACCTCCTTCACCGGGACCATGCCGCCGTTCTCGTCCGACTGGTTGTAGCGCGAGTCCCGGGAGTTCTGCCGGTGGTCGCCCATCACCCAGATGGAGCCCTCGGGGACCTTGACCTTGAACTGGCCGCCCTGGTCGTCGACGCTGCACGGCGTGTTGCCGGGGTAGACGTACTGCTGCTCGTTCAGCGCTTGGCCGTTGACCTTGAGCGGGCCGGTGCCCTTGCACTCGACCGTGTCGCCGCCCACCCCGATGACGCGCTTGATGAGGTCCTTCTCGTCCGCGGACGGCATCAGACCGATCCAGCTGAGGACCGTCTGCAGCGCGTTCGGGTCGGGCGTCGGCTCGCCCGCCAGCCACTGGTCCGGGTCGTGGAAGACGACGACCTCGCCGCGCTCGGGCTCCGAGCCGAACCAGGGGGTGAGCTTGTCGACCAGGACCCGGTCACCCTCGACGAGGGTGTTCTGCATCGAGGCGGACGGGATGGAGAACGCCTGCACCAGAAACGTCTTGATCAGCAGCGCGAGCACCAGTGCGATGCCGATCAGGATCGGCAGCTCCTTCCAGAAGGAGCGCTGCTTCTTGGCCTCGGGGGGCGTCGTGGGAGGCGTACCGCCCACTCCCTCGTCCTGTGGCCCGTTCTGTTCGCCCGTCACCCTGCCGTCCTCGGTCCCGGAGTCCTGTCGGGAGGCCTGGGCGCCGTCCGCGACCGGACCGGCCGCATCCACGGGGCGTCCGCGGTTCTCCTCGCCGTCGTTTCCCGACCGTGCGCCAACCGCCACATCCCCCACGCCAACTCCTTACTCTCTGCCGCCGCCTGCCCCGTACACGGCGCAGGCCCACCACTCCCATAACGAGCGGGAGTTCCGCAGGGGTCGGGAGTTGAATCATCGTGTTCGGATCGTCGGGGGCAACCCTATGCGACAGCAGGGGAGCGGCGGCCGAACCGGAGGTCGAGTCGGACACCGACGCATACGTTTTCGGTTCGCCCAGGGTGGTCCAGTGACCGAACGGCCAGGCGATCACCATGGCCCGCCCCACCACCTCGTCCTCGGAGACCGTGCCGAAGTCGGCCCCCTGGTGGGCGCGGGAGTCGGCGGAGTTGGACCGGTGGTCGCCCATCACCCAGAGCCGTCCCTCGGGGACGGTGACGTCGAACGGCGTCCTGGACGGGATGTCGCCGGGGTACAGGTAGTCCTCGTTCAGGGGAACGCCGTTGACGGTGACCCGGCCCTGGGTGTCGCAGCACTTGACGTGGTCCCCGCCGACGCCGACGACCCGCTTGATGAGGTCCTGCTCGTCGTCGGACGGCAACAGCCCGATGAAGGCGAGACCTTCCTTGACCTGCTTGACGACGACGGGGTCGTCCTTCTTGGTGGACTGCTCGCCCCGGAGCCAGCCGCCGGGGTCCCGGAAGACGACGACGTCCCCGCGCTGCGGCTCGGAGCCGAACCAGGGGGTGAGCTTGTCCACCAGGACCCGGTCTCCGATCCGGATGGTCTGCTCCATGGAACCCGACGGGATCACGAACGCCTGGACGAGGAAGGTCTTCAGGAACAGCGCGATGAGGACGGCGACGCCCACGAGGAGGGGGATCTCCTTGATCGCTCCGCGTCTGCGGCGCCGCTTGACCTTGCGTTGGAGCTTGCGCCGCTCGGCACGGGACCGGCCGCCGGACGGCGCGCCGGCACGCCGGGAGCCGGTGGGCAGTGGGTCTTCCGCGGGACTGCTGGGCGCCCCGCGCGGTTTGCCCCGGCTACCCATCGGCGCCCTTGGCGGGCTCCGGCTCGGGCGCCCGGTTGTCCGGCACGCGCGCGTAGGCGTCGGGACGGTCGAGGTGGGTGGCGTGGCCGAAGGGCCAGACGATCCAGTCGGCGCGGCCGATCACCGCGTCCCACGGGACCATGCCGCCGCCCGGCGAGCCCAGGTGGTCGCGGGAGTCGCTGGAGTCGTCGCGGTGGTCGCCGAGGACGAAGAGGGTGCCGTCGGGGACGACGACGTCGAAGCGCACCGTGGACGGACGGTCGCCGGGATACAGGAAGGCCGACTCGTCGACCGACTGGCCGTTCACCTGGACCCTCCCGTCCCTGTCGCAGCACACCACGTGGTCCCCACCCACGCCGACAACGCGTTTGATGTAGTCGCCGTGCCCGAAGAGGCCGGTGCCGTCGAAGACGACGATGTCGCCCCGCTGCGGCCGGTCGTCGAAACGGTACGCCAACTTGTTCACGAGGACCCGGTCACCGATCCTCAATCCGCGCTCCATGGAACCACTGGGGATCTGGAACGGCTGCAGCACGAAGGTGCTCAGCAACAGGAGGAACAGGAGAAAGACCAGGAGGGTCACGGTGATCCGGCCGCCCGGTACCCACTCCGCGATGCGCCCCACGAACGCGGAACGCGACCGTTCCTCCGGGCCCCCGGGATCCGAGGGCTGCTCGGGTCCGGAAGGGCGGGAGGAGCGGTCGCGCTCCGTGGGCTGTGCTTCGGTGTCCATCGGGGCCAGATGTTATCCGGCCCCGCAGTGGACCTCTCGGGGCACTCAGCTGTCGCGCTTCTCCTTGATCTTCGCCGCCTTGCCGCGCAGCTCGCGCAGGTAGTACAGCTTGGCGCGACGGACGTCACCGCGGGTGACGAGCTCGATCTTCTCCACGATCGGGGTGTGCACCGGGAAGGTGCGCTCGACGCCGACGGAGAAGGAGACCTTGCGGACCGTGAAGGTCTCGCGCACGCCGGCACCCTGGCGGCGGATGACTACGCCCTTGAACTGCTGCACACGGGAGCGGTTGCCCTCGATGACGCGGACGTGGACGTTGACGGTGTCGCCGGGGCGGAAGGCCGGGACGTCGCTGCGCAGCGACGCGGCGTCGACGGAGTCGAGCAGGTGAGACATTTCGTCTGCTTTCCTCGCTGATGCCACAGGTCATCAACGGAAACTAGGTGTTTCGGAATCGGGGTCGTGCGGGTCGGGACGGGCGTCGTCTCCCCCTGTGGCAGGGGCGCGCTCCGGACGGACGCACAACAGCCGCCTATTCTTCCACGCCCGGCGTCCTGCGCCAAAATCGGCCGTACGGCTCGCCCTCCGGGTCGGGCTCCCAGCCCAGGATGGAGAGCATCTCGCGGTCCTTCTTGTCGAAGGCCTTGGGGTCGCACCGCTCGATGAGGTCGGGCCGGTTGGCCGTCGTGCGCCGCAGGGCCTCGTCGCGGCGCCAGCGGGCGATCTTCCCGTGGTGGCCGCTGAGCAGGACGTCCGGGATGCCGCGCCCGCGCCACTGCGGCGGCTTGGTGTGGACGGGGCCCTCCAGCAGGTTGGCCATGGCGCCGGGGGCGAAGGAGTCGTCCCGGTGGGACTCGGCGTTGCCCAGGACGCCGGGCAGCAGCCGTGCCACGGCCTCGGTGACGACGAGCACGGCCGCCTCACCGCCGGCGAGGACGTAGTCGCCGATGGAGACCTCGTAGACGGGCATCCGGGTCGCGTACTCGTCGACGACGCGGCGGTCGATGCCCTCGTAGCGGGCCGGCGTGAAGATCAGCCAGGGCCGCTCGGAGAGGTGGACGGCGAGTTCCTGGGTGAAGGGCCGGCCGCTGGGCGTGGGCACGATCAGGGCGGGCTCGCCGGAGCCCGTCTCGTAGCCGTCGGCCAGGACGGAGTCCAGCGCGTCCCCCCACGGCTCGGTCTTCATCACCATGCCGGGGCCGCCGCCGTACGGGGTGTCGTCGACGGTGTTGTGCCGGTCGTACGTCCAGTCGCGCAGGTCGTGCACGTGGACGTTCAGCTGTCCGCGCGCGCGTGCCTTGCCGACGAGCGACACGTTCAGGGGGTCCAGGTACTCGGGGAAGATCGTGACGACGTCGAGCCGCATTACGCCTCTCCCCCGGCGGCGTCCTCTGCGGCGGCGTCCCGCGCGGAGGCGATCTCGGCCCGGTCGTCGATCAGGCCGGGCGGCGGGTCGATGACCGCCCGCTGCTCGTCCAGGTCGATCTCGGTGACGATCTCGGAGACGAACGGCACGTAGACCTCGCTGCCGTCGGGGCGCTCCACCACGAACAGGTCCTGCGTGGGCAGGTGCGAGATCTCGGTGATCCGGCCGACCTCGGTGCCGTCCACGGTCACCACGTCGAGGTCCATCAGCTGGTGGTCGTAGTACTCGTCCTCGTCCTCGGGCCGCTCGTCCGGGTCGACGTCCGCGATCAGGAGGGTGTTGCGCAGCGCCTCGGCACCGGTGCGGTCGTGGACGCCCTCGAAGCGCAGCAGGAGGCGGCCGCTGTGCACCCGGCCGGTCTCGATGGTGAGCGGCCCGGCGGAGGCGGGGTCGGTGGCCAGTACGGCACCGGGGCCGAGCCGCAGTTCGGGCTCGTCCGTGCGGACCTCGACGGTGACCTCGCCCTTGATTCCATGGGCGCGGCCGATACGCGCGACTACCAGCTGCACTGTGCTTGATCTCCTGTCGGAACTGCGACGAGCCGGTCATGGCTCATACGACTGCGGGCCGGGGACGGCCCAGTGGCCCTCCCCGGCCCGAGCCGGTGCTGCGTTTGGCGTCAGCGGACGTGGTCCACGTCGACGAGGTCGACACGGACACCGCGGCCGCCGATGGCGCCCACGACGGTGCGCAGAGCGCGTGCGGTGCGACCGTTGCGGCCGATCACCTTGCCGAGGTCGTCGGGGTGGACCCGGACCTCGAGTACGCGTCCGCGGCGCAGGTTGCGCGAGGCGACCTGCACATCGTCAGGATTGTCGACGATGCCCTTCACGAGGTGCTCGAGAGCCTCCTCGAGCATGCTCAGGCCTCGGTCGACTCGGACGAAGAGGACTCAGCGGCGGCCTCGTCCTTCTTGTCGGCCTTCTTCTTCTGGGTGATCGCCTCACCCTTGCCCTCGTCGTCGCCACCGATCGCCTCGAAGGACGGACGGGCCGACTTCTCGGCCGGCTGCAGCAGCGGCGCCGGGGCGGGCTCGCCCTTGAACTTCTGCCAGTCGCCGGTCTTCTTCAGGATGGCGAGCACGGGCTCGGTCGGCTGGGCGCCGACACCGAGCCAGTACGCGACACGCTCGGCGTCGACCTCCATCACCGACGGGTTGTACGTCGGGTGGTACTTGCCGATCTCCTCGATGGCCCGGCCGTCACGGCGGGTACGGGAGTCGGCGACGACGATGCGGTAGTGAGGCGAACGGATCTTGCCCAGACGCTTCAGCTTGATCTTGACTGCCACGGGAGTGGGTTCTCCTGGTTTTGACGTGGGTGGGCACGGCGAGACTGCCGCGTGGGGTTGCGGTACCCGAGTGCCCGATGGACGCGTCAGCCGGAGGAGAGAGGGGTCCTGTGCGACTGTCGAGTACAGCTTGCCATTGTGCCACACGCGGGCAGGCCCGCCCGACCGGGGGCTATGTGCCCTGTTCCGGCTGCCACGAGCAGCCGGATCGTCAGCTCATCCCCGCGCCGACCACCTCCGGGATCCGGAACGGCTTGCCGCAGCCACCGCACATGATCGGCGCCTGGGCCAGGACCGACGGGACGACTCGCACGTTGCGTCCGCAGTCGCAGACCGCCTTCACGCGCACGCCTCCCCCGGAGGAGCCGTGGCGGGCGGCCGGTCCGCGGAAGCTGCGGGACGAGTCGGTCGCGGTCGCGGCGGTGTGGGCCTTCAGCGCGCGCTGGAGGCGTTCGATCGTCGGGCGGTAGCGGCGCTTCGCCTCGGGGGTGAGCGTGACCAGCGAGAAGCCACTGCTGGGATGCGGCTCCTCGGGGTGGTCGAGGCCCATCTCCTCGGCGATCGCGAGGAATCGGCGGTTGTGGTAGCGGCCCGCGCGGGAGGTGTCGCGTACTCCGCGCGCGGCGGCGATGCCGTGGACTGCCTCATGAAGCAGTCGCTCGAAGGAGAGCTCGTGTCCGCAGGCGGACGACGACTCTCCGATCAGGGACTCGGGCGCGGCAAGATCCGGCAGCTCGGTGTGGTGCCGCTGAATGTCGGCCCACGCCTGCGCCAGCTCTGCGGCGAGAACAGGTGGTGTCGTGCTCACGTAATGACAACGAGCCGGAGTGCCGCTGTGTTCCTATTCCGGGGCATCCCAAATAATTTGCACGTACCAGTCAGTTGCCGCTGATGCGTCCCGACGAGGGCGGGTGCGCTGATCTGCGGAGAAGCCTCGCAGCTCATACCAAGCTGGTGCGTAGTCCGACGTACGCGCCGGCGCGTAGACCCTGTCCGCGCGCCGGGGGGCGTGGGGCTCGCGGATGCGCAAGGGGCGTTTCGGCCGCTGTCGCGCCGGAAGGGCGCCGCCCGGTCGCACCCTTCGCCGGACACGGCGACGGGCGTGGCGATCAACCCCATCGATCAACCCATCGATCAACCCATCGATCGGCACGCTGATCGGCACAGCGATGGCACACCGACGTGCGCGAGGTTACCGGGTGCGCCATCCGCCCGCGGCACCGCCCCGCCCGCTGCCGTTTCGCGTCGCGCGGGACGGTCGCCGGGGCCGTCGACCTTGGCCAAAAGCGCCGCGCCGACACCACCGCCACCCCCTGTCACCGCCGAGCGGCACGATCAGGCCATCCGCGAAAGGGGGCCGGAAGGGGCTACCGCAAGTACCACGCGGCCAGGGCCATATTGCGGGGAAGTGAAATCTCGCCACGGGAGCCGGGATCGGGCAAACCGGCCCTCGCTACCACTGGACGCCACGGCGAGCCCGGAGTTTCCTGACATACGGGGGGAGTGCGAGCGCACTGCACGGGGGCCATGGAATCGGGCACGCGGCAACACTCGGCGATTGGGGCGCTTTCCTATGACACCTACGCTCGTGCGGCAGCACTCATCTCACGCCGGGGCGACGCCTCGCGTGGACCTGCGTGCACGCGCGCGTGACTGGTCCGAGATACAGGAGCGAATGCTCGTACCGCTCTACGAGGCCGTGTACGAGCGACTGGACGTGGACGGCGGCACACGGATGCTGGGGCTGGGCTGCGGTTCCGGGCTGGCCCTGCTGATGGCCGCCGCGCGCGGTGCCGTGGTGACCGGTGTCGACTCCCGCTGTCCGGAGCACCTGGCCCTCGCACGCCGGCGGCTGCTTCCCGAGGTGCCCGCGGCGTGGGACACGCGCGCGTGTGAGGACGCCCGGATCGTCGAGGGCTCACCGCGGGACGCACGGGACCCGTCGCGGTCGGCGTTCACCCTGGTGACCGCCTTCGATCCCATCGGGTGCCTCGCCGGCGACGCGGAGGGACTGGGTGAGTCGCTCGCCGAGGCGATGCCGCTCGCGGGCCGCGGGGCGGCCGTGGTGCTGGCCGGCTGGGGGCCGCCGGAGCGGTGCGCGACGACGGCGGTGCTGCGGGTGGCCACCAAGCTCGCGGATCCGATGCGCGGCGCGGGGAGTTGGCGCCCAGCCCTGCGCGACGACCTGGAGGAGGTCGCCCAGCGGGCCGGGCTCAGGCCGGACGGCTCGGGGCGGGTGGCGTGCCCCTTCGGGTACGCGGACGCCGAGAGCGCGGTGCGCGGGTTGCTGTCCACCGGACTGTTCGACGCGGCGATCGCCGCGACCGACCGGGAACAGGTCGACAAGGAGCTGACGGAGGCGCTGCACCCGCACCAGCGACCGGACGGGACGGTGTGGATGCCGAACGTGTTCCGGTATCTGATCGCCCGCGTTCCCTGACGACGGGCTTCAACCGGGCGTGTGACCGGACGTTCCCGTGGCCCGTGGGCCCGAGGGACGACGGCTGAACGTCTCACCACCGGCGTACGGCCCTGGGGCGCGGTCGAAACCGCGCCCCCAGGGCCGTACGGACGAGGGCGTCAGCCCATGAACTTCTTGAACTCCTCCGGCAGCTCGAAGTCCTGGCCGCCCTGCTGCGGGAGTCCGAGGGCGCCTCCCGCCTGCGCGGCGGCGGCGCGGCGGGCGGCCTCCTCCTGCTCCTGCTGCTTGCGCTTCATCGGGTTGCCGGAGCGCTGCTTGCCCTTGGCCTTCTTCTGCTGCTTCTTCTGCCGACCGGGCCCGCCACCCATGCCGGGCATCCCCGGCATACCGGGCATTCCGCCGCCCTGGGCCATGCGGGACATCATCTTGCGGGCCTCGAAGAACCGCTCGACCAGGTTCTTCACCGCGCTGACCTCGACACCGGAACCCTTGGCGATACGGGCGCGGCGCGAACCGTTGATGATCGTCGGCTCCTGGCGCTCGGCCGGGGTCATCGACTTGATGATGGCGGCCGTGCGGTCGACGTCGCGCTCGTCGAGGTTGTTGATCTGGTCCTTCATCTGGCCCATGCCGGGCAGCATCCCCAGGAGCTTGGAGATCGAGCCCATTTTCCTGACCTGCTCCATCTGGGCCAGGAAGTCGTCCAGGGTGAAGTCCTGGCCCTTCTTGGACGCCAGCTTGGAGGCCATCTTCTCGGCCTCTTCCTGGCTGAACGTCTTCTCCGCCTGCTCGATCAGGGTGAGCAGGTCACCCATGTCGAGGATGCGGGAGGCCATCCGGTCCGGGTGGAAGGCGTCGAAGTCGTCGAGCTTCTCGCCGTTCGAGGCGAACATGATCGGCTTGCCGGTCACCGAGGCGATCGACAGGGCCGCACCACCGCGGGCGTCGCCGTCGAGCTTGGACAGCACCACGCCGTCGAAGCCGACGCCGTCACGGAATGCCTCGGCGGTGTTGACGGCGTCCTGGCCGATCATCGCGTCGACGACGAAGAGGATCTCGTCCGGGGAAACGGCGTCCCGGATGTCCGCGGCCTGCTGCATCAGCTCCTGGTCGATGCCGAGGCGGCCGGCGGTGTCCACGATGACCAGGTCGTGGACCTTGGCCTTGGCGAACTCGATGGAGTCCCTGGCGACCTTGACCGGGTCACCGACGCCGTTGCCCGGCTCGGGCGCGTAGACCGCGACGCCGGCGCGCTCGGCGACGACGCCGAGCTGGTTGACGGCGTTGGGGCGCTGCAGGTCACAGGCCACGAGCAGCGGCGAGTGGCCCTGCTCCTTGAGCCAGTGGCCCAGCTTGCCCGCGAGGGTGGTCTTACCGGCACCCTGCAGACCGGCCAGCATGATCACGGTGGGCGGCTGCTTGGCGAAGCGCAGGCGGCGGGTCTCGCCGCCGAGGATGCCGACCAGCTCCTCGTTGACGATTTTGAGGACCTGCTGGGCCGGATTCAGCGCCTTGGAGACCTCGGCGCCCAGCGAGCGTTCCTTGACGCGCTTGATGAACGCGCGCACGACGGGCAGGGCCACGTCGGCCTCGAGGAGCGCGATGCGGATCTCGCGAGCCGTGGCGTCGATGTCCGCCTCGGACAGCCGTCCTTTGCCCCGGAGGGATTTGAAGGTGGCTGACAGGCGGTCGGAGAGAGTATCGAACACGGCGGCGTAGGTCCTCGCGTCGGCGGTGGTGTGGGTCGCCCTCCAGGGTATCCGGCCCGGCAAGCAAATCGTCCCTGCCCGCTGCACGGAGCGGACAGGGACGGGAAGCCCCGCGTCGGCGGGGAGCACATCCGGTGAGCGCACGACGCGACCATGGGGTCACGCCCGCAGCGACTCCTCCAGCTCCCGGGCCACGGACGCCGCCTCATCGCCCGGCAACGGCGCGCTCTCGCCCCGCGTCACATAGAAGGCGTCCACCGCGTTCGCCCCCAGCGTGCTGACATGGGCGCTCCGCACCCGCACCCCCGCCGCCTCCAGCGCCCGCCCGAGCCGGAACAGCAGCCCCGGCGCGTCCTGGGCGCGGACCTCGATCACCGTGGCCAGCCGGGAAGCTGCCGGGGCGACCGTCACGCGGGGCGGGGGCGGCTCCACGCCACGGCGCCTCGGATAGGCGGCGTCCCGCTCGGCCAGCCGCCCGGCGATGTCCAGGGTGCCGTCCAGCGCCCTCACCAGGTCGGCGCGGAGCCGGGCGGCCTGGGGCAGGGAGCCGTACTCGGCGGCGACCCGCCAGTCCAGCAGCAGCACGGAACCCTCGACGCCGTCCGGCAGCGGCAGGGACCGCAGCTCGGCGGTGCGGACGGTCAGCCGGTGCATGGCCAGGACCCCGGCGACCGCGGGGAGCACCCCCGGCTGGTCGGGCACGGCGATCAGCAGCTCCACCCCGAGGGGCTCCGGGTCGGCGGCCGGCTCCCCAGCGGTCGACGCCTCGGTCTGGGCGCGCAGTGCCAGGACCGGGCCGCCCGTGCGGAACGCCTCGATGGCTAGCCGTTCCTGTTCGGCGGTGGGCGCGGCGGCCTCGGGCTCGTCCAGCGGGTCCCCCGCCAACACCGCCGAGACGCGTTTCACCAGGTCGGCGACGAGGGAGCCGCGCCAGGACGACCAGGCGGCCGGTCCGGTGGCCAGCGCGTCCGCCTCGGTCAGGGCGTGCAGCAGCTCCAGGGTGTTCTCCGTGCCCACCGCCTCGGCGACCGCGCGCACGGTGGCCGGATCGTCCAGGTCGCGTCGGGTGGCGGTCTCGACGAGCAGCAGGTGATGGCGTACGAGGGTGGCGAGGACGGTCACGTCCGCCCGGTCGAAGCCGATACGGGCGGCCACGTCCCGGGCGATGGTCTCACCGGCCACGGAGTGGTCCCCGGGCCAGCCCTTGCCGATGTCGTGCAGCAGCGCGGCGACCAGGAGCAGGTCGGGCCGGTGGACGCGGCGGGTGAACCCGGATGCGCGGACGGCGGTCTCGATGAGGTGCCGGTCGACGGTCCACAGGTGCACGGCGTTGCGCTGCGGGCGGCAACGGACCCGCTCCCAGTCGGGAAGGAGCCGGGTGATCAGCCCCTCGGCCTCCAACGCCTCCCAGACCTCCACCGTGGGCCGTCCCGAGCCGAGCAGCGTCACCAGTTGCTCGCGGGCCTCCGCGGGCCAGGGCGTGGGCAGCGGGCCCACGGTGGCCGCCAGGCGCCGTACGGCGTGCAGGGAGAGCGGGAGCCCGGCCTGCGCGGCGGCGGCCGCGGCGCGCAGCGGGAGCACCGGATCACGTTCGGGGCGGGCGGTGCGGGCGAGCACCACCTCGCCGTCCTGCTCGACGACGCCCTCGGCCAGCGGAGAACGCTCGGGGGCCGGTTTACCGCCCCCGAGCATGGCGCGCAGCCTCGGCCGCACGGAGCGCGAGCGCAGGACGCGCCCCACCTCGCGCCAGGTGACGTCGCCGGCGTACGAGATGACGCGGGCCGCCTCGTACACCTGCCGCAGCAGCGCGTCGGCGTCCAGCAGGCCCAGCTCGGCCGCCACCTGGTCCTGCTCCTGCAAGGCCAGTCGGTCGGTCGCCCGGCCGGTCGTCAGGTGGAGCGCGTCACGTACGTCGAGCAGTCGGCGCCGGGCGTCGGCGAGGCCCTCACGCGGGGCGTCTGCCAGCCAGGAGGCGGCGACGGCACGCAGGACGGTGGCGTCGCGCAGGCCGCCCCGGGCCTCCTTGAGGTCGGGTTCCAGCAGGTACTGCAGCTCGCCCTGGCGTTCGGCGCGCCCGGCACACAGTTCCTGGAGTTCGGGGAGGCGTTTGGGGGCCTGGTTGCGCCAGTCGGCGAGGACGGCGGTGCGCAGTGCGGCGGTCAGGCCGAGGTCGCCGGCGAGGTGGCGGGCGTCCAGGAGTCCGAGTTGGACTTTCAGATCGTCGCCGGCCGTCCTACGGGCCTCCGCGGGCGTGCGTACGGAGTGGTCCAGGGCGAGGCCGAGGTCCCAGACGGGGTACCAGAGGCGGTCGGCGAGGGCGGCGATCGCCTTGTCGTCGCTGCCGTCGTGCAGCAGGAGCAGGTCCAGGTCGCTGCGCGGGGACAGTTCGCCGCGTCCGTAGCCGCCGACGGCGACCAGCGACACGCCCCGGAGCGCCCCGCTTCCCGCCTCGAACAGGCCGGACAGCCAGTCGTCCGTCAGTCCGGACAGGGCCGAACGGCGCGGCGGCCCGGACCGCGCCCCCTCGGTGAGGAGGCGCAGCCGGGCCGCCGCGTAGCCGCCGGGTCCCGAGTCCTCTGCTTCTTTCGTCACGCCCGTACTCGTCACCGGCGACTCCCGTTCCGTCCTTCTGCCTCAGCGCTGCCTCGGAGATGTCTCAGAGATGCCTCAAAGCTGCCTCAGAGCGCGTCGGGCCCCCGCTCGCCCGTCCGCACCCGTACGGCCGTGTCGACCGGGACCGACCAGACCTTGCCGTCGCCGATCTTGCCGGTGCGGGCCGCCTTGACCACGACCTCGATCACCTGCTCGGCGTCGTCGTCCTCGACCAGCACCTCGATGCGGATCTTGGGCACCAGGTCGACGGTGTACTCGGCGCCGCGGTAGACCTCGGTGTGGCCACGCTGGCGGCCGTAGCCGCTGGCCTCGGTGACGGTGAGGCCGTGGACTCCGAAGGCCTGGAGAGCCTCCTTGATCTCGTCGAGCCGGTGCGGCTTGACGACGGCGGTGATGAGCTTCATGCGTCCACCTTCTTGCTCTGGGCCTGCGCGGCCGCGGTGACGGCCGGTGCGGCGGTCGTCCGGGCGGCACCGCCGCCGGCGCCGCTGAAGTCGTATGCGGTCTCGGCGTGCTCGGCCTGGTCGATGCCGGCCACCTCGTCGTCCTCCGATACCCGCATGCCGATCGTCTTGTCCAGCAGGAACGCGAGGATCGCGGAGACGACGAGCGAGTACGCGAGGACCCCGAAGACCCCGGCGCACTGCTTCCAGAACTGGTCCAGGCCGCCTCCGTAGAAGAGGCCCTCGACGTCGGACTGGCCCTTGCCGGTGGCGAAGAAGCCGACGAGCAGGGAGCCGAGGATGCCGCCGACGAGGTGGACGCCGACGACGTCGAGGGAGTCGTCGTAGCCGAACCTGTACTTCAGGCCGACGGCCGTGGCGCACACGACACCGGCGACGAGGCCGACGGCGATCGCGCCGAGCGGGGAGACCGCGCCGCCCGCCGGGGTGATGGCGACCAGGCCGGAGACGGCGCCGGAGGCCGCGCCCAGCGTGGTGAAGGTGCCGTGCCGGATCTTCTCGTAGGCGAGCCAGCCCAGCACGGCCGCACCCGTGGCGACCTGCGTGTTGACGAACATCAGCGCGCCCACGCCGTCGTCGTTGCCGAGCCAGGAGCCGGCGTTGAAGCCGAACCAGCCGAACCAGAGGAGCCCGGCGCCGAGCATGACCAGCGGGAGGCTGTGCGGGCGCATCGGGTCCTTCTTGAAGCCGACCCGCTTGCCGATGACCAGGATCACGCCGAGCGCCGCGGCACCCGCGTTGATGTGGACGGCCGTACCACCGGCGAAGTCGATCACGCCCAGTTCGAAGGCCCAGCCGCCGGCGCCCCACACCCAGTGGGCGACCGGGAAGTAGACGATCGTGGCCCACAGGGCGACGAACAGCGCCCAGGCCGTGAACTTCACGCGGTCCGCGAGGGCGCCGCTGATCAGGGCGGGCGTGAGGACGGCGAACATCAGCTGGAAGACCAGGAACACGAAGACGGGGATGGTGTAGCCGTCCCACAGCTCGGTCAGGCCGATGTCGCTGAGTCCGACCCAGTCGGAGTTCCAGCCGATGACGCTGCCGGAGTCGGTGCCGAACGCCATGGAGAAGCCGTACAGCACCCACAGGACGGTGACGATGCCGAGGCTGATGAAGCTCATCATCAGCATGTTCAGGGTGCTCTTGACGCGGACCATGCCTCCGTAGAAGAAGGCCAGTCCCGGGGTCATGAGCATCACCAGGGCGGAGCAGATGAGCATGAAGCCCGTGTTGGCGGCAGAGAGCTCCGTCTCTGCGGCAAGCGTGATGGCTGGAGCCATCGGCGTCTCCTCGTCGTTGGTACGGCCCCGTGCGGGCGAAGCCTGAGCGGCAATGAGGGGTGGGCCGGTATGCGCCACGAGATTGGCGCAGCGCGGTTTCGGTGGGCGCCCCTCGTTGTTTCGCCGCCGTGACGAAGGCGCCGTGCGTGTTACGCATCGGTGAACTGCCGGGTGCGGGTCTGCTCGATCGTTATCCTGGCGCAACCATCCCCCGCGACCACCGCGACCACCACTTGAGCAACCCCCACGGCGAGCAACCAGCTCCGCGAGAACGGCCCCGGCTTGGGCGCGAAAGGCGAACCGGCCGCGGCGGCCTCCGGATGACCTGGCATGGGGGAGCCGAGTCGGGCAGTTCGGGAGGGCCGGCCGCGGCCGGGGCTGGTGGGGTTCAGACCGCCTCGGCGGTCTCCGGCAGTTCGACGGCGAGGCGTTCGGTGAGGTCGACGACTTCGCCGATGTCACCGAAATCGCGTACGGCCGTGTCGACGGTCTTGCGGATGCGGGTGTTGACGCGTTCGGAGCGGACCTTCTTGGCGATGCCCATGGCCTCGGCGGCCAGGACGGTGCTCTGCTCGGGCTCACGGCGCAGCAGGTGCACGGTGGCCATGCCGATCAGGTTCAGCGCGTACGACCGCTGGTGCTCCTCGTCCTCGGCGAACAGCTCCACCGCCCGGCGCATCAGGGGCTCGGCCAGGGAGGCGTAGGCGGGGCTGCGGCCCGCCACGTAGGCGAGGTCGCGGAAGGAGTGGCTGTTCTCCCCGTACAGCTCGGCCTCGGAGAAGAAGCGGATCCAGTCGGGGTCCGGCTCGTCCCAGTCGTCGGCCTCGGCGAAGGTGTCCTCGGCCATGCGCACGGCCCGCTTGCAGCGGCCGGGCTGGCCCATGTTGGCGTAGGCGCGGGCCTCCATCGCATACAGCATGGACTGGGTGCGGGGGCTCGCGCAGTCCCGGCTGCCGTACTGCGCGAGGTGGATCAGCTCCAGGGCGTCGTCGGGCCGGCCGAGGTGGATCATCTGCCGGCTCATGCTGGAGAGGATGTACGAGCCGAGCGGCCGGTCGCCCGCCTCCTTGGCGGCGTGCAGGGCGAGGACGAAGTACTTCTGCGCGGTCGGCTGGAGGCCCACGTCGTACGACATCCAGCCGGCCAGTTCGGCGAGTTCGGCGGCGATCGTGAACAGCGTGGACCGGGTGGTCTCGGGCTGGGGCTCCTGGAGCAGGTCGGTCACCTCGTGCAACTGGCCGACCACCGCCTTGCGGCGCAGCCCGCCGCCGCATTGCGCGTCCCAGCGGCGGAACATCACGGCGGTGGACTCCAGGAGGTCCAGCTCCGGCTTGGACAGGCGGCCACGCGCGCGCGAGGCGGGTGCGGCCTCACGCGCGGACGACGCGGCGGCCGGGGGCGAGGGGACGAGCCAGCGCTGCATGGGCTCGATGAGGGACGGGCCCGCGGAGAGGGCCAGCGAGCTCCCGAGGAAGCCGCGCCGCGCCAGCATCAGGTCGCTGCGCGAGAACTCGCTGAGCAGGGCCACGGTCTGCGGGCCCGTCCAGGGCAGGTCGACGCCCGTCGTGGAGGGCGCCGGGCGGGTGGCCCGCAGCCCCAGGTCCTCGACGGAGACGACGACACCGAAGCGCTCGGAGAACAGCTCGGACAGGATCCGCGGGATCGGCTCGCGCGGGTTCTCGCCGTCGAGCCAGCGGCGGACGCGTGAGGTGTCGGTGGAGATGTGGTTGGCGCCGAGCTGGCGTGCCCGGCGGTTGACCTGGCGGGCCAGCTCGCCCTTGGACCAGCCGCTGCGGGAGAACCACGAGGTGAGCAGCTCGTTGGGGCGCTTGTCAGCGTGCGACGCGCTTCCCGCGCTCGTACCGCTTCCGCCGTTGCCGCTCACTGGAACGCCCCCATCCCTGAGACCACCTGTCGCCGAGTGCGCCAAGCCCTGTCAGAACGCCGATGGCCACGGCCGTCCGTCCGGCGGTTGCCACCCTCCGGACGAGAAGCCGAGTTGCCTCCGGCATACCCACAAGCGCATGTGCCCCGAGGCGCCATGCACACAAAGTAATCCTACGGTCACCCGTCCAGCCATGGCGATTGCGCAATCGCCACCATTCGCCACCCCTTCGAATGAACTCCCGGTGACCTGCACACGATTCACTTGACACAGTCCGCACGCGAGTCGGTGCAACGGTGCGCGCCGGGGCGTGCACCGCCGGGCGCGCCACCCGAAGCGCTTCCGGGCGCCGTGTGAACCGAGCCGCACCGGGGATCTGGAAGCAGAGAGTAATGTTTCCCGCTCGCTGCGTAACCGCCGCCGCGTCGGACCCGTTGGAGGGGGCATGGGCTTCACGATCGGCATCGGCAGCAGTCGGGGCACGCGCGACATCCGGTCCGGCACACGCCGTCGCGGCCGCGCGTCGGAGTGCACCGTCGTGGCCGAGTTCACGGGGCTGTGGGGCTGGGACGTGGTGCCGGGCGCCCGGACCACCGCGGGCGCCTGCTCGTGCGGCCGGTCCGACTGCCCGGCGCCGGGCGCGCATCCGCTGGACTTCGCGCCCCAGGTGCCCGCCGGCGCGACGCTGGACGAGGCGAGCGAGGCCTGGACCGGGTTCCCGGGGGCGGCGCTGATGCTGCCGGTCGGGCGGAGGTTCGACGTGATCGAGGTGGCCGAGCCCGTCGGACTGCGGGCGCTGGCCCGGATGGAGCGCATGGGCCTCCCCCTCGGCCCGATCACGGCGACTCCGCAGGGCCGTGCCCAGTTCTTCGTCGCTCCGGGCGCCGCCACCGAGCTGCCCCGGCTGCTCTACCGCATGGGCTGGGACGACCCGGCCGCCCTCGACCTGCGTGGCCTCGGCCCCGGTACGTACGTCACGGCTCCGCCCTCCGACCGGGGCGGGCTGGGCCCGGTGCGCTGGCTGCGCCCCCCGGCCCTCGACTCGGCGACCAGGCCACCGGCGGCACGGCTGCTGCTGGGCACGCTGGCGTACGTGGCCCATCGCTCGCGGGCGTAACCCTCCGGGCGCGTCCACCCGTACGGCGAAGCGCCCGCCCCCGGTCACGGGCGGCGGACGCCTCCTCGTGCGCGTACGCACTTCCCGGTGCGCACGCGGAATTTCAGTCGGGGTGGCACGGCGCACCGCCGCCCACACCCACGAACGCCACCGCCCCCGAGCACCCGCGCGATGAACCTCTCGCCCCGGTAATGAGGGGCGGGCGCCCCTTCCCACGCGTGCGCGCCGCGCACCACCGGTGCACGCACCCGTAAGCGGCAGTAGGCGCGCGGCACACACGACGCAGCGCCCGTCCCCCGGTGATGGGGGGCGGGCGCTGCGTCGCACGGATGCGCGCCACCTGGCGCGCGCACCGGATTCCGGCCGGCGGTGTCAGTCACCGATAAGGGCATCCACGAACGCCTCCGGCTCGAACGGCGCCAGGTCGTCCGCGCCCTCGCCGAGCCCGATCAGCTTGACCGGCACACCCAGCTCGCGCTGCACCGCGACCACGATGCCGCCCTTGGCCGTGCCGTCCAGCTTGGTGAGCACGATGCCGCTGACGTCGACGACCTCGGCGAAGACCCGGGCCTGGATCAGACCGTTCTGGCCGGTGGTGGCGTCGAGCACGAGCAGCACCTCGTCCAGCGGGGCATGCTTCTCCACGACGCGCTTGACCTTGCCGAGCTCGTCCATGAGGCCGGTCTTGGTGTGCAGACGGCCGGCGGTGTCGATGAGCACGACGTCCGAACCGAGCTCCTTGCCCTCCTTGACGGCATCGAAGGCGACCGAGGCCGGGTCACCCCCCTCGGGGCCGCGCACGGTGTGGGCGCCGACCCGCTCGCCCCAGGTCTGGAGCTGGTCGGCGGCGGCGGCGCGGAAGGTGTCGGCGGCACCGAGGACGACGCTGCGGCCGTCCGCCACCAGGACCCGGGCGAGCTTGCCGGTCGTGGTGGTCTTGCCGGTGCCGTTGACCCCGACCACCATCACGATGCCGGGCTTGCTCGCGGCGGGCTCGGTCTTGACCTCGCGGTCCATCTCGGGGCCGACCAGGGTGATCAGCTCCTCGCGCAGCAGCGCGCGCAGTTCCTCGGGCGTGCGGGTGCCGAGCACCTTCACCCGCTCGCGCAGCCGCTCGACCAGTTCCTGGGTGGGCTGAACGCCGACGTCGGCGGTGAGCAGCGTGTCCTCGATCTCCTCCCAGGTGTCGTCGTCGAGGTGCTCCCGGGAGAGCAGGGTGAGCAGACCCTTGCCGAGCGCGTTCTGCGAACGGGAGAGGCGGGCACGGAGCCGGACCAGTCGGCCGGCGGTGGGCTCGGGAACCTCGATCTGCGGGATCTCGAGCTCTTCGACGACGGGCGGCTCCTCGACGGTGGCGGGAGCGGTGCCGCCGTCCGGGAGGTCGACCTCCTCTATCGTCCGGCGCGTTTCGTCGCGCGGTGTCTCGGCCTCTTCGCCGACGTGCGGCTCGGCCGGAGGGGCGGTGATGTCGGGCGTGGCGGGAGGCGGCGGAGGCAGCTGCTTCTTACGGCGACTGCCCACGACCAGCCCGCCGAGCGCGCCGATCACGACCACGGCGATGACTACAGCAAGGATGACGATTTCCATAACGGCTCCAGTATCAGCCATGGGCCCCGGGGACACCCCCCTTGTTGCTTCCTCCAAAGGACAAAGGCCCCTGGAAGGAAGGAGTCGGATCAAAGTACGATGGAGGAGGCCACGTCAACGCGCGTAGAGTCCCGACCGCCCCCTCTTCTCCCACGATCGAGGCACGGACCCCCCACATGAGCAAGACCGCCGAGACCGAAGGCGCCCTGGAAACCCGTGGCATCGAGCAGGTGCCCGACCAGGAGCGCACCGCCCGGACCCGCGAGCTTTTCCCGACCTGGGTCGGCGCCAACATCAGCGTGCTGCTGCTCACGATGGGCGCGAGCCTCGTCGTGGCGTACCAGCTCAACTTCTGGCAGGCCCTCGTCGTCGCGGGCGCGGCGCCGGTCGTGTCGTACGGACTGGTGGGGCTGATCGGTATCGCCGGCAAGCGCGGCGGCGCGCCGGGGATGGCGCTGTCCCGGGCGGTCTTCGGGCAGCGGGGCAATCTGCTGCCCGGTTCGCTGATCTGGGTCGCCCGCTGGGGCTGGGAGACGATCAACGCGGTGACCGGCGCCTACGCCCTGCTCACCGTGCTGGACATCGTCTTCGGCATACGGGCCAACAGCGTGCTGGACATGGTGACGCTGCTCGCCTTCGTCGTCGGGACCTTCGTGATCTCCGGACTCGGCATCAACGCCGTACAGAAGTGCAACAAGTACGCGGCATACCTCTTCGGCGTCTTCTCGGTGCTGGTCCTCGGCTACCTGGTCGTGGACACCGACTGGTCCGCGGTGTTCGACCGGTCCGCCGGTTCGGTGGCCGCGATGATCACGGGCGTCGGCCTGATCGCGGCGGGCGGCGTCAGCTGGATCCCGTCCGCCCCGGACTTCACCCGGTACCTGCCGCGCACGGCGTCCTCGAAGGGGATCGTGGGCGTGACGATCGGCGGCGCCGGCATCGTCGTCCTGCCCATGGTCCTGATGGGGATGGTCATGGCCGTCTCCACGCCCGACCTGGCCTCGGCCGCCGACCCCGTCTCCTTCCTCGGCGAGATCCTGCCGACCTGGATCGCGGTGCCGTACCTGCTGATCGCCCTGATCGGCATGCTGCTGATCAACTCCATGTCGATGTACTCGGCCGGCTTCACCGCGCAGACCCTGGGCTTCAAGGTCCCGCGTCACTGGGCGGTCTCGGTGAACGCCGTGATCTCGCTGGTCTTCGGCGGTGTGCTGATGCTGGTGGCGACCAGCTTCATGGGCTCCTTCATCGCCTTCCTGTCGCTGCTCGCGGTCGCCTTCTCGGCCTGGGTCGGCGTGTTCGGCGCGGACATGCTGCGCCGCAAGGAGTACGACGGCGAGGCCCTGGCCGACACCGGTCGCACCAGCGCCTACTGGTACCGCGGCGGCTTCTCCCCCGCCGCGGTCGCCGCGTGGGCGGTGGGCCTGGCCGCGGGCCTGATGTTCACCACGTCCGACTGGTTCACCGGCCCCCTCGCCGCGAACAACGTCATCGGCGAGTACGGCCTCGGGTGGGTCGCGACGGTCGTGATCTCCGGTCTGCTGTACGCGGTGCTGCCGAAGCCGGCGGTGGTCGTACCGGCGGTGTCCGCGGAGCGGGTCGAGCAGCCCGAGACCGCGACCGTCTGACCGCTCGGGGCTCACCGGGGTGGCGTCACCAGGCCGAGCTCGTAGGCGGTGATGCCGAGCTGGACCCGGTCGCGGGCTTCGAATTCGGTGAGTAGCCGCGCCATGTGGGGCTTTGCCGTGGCCACGCTGATGTGGGGGTGCGCGGCGATCTCGGTGTCGGACATGCCGCGTCCGACGTGCCGCGTCCGACCAGGGGGTCGTCCAGGCGGCGGCGAGCGCGAGAACGAGGGCCACGACCGTGCGGGCGAAGCCCTCCGTCCCGGTCCTGGGACGTGCGGCGAAGGCGACCTGTACGCCGAGCGTCATGACGGCGGCGACGACCGCGACGGGGCGTGGCCACCCGGCCCGCGATGTGTGCGACGGCGAGATCGTTCGCCGGTACCAGCAGATGCACGACCCACCAGAACGGGCTTGTCGTCACAGCTCTTCGTTCCGAGCTGGGCCATGCGGGACGCCTTCACCCTCGGCGCCTGCATGGTCCTGATGCTCACCACCGGCGGCATCGGCGCCCTCACGATCGTCGGCGAGTACTGCAGCGGACAGATCCGTACGACCTTCACGGCCGTCCCTGCGCGCCGCTCGGCCGGGACAACGGCCTGTCCCTCGACCACCCCGGCGCGCTCCGCGCCGTCGCGGCGTCCGCGCTGCTCGCTCCGGTGTGCGCGCTCGTCGGCATGGGCCTCGGCGCCCTCATCCGGCGCACCGCACCCACCCTCGTGACGTTCACCGGCGTTCAGCCGCTGCCCTTCCTCCTCGGCGACCGCCACCGCTGGACGTCCGGGATCCTTCACGCGCTGCCCGCAGTGCGGGGGAACGGCTGGTGCAGATGGGCGACCCCTTCGGATCGGCCGGATCGGCTCCCTACCCGGCGACCATCAGCGGGTCGTGGATCGTATGGGCGGCCCGGCCCCTCGCCGCGGCGGTCGTCGCTGTGATCGCCGTCCGCCGGCACGATCGGTGAGCACCACCACGACGGCGACCCGGACCCCGTCGCTGATCGCCCACGACGGAACGGCCACGGTCGGCCGGCGTCCGGTCAGCGCACCGACGGCAACCGGTGACCGCTGCGGCCTCAGCGGCTTCCGCCGGGGCGCGGGCACGACACCGCCGCCCCCGACCGGACGGTGACCGGTCGGGGGCGGCGGACGGTACGGGGAGAGGGGCAGCGGGGACTTGGCCCTTCTCCCCGGGCTCGGGGCGGGCGTCAGCCCATCTCCTCCAGGGCCTTGCCCTTCGTCTCCTTCACGAACTTCAGGACGAAGGGGATCGAGAGCGCGGCGAAGATCGTGTAGATCACGTAGGTGCCGGCGAGGTTCCAGTCGGCCAGCGACGGGAAGCTCGCGGTGATGGCCCAGTTGGCGATCCACTGCGCGGACGCGGCCACACCCAGCGCGGCGGCGCGGATCCGGTTCGGGAACATCTCGCCGAGGAAGACCCAGACGACCACGCCCCAGGACAGGGCGAAGAAGAGCACGAACAGGTGGGCGGCGATCAGCGCGACCCAGCCCTGCGTGGCCGGGAGCTTCCCGTCGACCAGGTCGAAGGAGAACGCCCAGGCCTCCAGCGCCAGGCCGATCACCATGCCGACCGACCCGATGAGGGCGAGCGGCTTGCGGCCGACACGGTCCACGAAGATCATCGCGATCACGGTGCCGACGATGTTGATGATCGACGTCGTGAACGAGTAGAAGAAGGAGTCCGTCGGGTCGACGCCGACCGACTGCCACAGCGTCGAGGAGTAGTAGAACGCGACGTTGATGCCGACGAACTGCTGGAAGACCGACAGGCCGATACCGATCCAGACGATCGGCTTGAAGAAGAAGCTGCCGCCGAGCAGGTCCTTGAAGGAGGACTTCTCCTCGCGGTGCATCGCGTGCTCGATCTCGGTGATGCGGGCGTCGAGGTCCACGTCCTTGCCCTCGACCTCTTCGAGGATCTGCCGTGCGCGCTGGTGCTTGCCGACGGAGATCAGGAAGCGCGGGGACTCGGGGATGGCGAAGGACAGCAGGCCGTAGAGGACGGCCGGGACGACCATGACGCCGAGCATGACCTGCCAGGCCTCCAGGCCCATCAGCTCACCGCGCTGGTCGCCGCCGGCGGCGTTCAGCAGGCCCCAGTTGACCAGCTGCGACACGGCGATGCCGACGACGATCGCGGCCTGCTGGAAGGAGCCGAGCCGGCCCCGGTAGGCGGGCGGGGAGACCTCGGCGATGTAGGCGGGGCCGATCACCGAGGCCATGCCGATGGCGAAACCGCCGATGACGCGCCACATGGCCAGGTCCCACAGCGCGAAGGGCAGTGCGGAGCCGATGGCGCTGACGGTGAACAGGACCGCCGCGATCTGCATGCAGCGGATACGGCCGATGCGGTCGGCGATACGGCCGGCGGTCGCGGCACCGATGGCGCAGCCGATCAGCGCGACGGCGATGACCTGGGCCAGCACCGCGGAGCCGACGTCGTAGCGGCCCCGGATGGCCTCGACGGCACCGTTGATCACGGAACTGTCGTAGCCGAACAGGAAACCGCCCATCGCGGCCGCCGCCGCGATGAAGATGACGTGCCCGAGATGCTCGGGGTGAGCCGTCCTGGCTCCTGAATTGGGTGCCTGCGATGTGCTGGCCACGTGTACTCCTCGGGCTACCGGCAACGCTGCCGGGGTGGTTCGCCCTTCGAGGTGCCACTGAAGGAACCTGAAGGTAAAAGCAACGTTGCAGAGACTATGCCTTCAAGTTTCGAAGTCAATAGGTCGAGAGCTGTGAGTTTTAAGACGCAGGACGGGATCTTGTGTTCAAGAATTGAAGGGATCTCACCGTCTGACGAGCGGATACCCGCTCTTCACGACCTGGAACTAGCGCAGCCGCTGGCTGATGACCTTCGACACGCCGTCGCCCTGCATGGACACGCCGTACAGCGCGTCGGCGACCTCCATCGTGCGTTTCTGGTGCGTGATCACGATCAGCTGCGAGGCCTCCTGCAGCTCCTGCATGATCCGGATCAGCCGCTGCAGGTTGGTGTCGTCGAGCGCCGCCTCGACCTCGTCCATGACGTAGAACGGGCTGGGCCGCGCCTTGAAGATCGACACGAGCATCGCCACGGCGGTCAGCGAGCGCTCCCCGCCGGAGAGCAGCGAGAGCCGCTTGACCTTCTTGCCCGGCGGCCGGGCCTCGACGTCCACGCCCGTGGTGAGCATGTTGTCGGGGTCGGTCAGCACGAGACGCCCCTCACCACCGGGGAAGAGCCTGCTGAACACGCCCTCGAACTCCCGGGCCGTGTCCCGGAACGCCTCGGTGAAGACCTGCTCGACGCGTTCGTCGACCTCCCTGACGACCTGGAGCAGATCGGCGCGGGTCTTCCTCAGGTCCTCGAGCTGCTCGCTGAGGAACTGGTGGCGTTCCTCCAGCGCCGCGAACTCCTCGAGGGCCAGCGGGTTGACCTTGCCGAGCTGCTGGTAGGCGCGTTCGGCGGCCTTCAGCCGCTTCTCCTGCTCGGCCCGTACGAAGGGCCGGGGGAGGTTGCGCGGGTGCTCGGGGTCGTCCGGGAGCTGCTCGCCCTCGGCGGGGGGCGAGGGCGGCACCTGCTGATGGGGGCCGTACTCGGCCGCGAGTCCCGCCGGTTCCACACCGAGTTCCTCCAGCGCCTTGGTCTCCAGCTGCTCGATGCGCAGCCGCTTCTCGGCGCCGAGTACCTCGCCCCGGTGGACTGAATCCGTCAACTTGTCGAGCTCCGCCTTGAGGTCGCGCCCGGCGGTGCGCGCGGCGGTCAGCTCCTGTTCGCGCCGGGCCTTGGCCGCCTCGGCGGCGGTTCGCTCCTCGTCGGCGCGGACCAGGGAGACCTCGACGTGGGCGAGCAGCTGCCGGGCCCCGGAGGCGACGGCCTCGGCGACGGCCGCCTCGTGGCGCAGCCTGGCCCGCCGCTGCTCGGCACGCGCGCGTGCCTCGCGTTCCGCGCGGGCGGCCCGGTCCAGGGAGTCGGCCCGCCCGGCCAGTCCCTTGACCCGCTCCTCGTGGGTACGGACCTGGAGACGGGCCTCCATCTCCGTCTGCCTGGCGTTGGCGCCGTCGGCGGCGAGCCGGTCGCGCGCGGCGGTGTCGGGCTCCTCCGCCCCTCCGTCCCCGAGAAGGGCACTCTCCTCGGCGACCGCGAGCCGCTCGGCCAGCTCCTCGACGTCCATGAGCGCCTTCTCCAGCGCCTCCTGTGCCCGGGCCGCCGCGGCGGCGGACCGCTCGGCCTCCCCGGCCGCGCCCCGCGCCTGTCCCGCGAGCCGGCCCAGCTGCTGGGCCACGGCCGACTTCTCCCGGTCGGCGGCCCGGCGCCGCTCCCCCAGCTCCTCGACGAGCGCGGCGCACTCCCGGCGCCGCTCCACCGCCGCATCCTGCGCCTCGGCCAGCTCCTCGCACCGCACGCCCAGTTCCGCCAGCTCGGCGGCGGCCTGGTCCACGGACGCCTGCACCTCCAGGAGGCTGGGTGCTCCGGCGGAGCCGCCCTGGGCGAAGTGGGCGCCCAGCAGGTCGCCCTCGGCGGTGACGGCGGTCAGTTCGGGGTGGGCGTAGACGAGCTCCTCGGCGTCCTCCAGGGTGCCGACGACGACGATCCCGCGCAGCAGCCGCCGTACGGCGGGCATCAGGTCGGCCGGTCCGCGGACGAGGTCGGCGGCGTACGGGGGCCCGTCGCCCCGCGCCGGCGGGGGTACGTCGTCGGAGCCGGCGAGCAGCAGGGCGGCGCGGCCGGCGTCGTGCTTGCGCAGCAGGCGGATGGCGTCGGCGGCGACCGACGGGGAGGCCACGGCGAGGGCGTCGGCGGCGGCGCCGAACGCGGCGGCGAGCGGGACCTCGTGGCCGGGCGTCACGGTGAGGAGTTCGGCGGCCGGGCCGAGCAGACCGGTGAGCCCGTCCTTCGCGGCGAGCAGGGCGCCGGTGCCGTCCTTGCGGCGCAGGCCCATGGCGAGGGCGTCGTGGCGGGCCCGGGTCGCCGCGCGCTCGCGCTCCGCCGCGGTGGCCGCCTCGCGGGCGGCGCTCAGGGCCGTCTCCGCCTCGGCCAGCCCTCGCACCGCGGCCTCGTGCCGCTCGGCGAGTTCCTGGTCGCCGGCGTCGAGTCCGTCGACCTCGGCCTGGAGTGTCTCGTACTCCTCCTGTGCGGCGGCGGCCCGTTCCCGGGACTCGTCCCGGGCTGCGGCCAGCCGCTCGATCTCCGCCTGGGCGGAGGCGGCGCGGGAACGTGCGGCGCCGACCTGGCCCCTCAGCCGGGCCAGACCCTCGCGGCGGTCCGCGATGGCGCGCGCGACGTCCTTGAGGCGGCGCTCCTCCAGGGCCAGTTCACGTTCGAGGTCGGCGCGGTGGGCGACCGTGTCCTCCAGCGCGCGCTCGGCCGCTTCCAGGGCCGCCTCGAGTTCGGCCTCCTGTTCGCGGACGCGGGCGGCCTCGCGCTCCAGCTCCTCCGGGTCCCGGCCGCGCCGCTCCTCGGGGGGCGCCGACGTGGCGCTCTTCACCCGCGCCTCGGCCAGCGAGATCGTGCCGCGCACCCGCTCGGCGAGCTGGGACAGCTCGTACCAGGTCTGCTGGGCGCGCTGGAGGCGCGGGGTGAGCCGGCGCACCTCGTCCTCCAGGTCCGCCTCGCGACGCAGCGCCTTGCCCAGCTCGTGTTCGGCGGCGTCCTTGCGCTCCTTGAGGGCGGTCTCGTCGGCGATCTCGGCCTGGAGCGCCTCACGCAGTCGTACGAGGTCGTCGGCGAGGAGCCTGAGGCGCGCGTCCCGCAGGTCGGCCTGGATGACGGCGGCCCTCCTGGCGACCGCCGCCTGGCGGCCCAGGGGCTTGAGCTGGCGCCGCAGCTCGTCGGTGAGGTCCTGCACGCGCGCGAGGTTGGCCTGCATCGCGTCCAGTTTCCTGAGCGCCTTCTCCTTGCGCTTGCGGTGCTTGAGGACACCCGCGGCCTCCTCGATGAAGGCGCGGCGCCCCGTCGGGTCGGCGTGCAGCACGGAGTCGAGCCGGCCCTGCCCGACGATGACGTGCATCTCGCGGCCGATGCCGGAGTCGGACAGCAGTTCCTGGATGTCGAGGAGGCGGCAGGTGTCGCCGTTGATCTGGTACTCGCTGCCGCCGTTGCGGAACATGATCCGCGTGATGGTGACCTCGGCGTACTCGATGGGCAGGGCCCCGTCGGAGTTGTCGATGGTCAGCGACACCTCGGCCCGGCCCAGCGGCGGGCGGCCGGTGGTGCCGGCGAAGATGACGTCCTCCATCTTGCCGCCGCGCAGCGACTTGGCACCCTGTTCGCCCATGACCCAGCTGAGGGCGTCCACGACGTTGGACTTGCCCGAACCGTTCGGACCGACGACGCAGGTGATGCCCGGCTCGAAGCGGAGCGTGGTCGCCGAGGCGAACGACTTGAACCCGCGCAGGGTCAGGGCCTTCAGATGCACGCCCCCGGACTCTACCTTTCGCGGGTGTCTCACTCCATGAACCGGTGAACCGCCGCGGTTTCACCGGTGAACGTGCAGGGCACATCAGACATGGAAGAGGGTGACCGGATGCGCCGGGGAGGGAAGGGCGGGCGGTCGCGGAGACGGGCGGCGGACGGGGAAGAGGAAACTGGGGGAGCACCGGGGGAAGACGGGGCGGCAAAGAAAGAAGGGACGCCGAAGCGTCCCTTGCAGACTCTGACACCTGAGCGGTTGTACGGGCGGGCCCGACCACTGACGTGCCGTCGTGGAGCGATGCAGTGATCAGGTGAGCGCAGGCTCCGCCTGGTGTGCGTCAACGCTCTCCATGCTCTCCATGATCCTGTCGTGAGAAGCGGCAGCCGCCAGCGCGTCGTTCTCCGCCTGGATCCGTCCGAGCTCGGATTCCAGGTCCTGGACGCGCTGCTGGAGCCGTCGCATCTCGGCGAGGAGTCGCGGGTCGGAGCCGCCGACGTAACCGAGAAGCGCCTTTGCCATGATGGATGGTCCTCCACAATGAGTGACCGACCGAAGCGGTGTGGGTCGTGAGGGATTCGCACCCGCGGTGCTTGGCACTATGGAGTTTTTTCTGCCGTTCAACCATGCCAAACAGCTAAGGTGCGCGGGGCTTTCAGCGTCTCACCAAAAAGTTTGACGGTCAACACGATCACGCCCCGTATCGACGGGCACCCGGGGGCATACGGCCTCAGAACGGCGACGCTGCGACTCCTGCGGGCCCCTCGGGGCGTGGCGATCAACTTGCGTCCGGAGCCTGCCACGGCACGGCCTTCTTGGCAACCACCTGCCCGTTTTCGCTTCGGGCACCCTCCCGGACACAGCCGTGTCGAACGTCGGCAGACCGGGGCGCGGCCCCGCGTCAGCGGATCGCGAAGCCGTCGTATCCGCCGCGAGGTGTGTCCCAGATCTCGGTGACGCCGTCCACGCGCCCGGGCGTGTCGTCACCGCGCAGCCAGTCGAGCAGCCCCTCGCAGCGCTCGCGCGGGCCCTCCGCGACGACCTGGACGCGCCCGTCGGCCAAATTAAGGGCAAAGCCACTCATATCACCGAGCTCCAGCGCCCTGGCTCGCGTGAACCAGCGGAAACCCACGCCCTGAACCTGTCCGCGCACCCAGGCGACCAGCCGTACATCCTCGCTCATGAAGGCAACCTAACCAGTCAATGTCTCACTGGGCACTTCACCCCCAGGCGTCATGCGGTACCGTCCCCACCCAATGAATCTCACCTGAAACTCACACGATCGTGTGAGCTCCGTGATGTTCATGAGGACACGTCCGGTGCGAGGGCACGTCCGGCGCGAGGACGAGCGCGAGGACGAGGACGAGGAGGGCCAGGACATGGGACGCCACCGACGCTCCGCCGCCGGCCGCGCCGCGGGGGGCGACCAGCCGGCCGACGCCACGGGACGGGGCCGGGCCCCGCTGCCCCCGGGCGCCGGTGACCACCCCACGAGGGGGATCGCGCCCTACCTGAACCCGGAGGCGTACTCCGGGGCCCGCGCCAGGAGTGACGCCTACCTGTTCGCACCGGACGCTCCGGAGGGCGACGGACGCGGCGGCCACCCGCGGGCCGGCCGCACGGTCGCCTTCCCCGGCGACGGGCACACCCCCGACGACGGGCCGCAGCGCGCCGGGACGCGGCGCCGCCGCAGGAAGAAGGCGGTCACCCCGGTCCGCACGGGCCTGCTCGGTGTTTCCGCCGCGGTCGCCATCGGCACGGTGGCGGTGGCCACGGGCGCGGTGCCCGGCCTCGACGACTACCGGCTCGGTGGCAGCGGCGGGAGCGACCGGGTGCAGTCCCAGGACGCCCCGGTCAACAGCCCGGCCGAGCAGGGGGGCACCTCCGGCAGCGCCGACACCGGCACCGGCGGCGACGCCTCCACGAGCCGCGGCGGCGACCGGTCCTCCTCGCCGTCCTCCTCCGGGTCGTCCTCCGGGTCGTCCTCGGCGCAGCCCTCGGCATCGGCGTCGAAGCCCGCCGCCCCGGCCGAGACGCCGTCGAAGACGAGCAGGCCGAAGACGACGCCCAGTGCGAAGCCGGAGCCCACACCGTCACGTCCGGCCACCAAGGCGCCCGCGCAGCCCGGCGCACCCGCCGCCGCGTCGGAGCAGGCCGTCGCCGAGTCCCAGGTGCAGAGCCTCGTGAACGACGAGCGCGCCAAGGTGGGCTGCAGCCCGCTGGCCGCGAACAGCGCACTGCGCGAACTGGCCGAGGACTTCAGCGAGGCCATGGCCGCGCAGGGCTTCTTCGACCACACCGACCCCAGTGGCGCGACCCCCTGGGCCCGAGCCGAGGCGGCCGGGATAAGCAACCTCGGGGGCGAGAACATAGCCCGGGGGCAGGCCGACGCCCAGGCCGTGATGGCCGCCTGGATGAACAGCCCGGGCCACCGGGCCAACATCCTGAACTGCGACTTCCGAACCCTGGGCGTCGGAGTCCACTTCGGCTCCGGCGGTCCTTGGTGGACGCAGAACTTCGGCTACTGACCGGCCCGGCCCCCCGCACTGTCCGGCGCGCAGCGCGATCTGCGGGGCAGCACTGTGCTCACGTACGCTGGATGTATGGCGACCACGCAGGAGCGCACAGCGGAACAGGACCTTCCGTACGACGTGTTCTCCAGGTCCTGTCCCTCGCGCGGCACCCTGGAGCACGTCACCGGGCGTTGGGGCGCGCTGACGCTCGGCGCTCTGTACGAGAGTTCCCTGCGGTTCAACGAACTGCGTCGCCGTGTCGACGGCGTCAGCGAGAAGATGCTCTCCCAGACCCTGCACGCCCTGGAGCGTGACGGCCTGGTGGACCGGGAGGCCCAGCCCACCAACCCGCCCCGCGTGGACTACGAACTCACGGCGCTGGGACGCGAGGTGGCCGGACGGCTCATCGCCCTGATCCAGTGCCTGGAGGGGCGGATGGACGAGGTGCTGGCCTCACATGAGCGGTACGACGCCCGTGAGGCCCGTCGGTCCTACTAGGGCCTGTCCGCCCGCCCGGAGGGCGGGCGACGGGAAAGGTCAGACAGGCCCTAAGGCAGGCGCGGCGGGCGCTGGCACTTCGGGCAGAAGTAGCTGGAGCGGTTCATCCACGGCCGGCGGCGCATCGGCGTGGCACAGCGGCGGCAGGGCAGGCCCTCACGGCCGTACGCGTCCAGCGACCGGTCGAAGTAGCCGGACTCGCCGTTGACGTTGACGTACAGGCTGTCGAAGCTGGTGCCGCCGACGGCGAGGGCCGCGTTCATGACGTCCCGGACATGGCCGAGCAGTTCCGCGGTGCGGGGGCGGGTGAAGGTCGCGGTGGGGCGTTCGTAGTGCAGGCGGGAGCGCCACAGGGCCTCGTCCGCGTAGATGTTGCCGACGCCGCTGATCAGGGACTGGTCGAGCAGGGCCCGTTTGATCGTGGTGCGCTTGCTGCGCAGCGCGAGGTGGAACGCCTCGTCGCCGAAGAGCGGGTCGAGGGGGTCGCGGGCGATGTGCGCGATGACGTCGGGCAGGCCGTCGGGCGTGGTGTCGTGCAGTGACAGGCCGCCGAAGGTGCGCTGGTCGACGAAGCGGAGTTCCGTCGCCAGGGTGTCGGCGAAGCGGACGCGGACGCGCAGGTGCTTCTCCGCCGGCGCCTCGTGCGGCTGGACCAGCAGCTGGCCGCTCATCCCGAGATGGGCGAGGACCGCCTGACCGGTGTCCTCCAGCGGCAGCCACAGGTACTTGCCGCGGCGGCTGGGCATGCCGATGCGGTGGCCCTCCAGACGGTGGGCGAAGTCGTCGGGGCCGGCGAGGTGGCGGCGTACCGCGCGCGGGTGGAGCACCTGGGCGTCGGCCACCGTCCGGTGGGCGACCCAGCGTTCCAGGCCGCGCCGGACGACCTCGACCTCGGGCAACTCGGGCATGGCTTCCCCTCGGGTGGGCCGGTGGACGAGCCGAAACGCCCGCCCCGGGGCAGGGGCGGGCGTTCGGATCGTGCGGTGGATCAGGCGGAGGCCGACGGGGCGTCGGCGTTCGGCTGGAGGGCGGTTTCGGCGGCCGACTGGTCCGCCGTCGCCCTGGCGCGCTCGTCCGCCGCGGCCCGGATGGACCGCCACGCGGATTCCGCGGCCTGCTGCTCCGCCTCCTTCTTGCTGCGGCCGGTGCCGGTGCCGTACGAGACGCCTCCGACGCGGGCGGCAGCAGTGAAGGTCTTCTCGTGGTCCGGGCCGGTCTCCGTGACCAGGTACTCGGGGACACCGAGCCCTTCGGTCGCGGTGAGTTCCTGGAGGCTGGTCTTCCAGTCCAGGCCGGCGCCGAGGTTCGAGGACTTCTCGATCAGCGGGTCGAACAGGCGGTGCACCAGTTCGGAGGCCGCGTCGAGGCCCTGGTCGAGATAGACCGCGCCGATCACCGCTTCGAGGGTGTCGGCGAGGATGGAAGCCTTGTCCCGGCCCCCCGTGCCCTCTTCACCGCGGCCGAGCCGGATGAAGGAGCCGAGGTCGAGCCCGCGGCCCACCTCCGCCAGCGCACGCGAGTTGACCACCGCGGCCCGCAACTTGGCCAGCTGGCCTTCGGGCAGGTCGGGGTGGGTGCGGTACAGCGTGTCCGTGACGACGAGGCCGAGGACGGAGTCACCGAGGAACTCCAGCCGCTCGTTCGTCGGCAGACCGCCGTTCTCGTATGCGTAGGAACGGTGGGTCAGCGCGCGCACCAGAAGGGCGGACTCGAGCTGGTAGCCGAGCCGCCCTTCCAGAAGCGTGTGGGACGAGGCCTGGGTGTCCGCCTTCTTCTTGGCGGGTGGGTCCGCCTTGGCGTCTTCCGCCTTCTTGGGGACTGACACAGTGCCTCTCACCAGCCGCTCAGACCTCGAGGACCTGGCGCTTGTTGTAAGTGCCGCAAGACGGGCACGCGATGTGCTGCTGCTTGGGCTCGTGGCAGCGCTCGCACGCAACCAGGGTGGGGACCGCAGCCTTCCACTGCGACCGGCGGTGGCGCGTGTTGCTGCGCGACATCTTCCGCTTCGGAACAGCCACGGCTACTTCTCCTGCTTCTCGTCGGCGCGTGCTGACTGAGGCGCGCCGCCGCTCATCTCGTCCTTCTCGCCGTCTTCGATTGAACCGGCGAGTCCCTGCAAAGCCGCCCAACGGATGTCGACGGCGTCATGGTGGTGGTCCGGGTCGTCCGACAGGCGTACTCCGCACTCGGAGCACAGACCCTGGCAGTCTTCCTGGCACACCGGCTGCATCGGCAGTGCGAGCACCACCGCATCACGCAGCACGGGTTCGAGGTCGATCAGACCGTCCTCGACGAAGAGCCTGTCCTCGTCTTCCTCGGCGTCGTCGGCCGGTTCCGCCTTCACGCGGCCCCGGTCGTCGGCGTCAGGGTACGAGAACATCTCCTGGAAGTCCGCTTCGAGCTGCTGCTCCAGCGGCTCCAGACACCTTACGCACTCCCCCTCGGCCTCGGCACGGGCGGTGCCTGTGACGAGCACACCTTCCATGACCGACTCGAGCCGAAGATCGAGCTCCACCGGGGCGCCTTCCGGCACTCCGATGACTCCCTGGATACCGAAGTCCCGGGGAGCGTCGACCGTGCGGGTCAGGCGCTGCAGCGCACCGGGCCGCCGTCCCAGCTCGTGTGTGTCGAACACGAGGGGGTTGCGGTGGTCGAGGCGCGCGTTCAGAACCATTCCTGCTTTCGGTCTTTCCTGGCTTGGGGGCGCTGCCTTGGTGTTCCCGGGCAGCGGCGATCGCGGACGTACGCGCGACCGAAGAGCCAGGATACTGGACCATTCGCTCTCGGCCCAATCCGGACCCGGGGCCGGTGCCCGGGCTAGGCCCTGTCTGACCATTCCCGTCGTCGCCCGGAGGACGGCCTCGCGGCGTCAGGTGCGTGCTCTCGGCGTGCCGGGCGCAGAGCCTCGTACGGGATGTACTCGGCTCTGCGCCCGCCACGGCGCGAGTGCGTGCATGGCGTCGCGAGGCAGGCGGGAATGGTCAGACAGGCCTAGAGTCCGCGTCCCTGCTCGTAGGCCCTCAGCTGCTCGGCGCTGATCATGCTGGTGTCGAAGAGGCTGGTCTCGTCGAGCGCCTGAGGCTGGGCCTGCGGGGGTTGCTGCGGCTGCGGAGGCTGCTGCGGCTGCGGGGGCTGGGCGTAGCCCTGCCGGCCGTCGTAGGCCTGCTGCTGGGTGTCGTACTGGTAGGTGTACGGGTCGGCGGACTGCTGCTGGTAGCCGTACGGATCCTGCCCGCCGTAGGCCTGCTGGTACGCGGCGTACGGATCGGCCTGCTGCGCGTAGCCGTACGCCGGTTCCTGCGTCGGCATCTCCGGCACGGCCGGCGCCGGTACCTGTGCCGCCGCCGGCTGCTGCTCGCCGTACTCGCGCTGCCGGGGGTGCTCGGCCGGGGCGTCCGAGAGGCCCGCGAGGCCGGCGAGGTAGTCGGCGTCGCTGGAGTGCTGGACGGTGGTGGAGTCGTCGGCGAGGGCCCCGAGGTCGTCGGTGGCGATCCGGCCGTGCAGCTTCTGGCGGCCCCGGCCGACCGCGTCCAGGGTCTTGGCCAGCACCGCCTCGAAGGCGCCGAGCTTGGTGTCGACGTAGGCGTCGGCGTCGCGGCGCAGGGTCTCCGGGTCGTGGCTGCGCTCGGGGGCGTCCTCGTCCTCGTAGCCGTTCTCGTCGAGGCCGGGGCCGGTGCCGAGCAGCTTCTCGCGGCCGCGGCCGACGGAGCCGAGGGTCTTGGTGAGGACGACCTCGAAGTTGGCGAGCTTGGAGTCGACGTAGTCGTCGGCCTCGGCGCGGACCTCCTCGGCCTCCTGGCGGGCCTCGGCGAGGATCCGGTCGGCCTCGGCCTGGGAGCGGCGGGCGACCTCGGTGTCGGCGATCAGGGAACCGCGTTCGGCGTGCGCGCTCTCGATGATCCGGTCCGCCTCCTGGCGGGCCTGCGCGACCATCTGGTCCCGGTCGCCGATCAGTTCCTGGGCCTGGGCGAGGGAGCCGGGCAGCTCGGCGCGCAGCTCTTCCAGCAGCGAGAGCAGTTCGGCGCGGTTGACCACGCACGAGGCCGACATGGGCATGGCGCGGGCGCCGGAGACCATCGCGGTGATCTCGTCGAGCTTCTTCTGCACGTCCACCGTGTGCTCGCCACTCTCTACAGCTGTGTTGGAGACGGACGGGACGACTGTACGACCCTGGGGTGTCCCGGGGACACCGGGTGACGGCTTGTCAGGCTCCGTGGGCTGGGCGGCGGGGTGGTCAGCGGTTCCTCAGGCGCTCCGTGAGGGCGTCGAGGACCAGCGACGGCACCAGGTGGGAGATGTCGCCGCCCCAGGTCGCGACCTCCTTGACGAGGGAGGACGACATGAAGCTGTAGGTGGGGTTGGTGGGGATGAAGAGGGTCTCCACACCGGAGAGGCCGTTGTTCATCTGGGCCATCTGCAACTCGTAGTCGAAGTCGCTGACCGCGCGCAGGCCCTTGACGATGGCCGGGATCTCGCGCTGCTTGCAGAAGTCGACGAGCAGGCCGTGGAAGGACTCCACGCGGACGTTGCCGTACTCGGCGGTGACCTGGCGGATGAGGTCGATCCGCTCCTCGATCTCGAACAGGCCCTGCTTGGACCGGTTGATCATCACCGCGACGTAGACCTCGTCGTAGAGGCTGGAGGCACGGGCGATGATGTCGAGGTGTCCGTTGTGGATCGGGTCGAATGACCCGGGACAGACGGCACGGCGCACTTGTGTTCCCTCGCTCTCCGGTCCGGTCATCGTGCGTCTTCGCACGTAGAGGCGGCGCGACCGTACCAAAACGTTCCCTCGCCGTAGCGACGGGCCCGGATACCTTCGAAGCCGTCCGGCCAGCGGAATTCGCCGCCCCTGGTGCTGCGCTCCACGGTGACGAACGCTTCCCCGGCGAGCCACCCCTGGGTGCGGAGTGTGAGCAGGATCTCCCGAAGATCGTCGTCCGAGACGGCGTAGGGCGGGTCCAGGAAGACGATGTCGTACGGCTCGGCCGGGGCCGGCGTGCGGATGATCTGCTCCGCTTTGCCCGCCCTGACCTCTGCGCCGGGCAGGCCGAGGGCCTTGACGTTCGCCCGGACCGTACGGGCGGCGCGGGCGTCGGCCTCGACGAGCAGGACGTGCCCGGCGCCCCGGGACAGCGCCTCGAGGCCCACGGCGCCGGAACCGGCGTACAGGTCGAGGACGCGCTCGCCGTCCAGCGGGCCGCCGAGCAGGGACTGCCAGGTGGAGAAGAGGCCCTCGCGCGCGCGGTCGGAGGTGGGGCGGGTGCCGGTCCCTGGCGGGACGGTGAGGCGGCGTCCGCCGGCCTTGCCGGCGATCACGCGGGTCATCTCTGGGTCCTTGTCGGTGGCTCGGCGTGCTCGGGTGGACGGACGGTGTCCGGTCCCAGTCTGTCAGCCCTTCTCCAGGTACTGCTCCCGCTCCTCGTCCAGCAGTGCGTCCAGGGCGGTACGCAGACCGGGCAGGCCGGTGAGCTCCGGGTCGGCGGCCACCACCGCCGCCGCCTCCTGTCTCGCCTCCGCGATGATCTCCTCGTCCTCGATGACGGCGAGGACGCGCAGGGAGGTGCGGGCGCCGGACTGCGCCTGGCCGAGGACGTCGCCCTCGCGGCGCTGTTCGAGGTCGATACGGGAGAGCTCGAAGCCGTCGAGGGTGCCCGCGACGGCGTTCAGCCGCTGCCGGGCCGCGCTCGCCTCGGGCATCTCGGTGACCAGCAGGCACAGGCCGGGGGCGGAGCCCCGTCCGACCCGGCCGCGCAGCTGGTGCAACTGGGAGACCCCGAAGCGGTCGGCGTCCATGATCACCATGGCGGTGGCGTTGGGGACGTTCACGCCGACCTCGATGACGGTCGTGGCGACCAGGACATCGGTCTCACCGGCGGCGAAGCGGCGCATGACCGCGTCCTTGTCGTCGGGCTGCATGCGGCCGTGCAGGATCTCGACCTTGAGGCCCTGCAGGGGGCCTTTGGCCAGCTGGTCGGCGATGTCGAGGACCGCGAGCGGGGGCCGTCTCTCGGCGCCGTCCCCGGAGGGCTCGGCCTGCTTGGAGTTCTTCTTCGGGTCGTCGTCCTCGTCGCCGATGCGCGGGCAGACGACGTACGCCTGGTGGCCGCCCTCGACCTCCTCGCGCACCCGTTCCCAGGCCCGTGCGAGGAAGTGCGGTTTGTCGGCGGCCGGGACGACATGGCTGGCGATCGGGGAGCGTCCGGCCGGGAGCTGGTCCAGGACGGAGGTCTCCAGGTCACCGAAGACGGTCATGGCGACGGTGCGCGGGATCGGCGTGGCGGTCATGACGAGCAGGTGTGGGGGTTGCTTTCCCTTGCCGCGCAGGGCGTCGCGCTGTTCGACGCCGAAGCGGTGCTGTTCGTCGACGACGACCAGGCCCAGGTCGTGGAACTGGACCTTGTCCTCGATCAGCGCGTGTGTGCCGATGACGATGCCGGCCTCTCCGGTGGCCAGGTCGAGCAGGGCGTGACGGCGGGCGGCGGCGCCCATCGAGCCGGTGAGCAGCACCACCTTGGTGGCGTGCTCGGCGCCGCCCAGCATGCCGCCCTCGGCCAGCTCCCCCATCATCTCGACGACCGAACGGTGGTGCTGCTGGGCGAGCACCTCGGTGGGCGCCAGCATCACGGCCTGCCCTCCGGCGTCGACGACGGCGAGCATGGCGCGCAGGGCCACCAGCGTCTTGCCGCTACCCACCTCCCCCTGGAGCAGCCGGTGCATCGGGTGATCCGTGGCGAGGTCGTCGAAGATCTCCCGGGAGACCTTCCGCTGGCCGTCGGTGAGGGTGAAGGGGAGGCGGTCGTCGAAGGCCGTGAGCAGGCCGTCGGGGTTCGGCTTCCTGGGGACGGCGGGGAGTTGGGTCTCGGCGTGGCGGCGGCGGGCGAGGGCGACCTGGAGGACGAAGGCCTCGTCCCACTTCAGTCGGGCGCGGGCGTCCTCGATGTCCGCCTTGGTGTGCGGGCGGTGGATCTTCAGAAGGGCCTCGGGGAGGGAGACCAGGCCGCGGCCCTCGCGCAGGGAGTCGGGCAGGGGGTCGACGGCCTCCTGCGCGCTGGGCAGCACCGTCTGAACCGCCTTGCCGATCTTCCAGGACTCCAGCTTGGCGGTGGCCGGGTAGAGGGGGATGAGCGCGCCCGCCCACGACTCGACGCTCTCGGTCCCGTCGTCGTCCCCGCCGCGCAGCAACTCGTACGCCGGATGGGCCAGTTGCAGTCGGCGGTTGAAGACGGAGACCTTGCCCGCGAACATCGCGCGCGTGCCCGGCAGGAGTTCCTTGTGGGGTTTGTGGACGCCGTGGCCGAAGAAGACCAGCTGGAGGCGGCCGCTGCCGTCCGTGATGGTCACCTCGAGGCGCTGCCCCTTGCCGCGCGGGGCCTTCGACGAGGCGAAGGTGTGCAGGCGGGCTTCGGCGACCTGGGCCACCACCGTGACGTGCTCGTCCATGGGCAGGTCGGCGAGGTGGGTGAGCTGGCCGCGCTCCTCGTATCTGCGGGGGTAGTGGTGGAGGAGGTCGCCGACGGTGTTCAGGCCGAGGTGCTCGGCCATCACCTTCGCGGTGGCGGGGCCGAGCACCTTCTTCAGGGGTTCTTGCAGTGCGGGCACGAGATCCATTGCACACCACGCCACTGACAATGGCCCCGCGCCTCCCGGGAAAGCCCGCGAACGGCGGGATGGGCGGGGCTACTCCACGCCGACCAGCAGCAGCGCGCCCTGCCGTCCGCCCCGGTAGACCACCGTGTCGACGGCGAGGTAGGCCTCGCGGACGCGGGCCTCCAGGTGGTCGGCGACGTTCCCGGGGGCCTCGTCGCCGAGGACGAGGGTGACCAGTTCGCCGCCGGCCGCGAGCATGCGGTCCAGGACGGTCGCGGCGACCTCCGTGACGTCCGCGCCGATCACGGCCACGTCGCCGTCGATGAGGCCGAGTACGTCACCGGCCTGGCAGATGCCGGCCGTGGTCCAGGACTGGCGTTCGGCGACGATGACCTCCGCGTGGCGGGTCGCACCGGCCGCCGAGGTCATCGCCACCACGTCCTCGTCGAAGCGCCGCTCGGGCTCGTGCACGGCGAGCGCGGCGATGCCCTGGACCGCGGAGCGGGTCGGGATCAGGGCGACCCGGATGCCCTCGGTGCGGACCTGTTCGGCCGCCGCGGCGGCGGTGTGGCGCAGCTCGGCGTCGTTGGGCAGCAGCACGACCTCGCGCGCGTGCGCCCGCCGGACGGCCTGGACGAGCTCCCCGCTCGCCGGCGACTCCCCGGGGCGTGCGAGCACGGTGGTCGCGCCTGCCTCGGCGTACAGCCCGGCCAGGCCCTCGCCGGGTACGACGGCCACCACGGCGCGCTGGGTCCGCTCCCGGGGCGGGCGCCCGGTCCTGGTGGTGTGGACGTCGCCGTGCCCGAAGTGGGTGATGCGGATCCGGTACGGCCGCCCGGCCTCGACTCCCGCCTCCACGGCGGCGCCCGCGTCGTCGACGTGGACGTGGATGTTCCACAGTCCGTCGCCGCCGACCACGACGAGCGAGTCCCCGAGGGCGTCGAGCCGCTGCCGCAGCCGTGCCACGGCCGCGTCCTCGGCCTCCAGAAGGTAGATCACCTCGAAGGCGGGGCCGTTCTCGTCGCCCTCCTCCGCGGCGCACTCCCCCGCACGGTCCTCGCCGCCCTCCGCACGGGCCCGCTCTCCCGGGAGCGCCTCGCGGCCGTGCCCCACGCGCGCGTGCGGCACGACGGCCGCTCCCGGCGCCGGCGTCCGGCCCGTGAACGTCTCCACCAGAGCCGCGAGGACCGTGACGAGGCCGTGCCCGCCGGCGTCGACCACTCCGGCTCGCTCCAGAACGGCCAGTTGGCCCGGGGTCGCGGCGAGGGCCGCGCGGGCGCCCTCGTGGGCCGCGCGGGCCACCGCCGCACAGTCGCCCTCCGCGCCCTCGGCCGCGTCGGCGGCGGCCGAGGCGACGGTCAGGACGGTGCCCTCGACCGGGTGGGCCACGGCCTGCCGGGCGGATTCGGCCGCGTGCCGCAGGGCCAGCCGCAGGCCCGGGCCGTCGGTGTGAGCGGGTTCACCCCGCGCGGCGAGCACCTGGGCCATGCCGCGCAGCAGTTGCGCGAGGATCGTTCCGGAATTGCCCCGCGCGCCGATCAGCGCCCCGTGCGCCATCGCGCCCACGGCGTCGGCCAGTGAGGGGCCGTCGCCGCCCGGTGCCCCGGCGTCCACCTCGTGCGCCGCGAACACCGCCTCCACCGCCGCGACGGCCGACTCGACGGTCAGATAGAGGTTCGTACCGGTGTCCCCGTCCGCGACGGGATAGACGTTGATCGCGTCGATCTCCTCGCGCGCCCGCCCCAGGGCGCGCAGCGACAGATCGCACCAGGTGCGCACCGCCAGAGCGTCGAAGAACCTCTGTGGCACCTGCGCCACCTGCGCCTCCTTGAGCTGCTGGACGTGGCAGGCAGCGTAGACCTTGGGAGGGCGTCCACCGGAAGAGGGCCGGGGGCGGGCCGCTGAGCTGCCGTGGTAGTTTCGTTGTACGGGAGCAGCCGTTGTATGCTGCTCCGGTTGCCCGATCCCGATCGGGCCATCCCCCTGGCACCGCCACTCAGATCCCGGACCGTTCGTTGGTCCGAGACCTTGATCCCGGCATGCCGGGATCAACCGTAAGTGCATCTGAAGTCTTTGGAGTGACCCGTGGCTGCCAACTGCGACGTCTGCGGCAAGGGGCCGGGCTTCGGCAACAACATCTCGCACTCGCACCGCCGTACGTCCCGTCGCTGGAACCCGAACATCCAGCGTGTGCGTACCGTGGTCGGCGGGACGCCGAAGCGCGTGAACGCTTGCACCTCGTGCATCAAGGCCGGGAAGGTCTCGCGCTGACGCGTCAGCTGAGCGCGCGGCCACTGCCTGGTCCGCTGCACGGAGCCGGTCCACCTCAGGTGGGCCGGCTTTTTGCCGTGCCCGGATCCCGGGCGTCGTCCGTGGGGGCTCCAGCACCGGTACGCCGGACGACGAGGTGCGGGAGCCGGACGGGCGGCTGACGGTCTCCCGCGGGGCCCGGGTCGCAGGCCGGCCCGGGGTCGCAGGCCGCCGAGGCGGTGTGCGGCACAACTCTGGAGCAGGCCCGCGGGCTCGCCCCGGTGGACGTCGCCGACACCCCGGCCGCGCTCGACCCGCGACCACGTGTACCGCCTGCTCGGCGCGGGCCGAAGGCCGCCACGGTCATCGAGGTCAGGGAGTGTCCCGACCGAGCGCCCAACCGTGGTCCACCGGCCCGATGCCGCCGCCGAGCGGGAACCCGGCCGCGATCGCCCCGGTGACGTACTCCTTGGCCGCCGTCACCGCCTCCGGTACCGACTGCCCCTTCGCCAGCCCGCAGGCGACGGCGGACGCGAGGGTGCAGCCCGTACCGTGCGTGTGCCGGTTGTCGAAGCGCGGCGCGCGCAGCCAGTGCTCCTCGGTGCCGTCGGTGAGCAGGTCGACGGCGTCGCCGGCCAGATGGCCGCCCTTGATCAGCACCCAGCGCGGCCCGTACTCCAGCACGGCCGCCGCGGCCCGGCGCAGATCGGTGTCCGACTCGACCCTTACGCCGGTGAGTTGGGCGACCTCGTCGAGGTTCGGTGTGGCGACGGTCGCCACCGGGAGCAGCTTGGTGCGCACCGAGTCCAGGGCGGAGGCGGCGAGCAGCGCGTCCCCGTGCTTGGAGACACCGACCGGGTCGACGACGGCCGGGGCGTCGGTGCCGCCGATCAATTCGGCGACCGTCTCGACGAGTTCCGCGGAGGAGAGCATCCCGGTCTTGACGGCCTGGACGCCGATGTCGTCCACGACGCTGCGGTACTGGGCCCGCACCGCGTCCACGGGCAGCTCCCAGGCGCCCTGCACACCGAGGGAGTTCTGCGCGGTCACCGCGGTGAGCACGCTCATGCCGTGCGTGCCGAGGGCGAGCATCGTCTTCAGGTCGGCCTGGATGCCGGCGCCGCCGCCGGAGTCGGAGCCGGCCACGGTGAGGACCAGGGGCGGCCTCATGACTCCATGTCCTCGCCGAAGTGGTCCCAGCCGCCCTTGCTGGTCCAGGGTGCCCCGTCGACGGTCACCTGGGGCAGCGCCGAGGGGTTGAGGACCTCGCCGATGACCTTCCAGCGGGCGGGCAGCTTCACGTCCGGCGGGAAGGTCGCCACGATCGCGTGGTCCTCTCCCCCGGTGAGCACCCACTGCATGGGGTCGACGCCGACGGCCTGGCCGATGTCGTTCATCTGGGACGGGATGTCGATCTGTCCGGAGCGGATGTCGATCCTGACCTTGCTGGCCTCGGCGATGTGGCCCAGGTCGGCGATCAGCCCGTCACTCACGTCGCACATCGCGGTGGCACCGAGGCCCGCGGCGGCCGGCCCCGCGTGGTACGGCGGTTCCGGGCGACGGTGGGCCTCGACGAAGGCGCGCGGCGAGCGGAAGCCGCGGGACAGCACGGCGAACCCGGCCGCGGACCAGCCCAGCCAGCCGGTCACCGCGACGAGGTCTCCGGGCTGGGCGCCGGCCCGGGTCACGGGCTCCTGGTTGCGCAGGTCACCGAGGGCGGTGATGGACACGGTGATGGTGTCGCCGCGCACCACGTCGCCGCCGACCACCGAGGCACCGGCGACCTGGCACTCGTCGCGCAGCCCGTCCATCAGCTCGGTCGGCCAGGTCACCGGCAGCTCGGCGGGCACCACGAGGCCGAGCAGCAGGGCGGTGGGCACCGCGCCCATGGCGGCGATGTCGGCCAGGTTCTGCGCCGCCGCCTTGCGGCCCACGTCGTACGCGGTGGACCAGTCACGGCGGAAGTGCCGCCCCTCGACGAGGATGTCGGTGCTGGCCACCACCCGGCGGTCGGGCGCGGCCACCACCGCGGCGTCGTCGCCGGGGCCGACCCGGACCGCCGGAGTGGAGGTGAGACGGGAGGTGAGCTCCCTGATGAGCCCGAATTCCCCGAGCTCACCAACAGTGCCCTTCATTGCCTTGGCTCCCCTTCCGTCCCGGTCCGTGCCCGGTCGCGTGGCATCTCTGTCCTGGTTACGGTCGAAATGACCGTCTCGGCGGTCGGCGTGATCGTCAACTCGTGTCCGCACCGCACCCCGGCACGCGGGCCGCACGTCCGCGGGTCTCCCCGCGAAGCGCGGCGACGCGATACCGTGGCGTTCCTTTTCCCCACATGATCCTCGTGGCCGCCCTGGAGGTTCCGTGGTACAGGCGTACATCCTGATCCAGACGGAGGTCGGCAAGGCGTCGACCGTCGCCGAGACCATCAGCAAGATCCCTGGAGTGATCCAGGCCGAGGACGTGACGGGACCCTACGACGTCATCGTCCGGGCCCAGTCCGAAACCGTCGACGAACTGGGGCGCATGGTGGTCGCCAAGGTCCAGCAAGTGGACGGCATCACCCGTACTCTGACCTGTCCGGTCGTCCATCTCTAGCCCCCTTCCGCCCGCTCGCTCTCGCACTGCTGATCGCCGCCGAAGGCTGCTCCCTCAGCAGACGACAGCGAGTCGGCGGCGGTTCCCGGCCCGGACGCGCCGGTCACCAGGCCGTGCCGGAACCCCGGACGAGGCGCTGTCGCCGACGGACGGCGGGCTGGGAAAACCCGCTGATCATACTGCGCTGCGGGGCACGGAGAGCCGTACCGGACCTGCGGGTTCCGCCGGTCGCGCGGAAGGCGATCCCCGAGGGGATCGCCTTCCCGGCCGTCCACTCGGAGCCGAACGTCAGCGCAGTCCCGTGGACCGCCGCAGCGCCGCCTGGACCAGCCGGTCCACCAGCTCCGCGTAACCGACACCGCTCGCCTGCCACATCTGCGGGTACATGGAGATCGGCGTGAAACCGGGCATGGTGTTGATCTCGTTGATCACGAACTCGTCGTCCTCGGTGAGGAAGAAGTCCGCGCGCACCAGCCCCTCGCAGGACGCCGCGTCGAACGCCTCGACCGCCAGCCGCTGGACCTCGGCGGTCTCCTCGGGCGTGAGCGGGGCGGGCACGATGCCGGGCGTGGAGTCGATGTACTTGGCCTCGAAGTCGTAGTACGCGTGCTCCGAGGGCGGCGGGATCTCCGCGGGGAGGGAGGCCCGGGGGCCCTCCTCGAACTCCAGCACCCCGCACTCGATCTCCCGGCCGGTGAGCGTCGCCTCCACGAGGATCTTCGGGTCGTGGCGCCGGGCCTCCTCGATCGCCTCGTCGAGTCCGGAGAGGTCGTCGACCTTGGTGATGCCGATCGAGGAACCCGCGCGCGCGGGCTTCACGAACAGCGGCCAGCCGTGCTCGCCGGCGAAGTCCACGACCTTCCTGCGGGCGCCGGAACGGTCCTGGTCCCACTCGCGCGGCCGGATCACCACGTACGGGCCGACCTTCAGCCCGTAGGAGGTGAACACCCGCTTCATGTACTCCTTGTCCTGGCCGACGGCCGAGGCGAGCACGCCCGAGCCGACGTAGGGCACGCCGGAGAGCTCCAGCAGGCCCTGGAGGGTGCCGTCCTCGCCGTACGGGCCGTGCAGCACGGGGAAGACGACGTCGACCTCGCCCAGCGCCTTGGGCACCGAGCCGGGCTCGCTGTAGACGACTTCGCGGTTGGCGGGGTCGACGGGCAGCACCACGCCGCCCTCGGTCGACTCGGCCAGCTCATCGACGTCGGGCGTACGGCGCTCGGTGATCGCCATGCGTTCCGGTTCGTCGGCGGTGAGGGCCCAGCGGCCGTCCCGGGTGATGCCGATCGGCAGGACGTCGTACTTCGTCCGGTCGATGGCCGCGAGGACGGCGCCGGCGGTGACCACGGAGATCCCGTGTTCGGAGCTGCGCCCGCCGAACACGACGGCCACACGCGGCTTGCGAGGCGGCTGCTCCGGACTCTGCTCGGGGCTCTGGGGGAGGTTCTCGGTGCTCATATCGCGTCGAGAGTACCCGCCCGTAGGGCCGCGAGACAGCGTCGGCCGGCCGCGTGGCGCGGGCGGCACCCACATGCCGCGCCACCGTCGCTCAGCGTCGTTCGGGCTTCGCGCTGCGCGACATCAGCTCCTTCACCGCGTCCACCGGGGACTTGCCCTCGTGCACGATGGCGACGACCGTCTCGCTGATCGGCATGTCGACGCCGTGCCTGCGGGCCAGATCCAGCACCGACTCGCAGGACTTGACGCCTTCGGCGGTCTGCTTGGTGACCGCGATGGTCTCCGCCAGGGTCATGCCCTTGCCGAGGTTGGTGCCGAAGGTGTGGTTGCGGGACAGCGGCGAGGAGCAGGTCGCCACCAGGTCGCCGAGCCCGGCCAGTCCGGAGAAGGTCAACGGGTCGGCGCCGAGGGCGACCCCGAGGCGCGTGGTCTCGGCGAGGCCGCGGGTGATGAGGGACCCCTTGGCGTTGTCGCCGAGGCCCATGCCGTCCGCGATGCCGACGGCCAGTCCGATCACGTTCTTCACGGCGCCGCCGAGCTCGCAGCCGACGACATCGGTGTTGGTGTACGGACGGAAGTACGGCGTGTGGCAGGCGGTCTGGAGCCGCTGGGCGACGGCCTCGTCGGGGGAAGCGACCACGGCGGCGGCCGGCCTGCGGGCGGCGATCTCCCGGGCCAGGTTGGGCCCGGTGACCACGGCGATGCGCTCGGCGCCGACCTTGGCGACGTCCTCGATCACCTCGCTCATCCGCATCGCGGAGCCGAGTTCGACACCCTTCATCAGCGACACCAGGATCGTGCCGGGTGCCAGCAGCGGCGTCCAGTCGGCCAGATTGGCGCGCAGCGTCTGGGAGGGCACGGCGAGGACGGTGAAGTCGGCGTCGTGCGCCGCCTCGGCGGCGTCGGTGGTGGCCCGCAGCGTGGCGGGAAGTTCCACGCCGGGCAGGTAGTCCGGGTTGGTCCGGGTGGAGTTGACGGCGTCGGCGAGTTCGGCGCGGCGTCCCCACAGGGTGACGTCACATCCGGCGTCGGCGAGGACCATGCCGAAGGCGGTGCCCCACGATCCGGTGCCGAAGACGGCCGCTTTGACGGGCTTGCTCACGTGCTCTGCCCTTCTGCCTGCTGCCCCCGCACCGGTGCCTGCGTCTGCGACTGCGTCCGGCGCCGCTGCTCGATCCGCTCCCGGCGCGGGTCGTAGGGGGTCGCGGGCGCCTTCTCACCGCGGATCTCCTCCAGCTGGCGGGTGACGGCGGCCATGATGACCTCCGTGGCCTCCTTCAGCACCTCCGCGGTCATCTCCTTGTCGTAGAACCGCGACAGGTCGACCGCCGGGCCCGCCAGCACGCGGTGGGTCTTGCGCGGCAGGAGGTTGGGCTTCTTCGCGTAGGGCGGCAGCAGTTCGTTGCAGCCCCACTGGGCGACCGGGATCACCGGGCACTTGGTCTGCAGGGCGACGCGCGCGGCACCGGTCTTCGCGGTCATCGGCCAGCCGTCCGGGTCGCGGGTGAGGGTGCCCTCGGGGTAGAAGGCGACGCACTCGCCGCGCTCCACGGCGTCGATCGCGGCCCGGAAGGCGCTGAGCGCGTCCGTGCTCTCGCGGTAGACGGGGATCTGCCCGGTGCCCCGCATCGCGGCACCGACGAAACCCTTCTTGAAAAGGCCGCTCTTCGCAAGGAATCGCGGCACGCGCCCGGTGTTGTACTGGTAGTGCGCGTACGCGAAGGGGTCGACGTGCGAATTATGGTTCACGGCGGTGATAAATCCACCGTCGGCCGGAATGTTCTCCATTCCCCGCCAGTCCCGCTTGATCAGAACCACCAGCGGCGGTTTGCAGATCACCGCGGCGAAGCGGTACCAGAAGCCGATTCTGCGGCGGGGCACGCTGACACCTTTCCTCCAGGGCCTGGGGCCGGACAAGTGTCGCCCCGGGCCGTCCGTCTGTCGAGAACACCGTACGCCCCGGCGGGTGAATCGCCAGATCCCCCAGGTGACAATGACAGCGACGAGAGAAGGACGGAACGCTCGTGCAGTGGACCTTGGTCGTACCCGTGAAGCCCCTCGCCCGGGCCAAGAGCAGGCTGTCGGACACCGCGGACGACGGGGTGCGGCCCGGCCTCGCGCTGGCGTTCGCACAGGACACGGTGGCGGCGGCGCTGGCCTGTCCGTCGGTGGTGGATGTGGCAGTCGTCACGGACGACGCCCGGGCGGGGCGCGAGCTGGCGAAACTGGGCGCCGGGGTCGTTCCGGACGAGCCGGGCGGCGGTCTGAACGCCGCGCTGGCACACGCGGCGGCGGCCGTACGGGCGGTACGTTCCGAAAGTCCCGTGGCCGCCCTCAACGCCGATCTCCCCGCACTGCGGCCCATGGAATTGGCGCGGGTTCTGGCGGCGGCCGCGCAATTCCCGCGCGCTTTCCTTCCGGACGCGGCCGGAATCGGCACGACCCTGCTGGCCGTGGCACCGGGCCGTGAATTGGCCCCCGCTTTCGGCACGGATTCCCGGGCCCGGCACCGGGCGTCCGGCGCGGTGGAACTCCGCCTCGACGCGGTGCATTCCGTACGGCAGGACGTCGACACCGGCGACGACCTGCGCACCGCGCTGGCGCTGGGGGTGGGGCCCCATACGGCCGCGGTGACGGCGCGGTTGCTGATCGCCGGGCAGTAGGCTGCCGACATGCAGGCCACCGCATACACGTACGACCCCGACAGCCGCAGCGGACAGGTGCTGCTCGACGACGGCACGCCCGTGCCCTTCGACGCCGCGGCGTTCGACGCGGGGGGCCTGAGACTGCTGCGGCCCGGGCAGCGGGTGCGGATCGAGACCGAGGGCACGGGCACGGACCTCCGGATCACGCTGGTGACCCTCCAGACCCTCTGAACCGCCGGGACCCTCTGGTCCGCCGGGAGCCTCTGGTCCGCCGGGTGCTTCACGGGCGTACGAACACGCCGCGGGCCGGACTCCGAGAGGGAGTCCGGCCCGGCGCGTGAGTGCCCTGTGCCTGTTCGCCTGCTGTTCGCCGCTTGCCGGCTTACTGCTTCCGGCTTGCCGCTTGCCGCTACTTCTTGCGGGCGGTGGCCTTCTTGGCGGTGGTCTTGCGAGCGGTCGACTTCTTGGCGGGGGCCTTCTTGGCCGTCGCCTTCTTCGCGGGGGCCTTCTTGGCCGTGGCCTTCTTCGCCGCCGCCGTGGTGGTCGTGGCGGTGGACTTCTTGGCGGGGGCCTTCTTCGCCGTCGCCGCCCCCGCGGTCTTCTTCGCGGTCGACTTCTTCGCCGCCGCGGCCGTCTTCTTGCCGGTGGTCTTCTTCGCCGCGCCCGTGGCCTTCTTGGCGGCCGCCTTCTTGCCCGCGGCCTTGGCGATGGTGGGGGTGGGGCCGGACAGGCTGCCCTTGGGGGCCTTCTTGACCGCGATGTCGTTCTTCGGGAGCTTCTTCGAGCCGCTCACCAGGTCCTTGAAGCCCTGGCCCGCGCGGAAGCGCGGCACGGAGGTCTTCTTGACCCGAACCCGCTCGCCCGTCTGGGGGTTGCGGGCGTAGCGGGCCGGACGGTCGACCTTCTCGAAGGAACCGAAGCCGGTGACCGAGACCCGGTCGCCCGCGACCACTGCACGGACGAGGGCGTCCAGGACCGCGTCGACAGCGTCGGCGGCCTGCTGCCGGCCACCCAGCTTGTCGGCGATCGCTTCTACGAGCTGCGCCTTGTTCACGTCTTCCCCTTCGGAGACATCGCCAGAACGAATGTGTTCAAGCTTTTTCGCACGTTAGGCAGATATATACCGCAAATCAAACACGAAACGGGCTAATCACCCTTGTGCCGCAACGGACTCGGGCTGTCCCGGCCGGTTCAGCCTTCCTCTTCGGGGAATCGCCCCTCGTCGAGATCGGCGGTGAACCGCTCCAGCCGCCTTGCCGCACCGGCGAGATCGTGTTTGGCCGCGGCCGTAATGACCAGCAGCTTCCGGGTCAGCGCCATCCGTACGCCCTCCGGGACTTGCAGTGCGCGCACTCTTGTGTGCGCTTCCTTGAGCTGGACCGCGACCGCCGTATAGAGCTGGAGTTGGCCGTCGTGTTCCATGCACAGATTGTGCCATCTGGGGCGAGTTGTCGCCTGCGCAGGGGGCAACTACCGCCCCGAACGGCCTTCCGGGCACCGGCGAATCCCTCGTCCCACCGACTCACGTACCCCAGCAACCACCCCTCTAACGTGGGAAGTTGCGGCCTTCGGCCATGACGGGCAGCCGCGACCGGGCCCAGACACGGCTGTACCCCCGATCGAGCCGATCGGGGGTACAGCGGGTGTGTGTGGGTGGCCGAAACTCGACCTTGCGCGGACGCCGGAGGGGCGCCCGGGGTCAGACCTGGAGCGTCTGCGGCTTGAACGACGGACGCTTCGCCTCGTACGCGGCGATGTCGGCCTCGTTCTGGAGGGTGATCGAGATGTCGTCCAGCCCGTTCAGCAGCCGCCAGCGGGAGTTCTCGTCCAGCTCGAAGGAGGCGGTGACGCCCTCGGCGCGGACCTCGCGGGTCTCCAGGTCGACCGTGATCTCGGCCTGGGGGTCCTTCTCCGTGAGCTCCCACAGCGCGTCCACGATCTTCTGGTCGAGGACCACCGTGAGCAGACCGTTCTTCAGCGAGTTGCCGCGGAAGATGTCGGCGAAGCGGGACGAGATCACCGTCTTGAAGCCGTAGTTCTGCAGCGCCCAGACGGCGTGCTCGCGCGAGGAGCCGGTGCCGAAGTCGGGGCCGGCGACCAGGACGGTCGCGCCCTGCCGCTCGGGCCGGTTGAGCACGAACTCCGGGTCCTTGCGCCAGGCCTCGAACAGCCCGTCCTCGAACCCGTCCCGCGTCACCTTCTTGAGCCAGTGGGCGGGGATGATCTGGTCGGTGTCGACGTTGCTGCGGCGCAGCGGGACGGCCCGGCCGGTGTGCTTGGTGAATGCTTCCATGACTCTCAGACTCCAGCGGGCGTGGGAACGTCGGCGGCGGACAGGTCGGCCGGGGAGGCCAGGCGGCCCAGGACCGCCGTCGCGGCCGCGACCTGCGGCGACACCAGGTGGGTGCGGCCGCCCTTGCCCTGCCGCCCCTCGAAGTTGCGGTTGGAGGTGGACGCCGAGCGCTCACCCGGGGCCAGCTGGTCCGGGTTCATGCCCAGGCACATCGAGCAGCCCGCGTGCCGCCACTCGGCGCCGGCCTCCTTGAAGACCACGTCCAGGCCCTCGGAGACGGCCTGCAGACCCACCCGCGCGGAGCCCGGGACGACCAGCATCCGTACGCCGTCGGCGACTTTGCGGCTCCGCACGATCTCGGCGGCGGCGCGCAGGTCCTCGATGCGGCCGTTGGTGCACGAACCTACGAAGACGGTGTCCACCTTGATGGAACGCAGCGGCTGCCCGGCCTCCAACCCCATGTACTCCAGGGCCTTTTCGGCGGCGAAGCGCTCCGAAGCGTCCTCGTACGAAGCCGGGTCGGGGACGGCGGCGGAAAGCGGCGCACCCTGGCCCGGGTTGGTGCCCCAGGTGACGAACGGCGACAGCTCGGCGGCCTCGATGACCACCTCGGCGTCGAACTCCGCGTCGTCGTCCGTGCGCAGCGTCTTCCAGTACTCGACCGCCGCGTCCCAGTCCGCGCCCTCGGGGGCGTGGGCGCGGCCCTGGAGGTAGGCGAAGGTGGTCTCGTCGGGGGCGATCATGCCCGCGCGGGCGCCGGCCTCGATCGACATGTTGCAGATGGTCATCCGGGCCTCCATCGAGAGCTTCTCGATGGCCTCGCCGCGGTACTCCAGGATGTAGCCCTGGCCGCCGCCCGTGCCGATCTTCGCGATGATCGCCAGGATCAGGTCCTTGGCCGTGACGCCCTCGGGCAGTTCGCCGTTGACGGTGATCGCCATGGTCTTCGGGCGGGCCATGGGCAGCGTCTGGGTGGCCAGCACGTGCTCGACCTGGGAGGTGCCGATGCCGAACGCCAGCGCGCCGAACGCGCCGTGCGTGGAGGTGTGCGAGTCGCCGCAGACCACGGTGGTGCCGGGCTGGGTCAGGCCCAGCTGCGGGCCGACGACGTGCACGACGCCCTGCTCGACGTCGCCCAGCGGGTGCAGTCGGACGCCGAAGTCCGCGCAGTTCTTGCGCAGCGTCTCCAGCTGGACCCGGGAGACCGGGTCCGCGATGGGCTTGTCGATGTCGAGCGTCGGGGTGTTGTGGTCCTCGGTCGCGATGGTCAGGTCGAGCCGGCGCACCGGGCGACCGCTCTTGCGCAGGCCGTCGAAGGCCTGCGGGCTGGTCACCTCGTGCAGCAGGTGCAGATCGATGAAGAGGAGGTCGGGCTCGCCTTCGGCGCGCCGGACGACGTGGTCGTCCCAGACCTTCTCCGCGAGTGTCCTACCCATCGCTTTCCCTCCGGTCGGCGACAACGCGCCGACCCAACTAGAGATCTTGAGGAGGCGGCGCCCTCACCCCTGTTTCCGGGCAACCGCAACCAGGCCCTTTCGTCACGGGCCGTTGTGACTTCGTGCCATCAAGGGTGGCGCGTTCCAGGGAAAATTGAACTTGCGTTTCACAGAGTGAGACGGGAGTATCGTTGCATGGACAACAGTAGCGGCGTCGGCGTTCTGGACAAGGCGGCCCTCGTCCTGAGCGCTCTGGAGTCCGGCCCGGCCACCCTCGCGGGGTTGGTCGGTGCGACCGGACTGGCACGACCCACGGCCCACCGCCTGGCCGTGGCGCTGGAACACCACCGCATGGTGGCGCGCGACATGCAGGGCCGCTTCATTCTCGGCCCGCGCCTGGCCGAACTGGCCGCGGCGGCCGGCGAGGACCGCCTGCTCGCCACGGCGGGCCCGGTGCTCACCCACCTCCGTGACGTCACGGGCGAGAGCGCCCAGCTCTATCGCCGCCAGGGCGACATGCGCATCTGCGTGGCCGCGGCCGAGCGGCTGTCGGGCCTCAGGGACACGGTCCCGGTCGGTTCCACGCTCACGATGAAGGCCGGCTCCTCGGCACAGATCCTGATGGCCTGGGAGGAGCCCGAGCGTCTGCACCGCGGCCTGCAGGGCGCCCGATTCACGGCGACGGCGCTGTCCGGCGTCCGGCGCCGCGGCTGGGCCCAGTCCATCGGGGAGCGGGAGCCGGGCGTCGCGTCCGTCTCCGCGCCCGTACGCGGCCCCTCCAACCGCGTGGTGGCCGCCGTGTCCGTCTCGGGCCCCATCGAGCGCCTGACGCGCCACCCGGGCCGTATGCACGCCCAGGCCGTCATCGACGCCGCCGGCCGCCTCTCCGAGGCCCTGCGCCGCACGGGCTGACCCACCCCACCGGCACCCGACCGGGGCGGGCCCGCCTCAACGCCGCGGCAGGCCCTTCCCCGTCCTCACGCCTTCTCGGGCGCCTGTCCGGCCGCCGCGTTCTTCGGCGCCTCGGGCGCCCGCTTCCCCGACCGGTACGCGAACCGGTCCTTCCCGTCAGCTGCGCCTCCGCCTCCCGGCGAGCGGGACTCTCCGAGCGCGCCCCACGGGGAGTTGATGTACGAGGTGGCGGAATCGAGTAACGCCGAAGGGGGCTCCCGCCTGAGCGGGAGCCCCCTTCGGACTCGTACCCCCGACCGGATTCGAACCGGCGCTACCGCCTTGAGAGGGCGGCGTGCTAGGCCGCTACACAACGGGGGCGTGGACTCTGCAAGCGTTGAATATTACACCGCCGCAGGTCCGAGCTGGTCTACCTGGACTCGAACCAAGACTAACTGAACCAGAATCAGTCGTGCTGCCAATTACACCATAGACCAATGATGGTTTAGACCAGTCAGTACCCCCGACCGGATTCGAACCGGCGCTACCGCCTTGAGAGGGCGGCGTGCTAGGCCGCTACACAACGGGGGCCCTAGCGATCCTGCATCGACGACGGCGGGAGCTACCCTGACTGTCCTCGCGGGAAGGATCTGTACCCCCGACCGGATTCGAACCGGCGCTACTGCCTTGAGAGGGCAGCGTGCTAGGCCGCTACACAACGGGGGCTTTGCGGATGTGATCCGCGATGCAGATAAGCTCTGCGAGCTGGCCTACCTGGACTCGAACCAAGACTAACTGAACCAGAATCAGTCGTGCTGCCAATTACACCATAGGCCACTGGAACGCAAGCCCCTGGGGGATCTTGTTCTAGCGTTGCGCTTCCGGTTCCCGGCCCTTTCGGCCCGCTCCCCGGCGGCGCAGGAAGAACATTACCTGAAGGTGGACGGGGCTCCAAAACGAGTATCGGCGCCGAGGAGCGCGGGGAGTTCGGAGAGGGACGCGATGCGGCGCGGCCCGGCGGGCGGGTCGACGGTCGCGTAGGCGCCGCCGCGGTCGATCCAGACCGACAGCAGCCCGGCCTCGTGGGCGCCGCGCCCGTCGATCTCCGGGTGGTCGCCGACGTACGCGACCTGGTGCGGGGCGAGGGAGAGGGCCTCGCAGGCGGCCAGGAAGGCGCCGGGCTCGGGCTTGGAGACACCCAGCTCGGCGGCGCACAGGATCGCCTCGAAGCGGTCGTGCACGCCGAGAACGCGCAGCTTGCGGTCCTGGACGGTCAGGCTGGAGTTGGACAGCACGGCGTGTCGGTGGCTGGCGGAGAGGGTGTCGAGGACGGGCAGGACGTCGGGGAAGAGGGACCAGGCGGCCTCGTAGTGCGTGACGTAGCGCTGGAACCAGTCGTCGGCCTCCGTGTCCGTCAGGCCGGGCCGGCCCAGGAAGACCCGGGTGCGGTCGCGCCGCTGTGTGACGAAGTCGACTTCACCGGCCGAGAAGCGGGCCCACTGCTGGTCGGTGATCTCCCGCCAGCGCTCGAGGGCCTCCTCCGCCGAGCCGTACCCGGCGAGCAGTCCCTCGGCCACCAGGTGGGCGCGCATGCCCTCGCGGTCGGCGGTGGTGTAGTCGAAGAGGGTGTCGTCGACGTCCCAGACCACGGCGCGAATGCTCATGAATCCGACGGTAACGCCGCGGGGTGGGCCGCGTCCGCCGAAGCGGGAACGGGGAACGGCGAGGGGCGGCACCCGGATGTCCGGATGCCGCCCCTCGTCGCGGGTGCGTTACGCCGCCAGCCTCGCCAGCGCCGCGTCGATGCGGGTCAGCGCCTTCTCCTTGCCCAGGACCTCCAGGGACTCGAAGAGGGGCAGGCCGACCGTGCGGCCGGTGACGGCGACGCGGACGGGGGCCTGGGCCTTGCCGAGCTTGAGGCCGTGGGTCTCGCCGGCGGCCAGGACGGCCTCCTTGAGGGACTCCGGGGACGTCCAGTCCGCCGTGTCCAGCTTCTCGCGGGCCGTGCGCAGCAGGGCGTCCGAGCCCTCCTTCATCGCCTTGGTCCAGGACGCCTCGTCGAAGACCGGCTCCGGCAGGAACAGGAAGTCGACGTTGTCCGTGATCTCGGAGAGGACCTTCAGGCGGGTCTGCGCGTGCGGCGCGATCGCCTGCCACTTGGCCTCGTCGAAGTCCTCCGGCGCCCAGGGGGCGACAGGGGCCTTCAGCCACGGGCGGCAGCGCTCGGTGAAGTCCTTCACCTCCAGCAGGCGGATGTGGTCGGCGTTGATCGCCTCGCACTTCTTGAGGTCGAAGCGGGCCGGGTTGGGGTTCACGTCGGAGACGTCGAAGGCGGCGACCATCTCGTCGATCGTGAAGATGTCCTGGTCGGCGGAGAGCGACCAGCCGAGCAGGGAGAGGTAGTTGAGCAGGCCCTCGGGGAGGAAGCCGCGCTCGCGGTACAGGTTCAGGCTGGACTGCGGGTCGCGCTTGGAGAGCTTCTTGTTGCCCTCGCCCATCACGTACGGCAGGTGGCCGAAGGCCGGGATCTCCTTGGCGACGCCGAGCTCGATCAGCGCCTTGTAGAGGGCGATCTGGCGGGGGGTGGAGGAGAGCAGGTCCTCGCCGCGCAGGACGTGGGTGATCTCCATCAGGGCGTCGTCGACCGGGTTGACGAGCGTGTAGAGCGGGGCGCCGTTGGCGCGGACGATGCCGTAGTCCGGGACGTTCTCCGGGAGGTAGGTGATCTCACCGCGGACCAGGTCCGTGAAGGTGATCGTCTCGTCGGGCATCCGGAAGCGGACGATGGGCCGGCGGCCCTGCGCCACGTACTCCTCGACCTGGGCGTCGCTCAGGTCGCGGCAGTGACCGTCGTAGCCGGAGGGCTTGCCGGCGGCGCGGGCGGCCTCGCGGCGGGCGTCCAGCTCCTCCTGGGAGCAGTAGCAGCGGTAGGCGTGGCCGGCGTCGAGGAGCTTGGTGGCGACGTCCTTGTAGATGTCCATGCGCTGCGACTGGCGGTACGGCGCGTGGGGGCCGCCGACCTCGGGGCCCTCGTCCCAGTCGAAGCCCAGCCAGCGCATCGAGTCCAGGAGCTGCTCGTACGACTCCTCGGAGTCGCGGGCCGCGTCGGTGTCCTCGATGCGGAAGACCAGCGTGCCCTGGTGGTGCCGGGCGAACGCCCAGTTGAACAGGGCGGTGCGGACCAGGCCCACGTGGGGGTTACCGGTGGGCGAGGGACAGAAACGGACGCGTACGGGGGAGCCGGGTGCGCTAGCCACGCTTGACAACCTTGTTGGTGAGAGTGCCGATGCCTTCGATGGTGACGGCGACCTCGTCGCCGACGTTGAGGGGTCCGACCCCAGCCGGGGTGCCCGTGAGGATCACGTCGCCGGGGAGCAGCGTCATGGCCTCGGAGATGTTGACGATCAGGTCCTCGATGGAGTGGATCATCTCGCTGGTGCGGCCGAGCTGGCGCTGGCCGCCGTTGACCGTGAGCTGGATGGTCAGGTCGCTCGCGGCGGCGATGTCGAGGTCCGTCTCCACCCAGGGGCCCAACGGGCAGGAGGAGTCGAAGCCCTTGGCCCTGGCCCACTGCTTCTCACGGCGCTGCACGTCGCGGGCGGTGACGTCGTTGGCGCAGGTGTAGCCGAAGATCACGTCCGCGACGCGTTCGCGCGGGACCTCGCGGCACATGCGGCCGATGACGACGGCGAGCTCGGCCTCGTGGTGCAGTTCCTCGGAGAAGGAGGGGTACTGGATGGCGTCGCCGGAGCCGATGACCGAGGTGGACGGCTTGAAGAAGGCGAACGGGGCGTCGGGCACCTCGTTGCCGAGTTCGCGGGCGTGCTCGGCGTAGTTGCGGCCGAAGGCCACGACCTTGTTGGGGAGTACGGGCGGCAGCAGCCGCACCTTGCTCAGGGGCACCTTGGTGCCGGAGAGCTCGAAGTCCGCGAACGGGATGCCCTTGATGATGTCCAGGACGAGCTGGTCCGGCTGGTCGCCCTCGACCGCGCCGAAGGCGACGTTTCCGTCGATGGAGAACCTGGCGATGCGCACGGGTTGCTTGGCCCCTTGACTGAGCTGGCTGGAGTCTGACGCTCCAGGCTAGCGCGGTACGCGTCGGGCGCCTCGCGCACGACCGCCGTGGCCCCGCGGGGCGTCGGTTCGTCGCGCGGGCGCCCGTGTGCCCGTGCGGCCGGCCTGAACGCTCGGCGGCCGGGGCGCCGTACTACTCTGCGGCGGGGGACGCGACCGGGACCTCCATGAGGACGGTACGCCGGGGGTTGGCCGTCTGGGTGGGGAGCTCGACGGCGTGCTCCGGCTGCTCCGGCGTCTGCAGGTCGTCGGCGCCGTCGAGGTGGGCCAGCGTCGTGCGGCGCGGGTTGGCGATCTTGTGGAACATCATCGTCGTCTTCACGGTTGTACGAGACCCTGTCGTGTCCGGGCGCCGGGAGGCTGCAAGAACCCCTTCGAGGGCGCGGGTTGTCGGTTTTGCCTTCTCTGTAAAGCGTCAGGCTAAACATGCCATTCCCCGGGGACCTGGCCGGGGCCCGTGATCAGCATGTGAGTTTGCTCACTTATCAACGGTCAAACCGGTCAATTCCGGCCCGCCCGACACTGCGACGAAACCGACATTGCCTACCTGAAGTCATCATTCCGCTCCTGATCATGGCGTCTGGGACACCCTCGGCGCGTCGGTGACTCGCGTGCATTCGTCCGTTTTACGGGTGATCATTTTCTACGTCCGGTGACTCGCCCCTCACGTGCTGTCACGTATTTCACGGCCTGCCCCTCGGGCCTTGTTGGAGATCCCGCACTGTGCTGGAATTCCACGGACCGCCGCAGGATCGAGCCGGCGCAGGGGGCGCACATCAGCGCCGAGCGGCGGCGAGAAGGGGGAACCAGCGCCGGTCACTCACGACCACCGCAGGGGCGTATTCAGGGCGCTCCTATGACGCCGACACCGTGCCCAGCCGTTCACGCGGAGGGTGCCTGGTCCAGAGGTTGCGACGCTAGTGCAGGGACGTTTCAAGAGGGATGGCAGCGCTTCGGCGGAGCCGGAGCCGCAGCACGGCGGGACTGGCCCCAAGGCCGTCAGCTCCTCGCCCCAGCACGCCCAGAACCCGGGCCAGCCCCCGTCCGGCGACAGCTCCGACCACGCGGGTCGCCCCGGTCAGGCGACGGCCTCGCCCGCTTCCGGTGACAAGGGTGACAAGACGGCCGCCAAGCCGGCCAAGGGCCCGACCGGCCCCGGCCCGCGCATAGCCCTGCGCAACTGGCGGATCTCCACGCGCCTGGTGTCACTGCTCGCGCTTCCGGTGGTCGCGGCCACCTCGCTGGGCGCGATGCGCATCAGCCAGTCGATGGACGACATCCAGCAGCTCGACAACATGAAGCTGCTGACGGAGATGACCAAGCAGGCCACGGAGCTGGCCGCCGCTCTCCAGGAGGAGCGCGACCAGTCCGCCGGTCCCCTGGCACACGGCTCGACGTCCAGCGCGATCGCGGTCAAGGGCGACCGGGAGAAGACCGACCGGGCCCTGAAGAACTTCCTCGACAGCTCCGAGGAGATCGACGCCGCCAGCAAGGACGGCAACCTCGTCGGCGTCCGTGAGAGCCTCGTGGGCCTCGCGAGCGACCTGAACGACCTGAACAAGATCCGCGGCTCGGCGTACCAGTCCGAGAGGAACTCGAACCAGACGGTCGAGGCGTACCACCGGCTGATCACCCACCTGCTCGACCTCTCGCAGGACATGGCGGAGGCGACCAGCAACCCCGACATGATCCAGCGCACGCGCGCCCTGTCGGCCTTCTCCTCCGCCAAGGAGTACGCGTCCATCCAGCGCGCGGTCCTCGCGGCGGCGCTCCCCGCGAACAACACCAGCAAGGGCCGGCTCTCCGAGAACGACCGGCTCTACGCCCAGTCGGCGCTGCAGAGCCAGACGTCCGAGATCCGCAGCTTCACCAGCATTTACGGCGACGGCGCCGAGGAACTCCTCAAGCCGATCTCCGAGGGCAACCCGGTGATCGAGGCGTCCGACCAGTACGCCGGTCGGGCCCTGGGCCAGGTCAACGGCCTGGCCGACCTGAAGATGCAGTCGTACCAGGACTGGCTGGACGACAGCTCCACCAAGATCCAGCAGATGAAGAACATCGAGCTCAAGCTGCTGGAGGACATGGAGCAGCAGGCCCGCGAGCTGCGCAGCGAGTCGGAGCGCGAGGCGATCATCTCCGGTGTCGTGATCCTGCTCGTGCTCGGCGTCTCGCTGGTCGGCGCCTTCGTCGTCGCCCGGTCCATGATCCGCTCGCTGCGACGCCTGGAGGACACCGCGACCAAGGTCGCCCAGGACCGTCTGCCCGAGCTGGTCAAGCAGCTTTCCGAAACCGACCCGCAGGACGTCGACACCTCGGTGGAGTCGGTCGGTGTGCACTCCCGGGACGAGATCGGCCGGGTGGCCGCGGCCTTCGACGACGTGCACCGCGAGGCGGTCCGCCTCGCCGCCGAGCAGGCCCTGCTGCGGGGCAACGTCAACGCGATGTTCACCAACCTCTCGCGCCGCTCCCAGGGCCTCATCCAGCGTCAGCTGTCGCTGATCTCCGAACTGGAGTCCCGCGAGGCCGACCCGGACCAGCTGTCCTCGCTGTTCAAGCTCGACCACCTCGCCACGCGTATGCGCCGTAACGGTGAGAACCTCCTCGTCCTCGCCGGTGAGGAGCCCGGCCGTCGCTGGACCCGCCCGGTTCCGCTGGTCGACGTGCTCCGTGCCGCCGCCTCCGAGGTGGAGCAGTACGAGCGCATCGAGCTGGCCTCCGTGCCGACCACCGAGGTCGCCGGCCGCGTGGTCAACGACCTCGTGCACCTGCTCGCCGAGCTGCTGGAGAACGCGACCTCGTTCTCCTCGCCGCAGACGAAGGTCAAGGTCACCGGTCACGCGCTGCCCGACGGCCGCGTGCTGATCGAGATCCACGACACCGGCATCGGCCTCTCGCCGGAGGACCTCGCCGCGATCAACGAGCGGCTCGCCTCGCCGCCGACCGTGGACGTCTCCGTCTCCCGCCGCATGGGTCTGTTCGTGGTCGGCCGGCTCTCGCAGCGCCACGGCATCCGTATCCAGCTGCGTCCGTCCGACTCCGGTGGTACGACCGCGCTGGTCATGCTGCCCGTGGACGTCGCGCAGGGCGGCCGCAAGCCGCAGCCCAAGCCCGGTCAGCAGGGCGCCGGCAACGGCGGTCCGGCCGCTGCGCAGGCCGCTGCGGGGGTCGCGGCGGCCCGGCGCGGCGGCGCCCTCGGTGGTGGCGGTGCCTTCGGCGGCGGTGGCGGTGCCCTCGGCGCCGGTGCGGCGGGCGGCGGCCGGCTCGGCCCCGGTCAGGGACCGCGGGCCGCACTGCCCGGGCGTGACGCGGGTGGTCGTCCGGGTGCACCGGGCGGCGCGCGCGGGCCCCAGTCCCCGGCGGGACCGAACCAGCAGGGCCGCCCGGCCCCGGCCGGCGCCGGTGCCGGTGCCGGTCAGGCGCCCGGTGCCCCGCAGGGCCTGCAGGCCGCGGGCATGAACGCGCCGCAGGACCAGGACGTCTTCGGTGGCGGACGCGGCTCGTCCCCCAACGGCCAGGCCCGGCCGCAGGGTCCCTCGTCCCCGCAGCGCGGCAAGCGCCGGGACAACGCGAACGGCGAGGGCCGGCAGGGCCGTCGTCCGCAACTGCCGCCGCGGGGTGGTCCGCGGGCCGAGCTGCCCGGCGGCAACCCGCAGCCCCGCGTGCCCAGCTGGAGCGACGAGAACGCGCAGCCGCCGGTGTCGCGTGCCTCCCTGGACACCCCGCGTGGCCATGAGGAGCCGGACTCCCGCACGGACCGGACGCCGCGCTACGACGACCGGCAGGGCCCGGGCTCGACCGCCGAGATGCCGGTGATCCCCCCGCTCGGCGAGGCCCAGGGTCCCGGCGCGACGGCCGAGTTCGCCCGCCCGGACTTCGACGCGCCGGCGCCCCGCCAGGACGCCTCGCAGACCACGGGCCAGTTCGCCCAGCCCAACGCGGACCGGTTCACCCAGCCCAACGCGGACCAGTACGGCCACAACGGCGCGGACGCCCGGCACAACGACCAGTTCGCCCAGCCCGGTGCGGACCGGTTCACCCAGCCCAACGCGGACCAGTACGGCCACAACGGCGCGGACGCCCAGCGCAACGACCAGTTCGCCCAGGCCGAGCCGGCCGCACCGCAGGACAACGGCGGGCCCTTCGTCCGCTCGGACGTCTTCGGCGGGCAGCCCGGTCAGGCGGGCCCCGCGCCGGCCCTGAACGACCCGGCGTCGACCGGCCAGTTCGCCGCCCCCCAGGCGTACGACAACGGCACGACCGGGCAGCAGTACCTGCCGGGCCGACAGGACCCGGCCGGCACCGGCCAGTTCGAGCGACCGCAGGTCAACGGCGCGCACGAGGGTGGCGACTTCGGCGCCCCGCAGGAGCGTCCCGCCCACCAGGAGCCCGCGGGCCTGCCCGCCGCGCCGCAGCGGCCGAACGACGGCTGGGCCCTGCCCCCGGCCTCCGGCCCCGGTGACGGGCGTACGCCGCTGTACGACACGCTGGAGACCAACTGGTTCCACGGCGACCGCGAGGCCAGGGCGCAGAACGACGCCCCGGCCGCGGCCCCGGAGCCGCAGGCCGCCCAGCCCCAGACCCCGGCGGCCCCCCAGCGGCCCGCCACCTCCGCCTGGCGCAGCTCGCCGAACGACGATCTCGTCCGGCAGGCAGAGCGCGTCCGGCAGCCGGCCGCGGGTGGGGTCACCACCTCCGGCCTGCCGCGCCGGGTGCCCCGGGCCAACCTCGTCCCGGGCACGGCTCAGCAGCAGTCGCACCAGAACGGTCCGCAGGTATCGCGTGCGCCCGACGACGTGCGTGGCCGGCTGACCAATCTCCGTCGGGGAATCGCACAGGGCCGTCAGGCCGGTACCAACCAGACCGGCAGCTATCCGCGGCCCACTCACCAGCAGGAGCGTTAGTTGAGCCCGATGAGCCAGGCGGCACAGAACCTCAACTGGTTGATCACGAATTTCGTGGACAACACCCCAGGGGTGTCCCACACCGTCGTCGTGTCCGCCGACGGACTCCTTCTGGCGATGTCGGAAGGCTTCCCGCGCGACCGCGCGGACCAGCTCGCGGCGGTCGCCTCGGGGCTGACCTCGCTGACCGCCGGGGCGTCCCGGATCTTCGAGGGCGGCAGTGTCGCCCAGACGGTCGTGGAGATGGAACGCGGGTTCCTCTTCCTCATGTCCGTCTCGGACGGCTCGTCCCTGGCCGTCCTCGCCCACCCGGAGTGCGACATCGGCCTCGTCGGCTACGAGATGGCGCTCCTCGTCGACCGCGCGGGCGCGGTGCTCACGCCCGATCTGCGCGCCGAGCTACAGGGAAGTCTGCTCCACTGAACGGCCCCGGCACCACCCGTGTTACCAAATCACCGTCCGGCCGCCACAATCCCCCCACCGGCCTCGTCAGACGGCACGACTGACCGACCTGCTGTCCCGCCCGGAGGATTCATGACCCCGCCCACCGCCTCTCATGATCCGTACGCGGAGCCGTACGAGGACGAGGGCGACCAGCCGCTGGTACGTCCGTACGCCATGACCGGCGGCCGGACCAGGCCGCGCTATCAGCTCGCCATCGAGGCACTGATCAGTACGACGGCCGACCCGGCAGCGCTCATGGGGCTGCTCCCCGAGCACCAGCGCATCTGCCACCTGTGCCGCGAGGTGAAGTCGGTGGCCGAGGTGTCGGCCCTGCTGGCGATGCCGCTCGGTGTGGCCCGGATCCTGGTCGCGGACCTCGCGGAGGCCGGGCTCGTCGCCATTCACCAGCCGGGCGGGGACGAGAACAACGGCGGTGCGCCGGACGTGACACTGCTCGAAAGGGTGCTCAGTGGACTTCGCAAGCTCTGACGGGGGTCGGGCGACCACCTCCGCGAAGATCGTGGTGGCCGGTGGCTTCGGCGTCGGCAAGACCACGTTCGTGGGCGCCGTCTCGGAGATCAACCCGCTGCGCACCGAGGCCGTGATGACCTCCGCCAGCGCCGGGATCGACGACCTGACCCATGCCGGGGACAAGACGACCACCACGGTCGCCATGGACTTCGGCCGCATCACGCTCGACCAGGACCTGATCCTGTACCTGTTCGGCACGCCGGGCCAGGACCGCTTCTGGTTCATGTGGGACGACCTGGTGCGCGGCGCCATCGGCGCGGTCGTACTGTGCGACACCCGCCGGCTGGCCGACTGCTTCCCGGCGGTGGACTACTTCGAGAACAGCGGTCTGCCGTTCGTCGTCGCGCTCAACGGCTTCGACGGCCAGCAGCCGTACTCCCCCGACGAGGTCCGCGAGGCCCTGCAGATCGGACCCGACACCCCGATCATCACGACCGACGCCCGGCACCGCGCCGACGCCAAGAGCGCGCTGATCACGCTGGTCGAGCACGCTCTGATGGCACGACTCAGGTAGCACCCATATCGGTCATATCCCGGTCGGCAGGGGCCGTACGGCAGTTGTCGTAGACGGAGCGGAGTCGACTGTGTCCTTTGACACGGTCGACTCCGCCGTTCATAACGTTTCGGCAGAGGAATCGGGTGGTGACACCACGCGTCGCGCACATTTCGTCTCGCTGTGCTCACGAACACCTCGTGTTTTGACGACCCTCGCTCTTTATGACCGTTTTATCTGGGGCTTACATCACGTGTAACCCCAGCGTTCCGCTGTTTGGAAGAGCGCAGGCCGCCGTGCTGGAATGCCAGAACTGCCCAATGGTCAAAGACGTACTCAGCAGTAGTGCGTACGCGATGACGGACTGGGCTCTGAGACACAGCGGCACGACCCAGGTGCCGACCGCCGAGAGGTTGTTGGTCGAGTGAGGCGAAGCAAGAACAGTCCCGAGCCATCGGCCCGGGGCAACTTCACCCCGCCGCAGCGCACAGCGGCGCCCGCCCCCGTGCCCGCTGCGGAACCCACGGCCGCGCCCGCTCCGAGCGGCGGCCGTCTCTCCCCGCGCAACTGGCGCGTGACCACGCGGCTGAACGCGATCCTGCTCATACCCGTGCTGGTCGGCCTCGTCATGGGCGGCTTCCAGGTGAAGGGCTCCATCGACACCTGGCAGGACGCCGAGGACGCCGAGAGCACCGCGCGCCTGGTGCAGGCCTCCCTCAGTTATGCCAACGCCCTCTACAACGAGCGCGACGTCACCGCCGCCCCGCTGCTCCAGGGCAAGGGCGAGAAGGACGCCACCGTCACCAAGGTCCGCCAGGCCACGGACGACGCGGCCGACGCCTTCGACGCGGCCGCGCAGGGCATGCCGGGCAAGGCGGGCCTGGAACGCCGGCTGAAGGTCTTCCGCGAGCAGGAGCCCAAGCTCCAGACGCTGCGCGCGGCCGCCTACACCTCCAAGCTCAAGGGCGTGGAGACGGAGGAGGGCTACACCGGAATCGCCCACCCCCTGATGGAGTTCGCCAACGAGCTCGGTCTGGGCACCGGCAACATCACCTCCTACGGCCGTACCGTCTACGCCATCTCCCTGACCAAGGCGGCGCTCTCCCTGGAGCGTTCCATCGGCATGCACATGCTGGTCAAGCCGGGTCCGGACCCGAGCCACCTCGCCAGCCAGCGCGTCGCCCTCTCGTCGTACGCCTACCTCGAGCGCATCGCGATCGAGGAGTACATCGGCGGCGGTACCGAGGCGGACGCGCAGAAGCTCGAGGACGCCGAGGCGAAGCTGAAGGAGGACGGGGCGGCCATGGCCAAGGAGGCCAAGGCCAAGGACCCGGACTACGTGCCGCCGCCGAGCAACCCGACCACGATGGTCTCGGAGCTGGCCCAGCTCAACTCCACGGACACCGACGCGCGGGCCGGGCTGGCCCAGCAGGGCATCACGCCGGAAAACTGGTGGGCGGTCAACACCCTCAAGTTCGACGCCTACAGCAAGATCGAGTCGGACCTCGCCGACAAGGCGGTGGCCGAGTCCTCCGGCATCGCCGACGACGCCGAGCAGGACGCCTACATCACCGGTGCCGCGGTCGTGATCGCGCTGCTCGCCGCGTTCATCCTGGCCGGCATGGTGGCCCGCCAGATGAGCCGCTCCATGCGCCAGCTGCGCAACGCCGCCTTCGGCATCGCCGAGCAGCGCCTGCCGTCGCTGGTCGACCAGCTCTCCCGCACCGACCCCGGCCGGGTCGACACCCGGGTCCAGCCGATCCCGATCGCCTCGACCGACGAGATCGGCGAAGTCGCCCGCGCCTTCGACCAGGTGCACCGCGAGGCCGTCCGGCTCGCCGCCGAGCAGGCCCTGCTGCGGGGCAACATCAACGCGATCTTCACCAACCTCTCGCGCCGCAACCAGTCGCTGATCGAGGGCCAGCTGAGCCTGATCACCGATCTGGAGAACAACGAGGCCGACCCCGACCAGCTGGAGAACCTCTTCCGGCTGGACCACCTCGCCACCCGCATGCGCCGCAACGGCGAGAACCTCCTGGTCCTCGCCGGCGAGGAGCCCGGCCGCCGCTGGGACCAGCCGGTCCCGCTGGTCGACGTGCTCCGCGCCGCCTCCTCCGAGGTGGAGCAGTACGAGCGCATCGAGCTCTCCGGCGTCCCGGAGGCCGAGATCCACGGCCGCGCCGTGACCGACCTCGTGCACCTGCTCGCGGAGCTCCTCGAGAACGCCACCACGTTCTCGTCGCCGCAGACCAAGGTGCGCGTCACCGCGACCCGGCTCCCCGACGGCCGCGTGATGGTCGAGATCCACGACAAGGGCATCGGCCTGACCGCCGAGGACTTCGCGGACATCAACCACAAGCTGGCCAACCCGCCGACCGTGGACGCCGCGATCTCGCAGCGCATGGGCCTGTTCGTGGTCGGCCGGCTGTCCGACCGGCACGGCATCCGCGTCCAGCTGCGCCCCTCCGGCGAGCAGGCGGGGACCACGTCGCTGGTCATGCTGCCGGACGCCATCACCCACGGTGGCGGTGGCGAGCAGCAGGCGCGCGACGAGTTCACCGTCTCGCAGATCATCCCGGAGCAGAACGTCCAGGGCGAGAGCTTCGGCCAGGTCGGCCAGCCGATGCGCACCGCCGCCGAGCTCGGCTTCGACGACAGCCGCTACGCCGAGGTCCCCGACGACCTCCGTGGGCTCGACCCGGTCGGCCGCTCGCTGATGCGGGAGGAGCGGCGCGCGGCCCTCGAGGCCCAGGCACAGCCCGAGCTGCCCGGTCCGGCGGACGGCCGCCCCGAGGCCCCCGCGACGCCCGGGTTCCAGGACCAGTTCACCGGGCAGCAGCCGGCCTACGACCAGGGCCAGGGCGGCTACCAGGAACAGCAGACCGGCGCGTACGACCAGCCGTCGGCGTACGCCGATCAGCAGCAGGCGTACCAGGAGCCGCAGCAGCCGTCGTACGACGAGCAGTACTACGCGCCGAACGGCAACCTGCCACAGGGCGACGGCTACGCGTCCAACGGCGGTTTCCCGGACCCCTCCTACGCGGAGCCGGGCCAGAACGGGCACCAGTCGGCGGGCGCCGACGCGCAGGAGACCTACTCGGCGTTCGAGCAGCGGCGTTACCAGGACGACTGGCCCCAGCAGGACGGTTACCAGAACGGATATCCGGACCAGTACCCCACGGGTGCTCCGGAAGCGGAATCCGCGCAGGCCGCTGACGTGAACGAGGCGGACCGCGTAGGCTTCGACCATCCGGGAACGGCCGCCTCCGCCGCCCACGAGCTGACCGACGCCGGTCTTCCCCGCCGCGGGTCCACCGTGAGTGGCGCGGGCGACGCGCGGCGCGTGGACCAGGAGGCACCGGCCACCACGCCGACGGCCGACGGCGACTGGCGGTCGGCCAACGACGACCGCTGGCAGCAGGCCTCGCAGCTGCGCAAGCCCAAGGCGGGCGGGGTCACGTCCTCGGGCCTGCCGCGGCGGGTTCCCAAGGCCAACCTGGTCGAGGGTGCCGCCGAAACCACCCCCCAGGGAGGCCCCCAGGTCTCCCGCGCCCCGGAGGACGTCCGGGGCAGGCTGAGCAACCTGCGGCGCGGCGTCGAGCGAGGCCGCAACGCAGGCAGTGAAACGAACGGCCAGGACACAGGTGAGGAACACCGTGGTCCTGACAGCACCTACAACCAGGAGCGTTAGTGTGAGCCCGATGAGCCAGGCGGCACAGAACCTGAACTGGTTGATCACCAACTTCGTGGACAACACCCCGGGGGTGTCCCACACGGTGGTGGTCTCCGCCGACGGACTCCTTCTGGCGATGTCCGAAGGGTTTCCGCGCGACCGCGCCGATCAGCTCGCGGCCGTCGCCTCCGGTCTGACCTCGCTGACCGCCGGTGCCTCGCGCATCTTCGAGGGCGGCAGCGTGAACCAGACGGTTGTGGAGATGGAGCGGGGATTCCTCTTCATCATGTCCATCTCCGACGGTTCCTCCCTCGCGGTTCTCGCACACCCGGAGGCGGACATCGGCCTCATTGGGTACGAGATGGCCCTTCTGGTGGACCGTGCGGGCACGGTTCTGACGCCCGATCTGCGGGCCGAACTCCAAGGGAGCCTTCTCAACTAAAGGACAGACGGTGCGTTTTGGCGTCCCGTGGCCGTAAAGTTTCGGGACGCGGCTCCCCAGTGATGGATGCCAGGCACAGTCGGAGGAGGAGAAAGTGGCAACACCCCCAGGCGGTCCGTCATCGGGCAACTGGTCGTACGGCCCTGGTCAGGGCCCGGGCGACGGCTCGGCGAACGGATACGGCTACCCCTCCGCCCCGAGCCACCGGCAGCCGTACGCGCCGCAGGGCCCCGGCCCTTCGCCGTACGACCAGCCGCACGCTCCGCGCATCCAGCCTGTGCAGCCGCAGCGCCGCACCCCTGAGCCGGCGCCCGCCGGGGCGTCGAACAACCCCCTGGTGCGCCCGTACGCCATGACGGGCGGTCGCACCAGGCCCCGGTACCAGCTCGCCATCGAGGCACTGGTGCACACCACCGCGCAGCCGCACCAGATGCAGGGCCAGCTGCCCGAGCATCAGCGGATCTGCCACCTCTGCCGGGAGATCAAGTCGGTGGCCGAGATCTCGGCCCTCCTGACGATCCCTCTCGGCGTGGCCAGGATCCTCGTCGCCGACTTGGCGGAGGCGGGCCTGGTCGCCATCCATCAGCCCGGCGGCGACGAGAACGCCGGCGGCCAGCCAGACGTGACACTGCTCGAAAGGGTGCTCAGTGGACTTCGCAAGCTCTAGCGGAGGGCCTTCCCGCTCCACCACGTCCGCGAAGATCGTGGTGGCGGGCGGTTTCGGCGTGGGCAAGACCACGTTCGTCGGCGCCGTCTCGGAGATCAACCCGCTGCGCACCGAGGCCGTGATGACATCCGCGTCGGCGGGCATCGACGACCTCACCCACACGGGGGACAAGACGACCACCACGGTCGCCATGGACTTCGGCCGCATCACGCTCGACCAGGACCTGATCCTGTACCTCTTCGGTACGCCCGGCCAGGACCGCTTCTGGTTCATGTGGGACGACCTGGTGCGCGGCGCCATCGGCGCGGTCGTCCTGGTCGACACGCGGAGGCTCGCCGACTGCTTCCCCGCCGTCGACTACTTCGAGAACTCCGGCCTGCCGTTCGTCATCGCCCTGAACGGCTTCGACGGCCAGCAGCCGTACAACCCGGACGAGGTCCGCGAGGCCCTGCAGATCGGGCCGGACACCCCGATCATCACGACCGACGCCCGGCACCGCGCCGACGCGAAGTCGACGCTCATCACACTCGTGGAGCACGCGCTGATGGCGCGCCTGCGCTAACGCTCGGCGCGCGCCGCCCGCGGGCATGCGTGCCGGGTGCGGGTGATTCGTGGCTGGGCGCGCAGTTCCCCGCGCCCCTGGTGAGTCGCCCGGCCCGGCATCGAGCGGCAGCCCCTGCCGAATTGCAGAAGCCCCTACGCGTAGAGGCCCCTCCGGAGCGGAGGGGCCTCTACGCGTAGGGGCTCGCGGGTCAGCGCCAGCTGTGCGGGGCGCGGAAGCCTGGCTCGCGTTCCAGGCGGCGCCAGCCGGCCCGGACGCGACCGCCGCCGTGGGCCGGGGCGATCTCGGCGGGGCGGGCGGCCGCGCGGGCCAGGAGGAGGGCGGTGATGGCGGCGACTTCCTCGGGCTCGGCGTGGCCCTTCTCGACGCGGATGTCGGGCGTGGTCATGGGAGGGGCTCCTCGGGTCACTGCGGGGGGTTGCCGTGCTTGCGGGAGGGCAGGTCGGCGTGCTTGGTCTGCAGCATCGCCAGGGACTGGATGAGCACCTCGCGGGTTTCGGCGGGGTCGATGACGTCGTCGACCAGTCCGCGTTCGGCCGCGTAGTAGGGGTGCATCAGCTCGGCCTTGTACTCCTTGACCATCTTCTGCCGCGTGGCCTCGGGGTCCTCGGCGTCGGCGATCTGCCGGCGGAAGATGACGTTGGCGGCGCCCTCGGCGCCCATCACGGCGATCTCGTTCGTCGGCCAGGCATAGGTGAGGTCCGCGCCGATCGACTGGCTGTCCATGACGATGTAGGCACCTCCGTACGCCTTGCGCAGGATCAGCGAGATCCGCGGCACCGTGGCGTTGCAGTAGGCGTAGAGCAGCTTCGCACCGTGCCGGATGATCCCGCCGTGCTCCTGGTCGACGCCCGGCAGGAAGCCGGGTACGTCCAGGAAAGTGACGATCGGAATGTTGAAAGCGTCGCACATCTGGACAAAGCGCGCAGCTTTTTCACTCGCCTCGATGTCCAGGACGCCGGCCAGGGCCTGCGGCTGGTTGGCGACGATGCCGACGACCTGTCCGTCGAGGCGGGCCAGGGCGCAGATGATGTTGCGGGCCCAGCGCTCGTGGACCTCCAGGTACTCGCCGTCGTCGACGATCTCCTCGATGACCTTGGCCATGTCGTACGGGCGGTTGCCATCCGCCGGGACCAGGTCCAGCAGCACGTCCGAACGGCGGTCCGCCGGGTCCGTGTTCTCCGTCCGCGGCGGGTTCTCCCGGTTGTTCTGCGGGAGCATCGACAGGAGGTAGCGCACCTCGGCGATGCAGGTCTCCTCGTCGTCGTACGCGAAGTGCGCCACACCGGACGTCTCGGCGTGCACGTCGGCACCGCCGAGGCCGTTCTGGGTGATCTCCTCACCGGTGACGGCCTTGACCACGTCGGGGCCGGTGATGAACATCTGCGAGGTCTCGCGGACCATGAACACGAAGTCCGTCAGGGCGGGCGAGTACGCCGCACCGCCCGCGCACGGACCGAGCATGACGCTGATCTGCGGGATCACACCCGAGGCTCTGGTGTTGCGCTGGAAGATGCCGCCGTACCCGGCCAGGGCGCTCACACCCTCCTGGATACGGGCGCCCGCGCCGTCGTTCAGGGAGACCAGCGGCGCACCCGCCGCGATGGCCATGTCCATGATCTTGTGGATCTTCGTGGCGTGCGCCTCACCCAGCGCACCGCCGAAGATCCGGAAGTCGTGCGCGTAGACGAAGACCGTACGGCCCTCCACCGTGCCCCAGCCGGTGACCACACCGTCCGTGTACGGCTTCTTCTCCTCCAGCCCGAACCCCGTCGCCCGGTGCCGACGCAACTGCTCGACCTCACGGAACGAACCCGCGTCCAGCAGCAGCTCGATCCGCTCCCGCGCCGTCAGCTTGCCCTTGGCGTGCTGCGCCGCCGTCGCCTTCTCGCTCGGCCCGGCCAGCGCCTGCGCACGCACCCCGTGCAGCTCGGCCACCCGCCCGCGCGCGTCCGTCGGCTCACCCGGCGCCTCATCCAAAACGGTCATGTAGTGACTCTACGAAGCAGACCGAGGAATGCCAGCCGTCGACTCCGTACAGTCTCCGACGTGTTTTCCTGGTACCCCTGAACAGAACCAGGGGGGAATGCAGCCCTTCTGACTGCTCAGAGGCCCTGACGCTTGTAGGGGTCGCACAAAGTCATCAGCTGAGAGTCACCTCACATTCATGGGTGGTACATACCACCCCTGGAGTGACGCGGACGCGCAGTCGGCGGCCCGTCGCGAGGATCTCGACCGTCTCGTCGGCCCGTGACACCCCTCGCACGGGATGGTCCCAGACCACTTCCAGGGGCTCCCCCGTGCGCGGCGGTTCGCTCACGCAGAGCGTAGCGGTACGGCCCCGGAAGCGGATCAGCACGCTCGCGCCCGCCGTCGCGGTGAGCGGGCCCGCCGTGCCGGCCTGCCAGAAGTTCGCGGCCGTGAGGCCCAGCGAGGGGACGGCGACCGCCTGGCGCCGGCCGTCGTTGGCCAGGACCGTGAGCCAGCGCCGGTCGGTGGCGCGCCGGGCGACGGCCCGGCGGGACGCGCCCGGCATGAGGACGTAGACGTAGCCGGCGTCGGCCGGGTCCGTGCCGTGGTCCAGCCAGAGGGTCTGCCAGCGGCGGGTGCGGCGCTCGGTCGTGCTGGTGGTGTTGATGTCGGACCAGGCGCCGGTGCGGTCCTCGCGCAGGGTCCGCAGCCCGCCCCCTGGCACGATCCAGCCGCCGTGCCCCTCCAGGTGGGCCCAGCCCCTGCCCTGGACGAGGGCCTGGGTGCCGCCCTCGCCCAGGTTGCGGTTGTCGACGACCGTCTCGACCGGGACGCCGTCCGCGCAGGTGATGCCGGCGCCCAGACAGACCACGGCGTCGGCGAGGAAGTACCAGGACTTGCGGGCTTCGAGGGTGGAGCCGAGTCCTTTGAGGTGCTGTCCCACGGCCCCGTACTCGCCGTCGGTCGTGCCGCCGACCCAGCGCGCGTCGGGCTTGGGCTCGCCCCACTCGCCGCCGGCCCGGTCGGGGAGGCGCTTGGTGGAGACGGTGGTGCCGGGCAGCCGGTACCAGTCGACGGTGGGCCAGAACCAGTCCGTGTACTGAGCGGACCGGTCGGACCGGTCGGCTTGGGCAGACTGACGGGGCTGATGGGACTGATCCGCCGGGGTCCCGTTCGCCCACCAGGTGAGCATCCCGGCGCCGGTGTGCCAGCCGCGCGGATTCTCGCCGTTGCCGCACTCGTAGTGGGCGATGCGGTCACTGGCCATGGCGAGGCCCGCGGTGAACGGGCGACAGCGGTGCACGGCACGGTCCATGGCCGCGAAGAGGTGGTGTCCGGTGGGCTCGGGCGCGGCCTCGACGGGCGCGCCGGCGACGGCGTGCAGCCGGGCCAGGTCCGCGACCGGGAACTGGGGCGCCGTGAGGACGGGCGTGACGGTGTCCCGTTCGATCCAGCCCTTGATCCGCGCGTACCAGCGCTCGCGCTCGGCGTCGCTCGCGCCGCCCGCGAGGACCGCCATGGCGGCGATGAGCTGCTGTCCGTGGAAGTGGTCGCTCCGCAGGACGTGCAGGTCGTCGCTGGTGAGGTACCCCCGGCTGATGGCACGCCCGTTGACGACGTCCATGACCAGACCGTCGTGGAGGAGAGGTGCGTAGGCGCGCTCGACGCTGTCGAGGACTATCTGCCTGCCGGGGTCGGTCACCTCCCACGGGGACCCGGCGAGCAGGGTGAACAGTCGGCCGAGCCCGTCCAGGAGGACCTGCCCGTACGTCCCCGAGTAGGCGACCCAGGTGTGCTGGACGAACGAGCCGTCGGCGTGGAGCCCGTCGCCCTTGGTGACGTACGGGAAGACCGGTGAGAGGGCGTCGCGGGCCAGGGCGATCTTGTCGGGGGCCCGGCCCAGGATGCCGCGCAGGGCGACGGAACGGCACAGGTCCACCCGGTTGGCGCCGGTGGACGTGCCGGTGTAGTCGCCGAGCTGGGCGTCCGGGACGAAGTGGTCGACGGCCGCGCAGGCGGCGGTGACGCGGTCGGGGCCGAGGTGGTCGTACAGGGCGGCCGTGATGTCCATGAGCAGGCGCGGGCTGCCGATCTGCCATTCCCACCAGTTGCCGTAGCGGGTGGTGGCGGGGTGGTAGACGGTGGCGGAGAGGTGGTCGAGGCCGCGCAGGACGGCGGAGAGCAGGGCTTCGTCGCCGGTGGAGCCGGTGCCCTGCTGGACGTACGCCTGCGTCATGGCCCACAGGCGGCCGTAGCCGAAGGTGATGCCCGCGGGCGGGTCGAAGGGATGGCCGGGCCAGAGGGACGTGGGGGTGGGAGCCATGGTGGCGTGGAAGGAGCGGGCGTGCTCGCCGGTCTCGGCGAGGCGGGAGGCGTACGGCTCGGCGGCGGGGTCGTAGCCGGTGCCGAGGGTGATGTCGAGCCAGCGCCGGCGGAGGGTGTCGTAGGGGTCGTCACCGGCTGCCGCGGCGCGGGGGGTGGGGGTGAGGGTGGTGGCCAGGGCCGCCGCGAGCAGGACGGCGCGGCGGGTGGGCCGGGCGGGGATCCGGTGGTCGTGCGGCCACATGGGGGTCATGTCCCTGTCCTTCCCGCATCCGCGGCCCGTCAGGCGGCGCCGTGTCGCGCGCAATCCGTTGCCGGCCGGACGGAATAGGTCTAGAGTCGCACCCGTTGAGCTGGTTGAACATTCAACATCACGACCGCTCCCGGGAGGACGCCATGACCACGACCTCGGACCTCGCCACGCTGACCGGTGCGTACACCATCGACCCCGCCCACACGACGATCGGCTTCACGGCGCGCCACGCCATGGTCACCAACGTCAAGGGCAAGTTCCTCGACTTCAGTGGCTCGCTGCACCTGGACGGCACCGACCCCGGCCGCTCCACGGCGACCCTGGACATCACGATGGACAGCATCGACACGGGTAACGCCGACCGCGACGGCCACCTCAAGAGCGCGGACTTCTTCAGGACGGACGAGTTCCCGAAGATGACCTTCCGCTCCACCGCGGCGCAGGCCCTGGGCGGCGACGACTACCGCATCACGGGTGACCTGACCATCCTCGGCACCACCAGGCCGCTCACCATCGACCTGGAGTTCAACGGCGCCGCCAAGGACCCGTTCGGCAACGAGCGCGTCGGCTTCGAGGGCAAGGCGGAGATCAAGCGCTCGGAATGGGGCCTCACCTGGAACGCCGCCCTGGAGACGGGCGGCGTGCTGGTCTCCGACAAGATCAAGCTGAACTTCGACATCTCGGCGATCAAGCAGGCCTGACGCCCAGCGCCCCCTCGGGGGTGGCGAGATCCACGTCGGCGGCGGCCCGGACCCGGATACGGCGGCCGGGCCAGCCGATCGTCCGGTAGATCGCGTTGTACTGGGCGATCGAACGGTCCGCCGGAACCAGTTCACCGGCGTCCGCCGCGGTCCGCACGGACGTGGTGTGCCCGTCGGCCACGACGGTCAGGTCGTACCCGCGGCTGAGGGCCTGCCGTGCCGTGGTGTCCACGCAGACCTCCGTGGCGAACCCGGTGACGATCACCTCGCTGACGCCGAGCGCCTTCAGGGTCGCGTCGAGTGCGGTGTCCAGGAAGCTGTCCGGGGTCGTCTTGTCGACGACCGGCTCCCCCGCACGGGGCGCCAGCTCGGCCACGATCCGCCAGCCCTCGCTCCCGGGCACCACGTCGTCGCCCCGGTGCCGCACCGTCACCACCGGCACCCCGGCCGCGCGGGCCCGCTCGCGCAGCCCCGCGATCACGGCGACCGTCTCGGCGGCCCGGTGCGCCATGGCGACCATGGCGTTCTGCATGTCGATGACGAGAAGTGCGCTGTGGGACGGCATGGGCTCACCGTAGCGACGTGCCGCACCCCCCGCACCGCCCCGTGTCCGGCGGATCCCGCACCCGGCGGGCCCGGTTCAGAAGCCTCCGCCGAAGTCCCCGCCGCCACCGAAGCCGCCACCACCGAAGTCACCACCGCCGAATCCGCCCCCGAAGTCCCCGGGATCGAAGTCCGCGCCGGAGACGTCGCCGCCCTCGTAGCCGCCGAAGTCGCCGTAGCCGGCACCGTAACCCGCGCCGTAGGCGGGGCTCGCCATCATGCTGCCCAGCACGGTGCCGACCAGCAGGCCGGGCAGGATGCCGCCGCCGAAGTAGCCGCCCGCCCAGGGGCCGTAGGCCGGGCCCGCGTCCCAGTAGGGGCGGCGGCCGTGGTCGGTGTCCACCTCGCGGACCATGGGGTCCCGGCCGTCGGACAGCCGGGTCCGGTCGGCGGCGCAGACCGGGACCTGGCGGGTGGCACCGCCGGGCGGGGTCCAGGTGGCGTCGGCGACCGACGGGCCGTGGCGCGGGTCGAAGAAGCAGGGTGGCCGGCGTTCGGGCAACGACCTGCCCTCGCGACGGGCGGCGAGCCGGGCGAGCGAGAAGCGCCCGTCCTCCAGGGACTGGGTGACCGCGCGGACGTCCTCCGGTCGACGGGCGTCCGCCATGAACGTCTTGGCCTGCTCGTAGGCGTCAAGGGCGTGTGCGTAGTCCGCGCGCATCGCGTCGTCGGCGCGCGGCTCCGCCGGGTGGAAGTCCAGGCGGTCCAGTTCCTCGCCGAAGGCCGTGATGTCCTCGTCGACCACCACCCGCAGCCGTTCCAGTGCCGCCCGCTGCTCGTCCTCGCGCCGGCGCCGGTTGCGTCGGGCCAGCGTGTAGGCGCCCGCGCCGCCGACCACCACGATCGCACCGGCGGTGATCAGGGCGCCCGACGGCACGGAAGCGCCGCCGGAGTCCCAGGACGAGGGGGCCGAGCCGCGCACGCTGCGCAGCGCGTCGTCGACGAAGTCGTTCAGCTGGGCCTTGGTGTCGCCCGCGCCCTGGGCGGCCATGACCAGGTTGTTCACTCCCTGGCGGCTCAGCACGCTGCTGTCGGCCCGCGCGTCGAAGCGGTCGCCGAGGCGGACGCCGTACAGGCCGGTGATGCCGGTCTCGGTGCGCAGGTTCCGGAAGAGGTCCTCGGTCGGGTAGCCGGCCGGGAGGACCGTCACGAAGACGGGTTCGTCCGCGTCCTCGATCTTGTCGGCGAGTGCCTCCGCGTCCGACCTCGACAGCAGGTCGGAGGCGGCCGGGTCCACGTACACGGGGGACTCGCGCAGGGCCGCGCCGATCTCGGAGACGTCGGTGGCCGCCTGCGCGCCGGGCGCGCCGGCCATCAGCACCGCCAGCGCGGCGATGACCGGCGCGACCAGGAGGCGTATGAGGACTCGGAAGCGGGCGTCCTTCATACGTTCGAAAGTACCCGAATCACCCCGAATAAGACATCAGTGCTGCCGGAACAGGACACGAGTGCCGCCAGGCACCCGGCCGGGACCGGCGCTCACTCGGCGGGTGAGACCCCCGCCCGCAGCAGCCCGTACGTGTACGCGTCCTCCAGGGCCTGCCACGAGGCGGCGATGACGTTCTCCGCGACGCCCACCGTGGACCACTCCCCCGCCCCGTCCGACGTCGAGACGAGGACCCTGGTCGTGGACTGGGTGCCGTGGACGCCTTCCAGGATGCGGACCTTGTAGTCGACCAGGTCCAGCTTGGCGAGCTCCGGGTAGATCTTCTCCAGGGCGACGCGCAGCGACCGGTCCAGGGCGTTGACCGGGCCGTTGCCCTCGGCGGTGGCGACGATGCGCTCGCCCTTGGCCCAGAGTTTGACCGTGGCCTCGTTGGCGTGGGTGCCGTCGGGGCGGTCCTCGACGATCGCGCGCCAGGACTCGACGTCGAAGTACTTGAGGGCCCTGCCCTCGGCCTCCGCGCGCAGCAGGAGCTCGAAGCTCGCGTCCGCGGCCTCGTACGTGTAGCCCGCCAGCTCCCGCTCCTTCACCCGCTCGACCACCCGGCCGACCAGTTCGCGGTCGCCGCCGAGGTCGATGCCGAGTTCCTTGCCCTTGAGTTCGATGGAGGCGCGGCCCGCCATGTCGGAGACCAGCATCCGCATCGTGTTGCCGACCAGTTCGGGGTCGATGTGCTGGTACAGGTCCGGGTCGACCTTGATCGCGGAGGCGTGCAGGCCCGCCTTGTGCGCGAACGCGGAGACGCCGACGTAGGGCTGGTGGGTGGAGGGGGTGAGGTTGACGACCTCGGCGATGGCGTGGGAGATCCGCGTCATCTCGCGCAGCCGGCCCTCGGGCAGGACCTGCTTGCCGTACTTCAGCTCCAGGGCGGCCACGACGGGGAACAGGTTGGCGTTGCCGACGCGCTCGCCGTATCCGTTCGCCGTGCACTGGACGTGGGTGGCGCCCGCGTCGACCGCGGCGAGCGTGTTGGCGACCGCGCAGCCGGTGTCGTCCTGGGCGTGGATGCCGAGCCGGGCGCCGGTGTCGGCCAGCACCGTGGCGACCACGGCCTGGATCTGCGCCGGGAGCATGCCGCCGTTGGTGTCGCACAGGACGACGACGTCGGCGCCCGCCTCCGAGGCGGCGCGGACGACCGCCTTCGCGTACTCGGCGTTGGCGCGGTAGCCGTCGAAGAAGTGCTCGCAGTCGACGAAGACCCGGCGGCCCTGCGCCTTGAGGTGGGAGACCGTGTCGGCGACCATCGCCAGGTTCTCGTCCAGGGTGGTGCGCAGGGCGAGCTCGACGTGCCGGTCGTGGGACTTGGCGACCAGCGTGATCACCTGGGCGCCGGACTCCAGAAGGGCCCTGACCTGCGGGTCCTCGGCGGCGGTGGTGCCGGCGCGGCGGGTGGAGCCGAAGGCGACCAACTGGGCGTGCCGGAAGTCGATCTCCTCCTGGGCGCGGGCGAAGAACTCGGTGTCCCGCGGGTTCGCGCCGGGCCAGCCGCCCTCGATGAAGCCCACGCCGAAGTCGTCCAGGTGCCGCGCGATCGCCAGCTTGTCCGCGACCGTGAGGTTGATGCCCTCGCGCTGTGCGCCGTCACGCAAGGTGGTGTCGAAGACGTGGAACGAATCGTCGAGTTCGCTGGTTGCGGTCATGATCTGAAGACTCCTGTAGGGGATCTCGGTCTACCGGAATGACCGGCTCCACCGTCCATCTATGATCCCTCGCGCTCTCTTCCCGGCTTGAGGTGGGCCAGGAAAACGAAAAACCTCTCGCGGGTGCGAGAGGTCTGCGCGCGGGTCGAGGACGACGGTGTCCACCCGTACCTGGTCGTACGTGGTGGTCACTGCGGACCGGCGCGCCTGTTGCCGATAATCATGGCGAACGAGAGCACGGGGGAAGTCTGGCACAGTCCCTCCCGCTTCTCACCGCCCGTCTCAGGATGCGAGCAGGGAGCGTCCACGTCAGCTCCCCGCAAGGTCGAGCCCGTCGGCGAGGAACTCCCGCACATGGCCGAGGACCTGCTCCCGGTCCGTGCCGCGCAGTCCGATCGCCACGTGGATGGCGAAGCCGTCGAGCAGGGCGCGCAGCCGCGACGCGAGCCGGTCGGGGTCGACGCGGCGGAACTCGCCGCGCGAGACGCCCTCGGCGAGCAGGGCGACCAGGTCGCGGTGCCAGGCCCGCTCGATGGCGGCCTGCCGGTCGCGGGCGTCGGATTCGACGGCGGCGCTCTGCGAGCGGTTCCACACCTCCAGCCACAGCGTCCAGTGCGGGTCGCGGTGGCCGTCGGGGACGTACAGGTCGACGTAGGCGTCGAGGCGTGCGCGGGCCGTGCCGGTACGGGTGAGCAGGCGGGCGCGCTCGGCGCCGAGGCGGCCCTCGCTCCACTCCAGGGTGCGCAGCAGCAGCTCGTCCTTGGAGCGGAAGTAGTACATGAGGTGGCCGCTGCTCATGCCGACCTCACGGCCGAGTGCCGCCATGGTGAGCTTCTCCAGGCCGCGCTCGGCGATCATCTCCATGGCGGCGGCGAGGACCTCCTCGCGCGGCGGTGCGTTCTTGCGCGCTCTGGCCGCACCGGCCATCCCCGGCTCCTCTAGTTCCTCGGCTGCTGTTGGGTGACGCAGTGGATGCCTCCACCGTTCGCGAAGATCGTACGGGCGTCCACCGTCGTCACCGTGCGCTCGGGGAACAGCCGGCGGAAGACACCCGCGGCGAGCTCGTCGTTCGGGTCGTCGAAGGCGCACAGGACGACGCCGCCGTTGCACAGGTAGTGGTTGATGTACGAGTAGTCGACCCAGTCGCCCTCCTCGTCCTTCAGGACGGTCGGGGCGGGGACCTCGACGACCTCCAGACGGCGGCCCTTGGCATCGGTCTGGCCGCGCAGGATCTCCAGGTACGTCTGCGAGCGGACGTGGTCCGGGTGGGCGGGGTCGCGCTGACTGTGCACGACGACGGTGCCCGGTCGCACGAAGGCCGCGACGATGTCGACGTGGCCCTGCGTGCCGTACGTGCCGTAGTCGCCGGTCAGGCCGTGCGGGAGCCAGATCGCCTTGCTGGTGCCGAGCTTGGCGTGGATCTCCGCCTCGACCTGCTCGCGGGTCCAGCCGGGGTTGCGGCCCGCGCCGAGCTGGACGGTGTCGGTCAGCAGGACCGTGCCCTCGCCGTCGACGTGGATCGCACCGCCCTCGTTGACGAGCGTGCTGCTCAGCACGGGAACCGCGGCCAGGTCCGCGACGTGGCGGGCGATCTGGGAGTCGTGGCCCCAGCGGGCCCACTCCTGGGCGCCCCAGCCGTTGAACACCCAGTCCACGGCGGCCAGCCGGCCCTCCTCGTCCTTCACGAAGGTCGGGCCGATGTCGCGCATCCACGCGTCGTCCAGCTCGCGCTCCACCAGATCGACGTCCGGGCCGAGCAGTTCGCGCGCGAAGTCGCCCTGGCCGGGTCCGTGCACCATCGTCACCGGCTCGAAGCGGCGCACGGCACGGGCGACGGACGCCCAGGCGGCACGGGCGTCCGCCAGCTCGGCGTCGTCGCCGAACGTCGGGTTGGGGCCGGGCCAGGCCATCCAGGTGCGCTCGTGCGGGGCCCACTCGGGGGGCATACGGAAGGTCATGGAGGTGTCCCAGGAGGTCGGAGTAACCAGGAGGTCAGAGGAAGTACAGGCGGTTGAGGGAGACGGACTCGGCCGGTTCGGAGCGGACCGGGTCGCCGTCCAGGGTGACCAGGCCGGTGCGCTGGTCGACGTCGACCTGCCCGGTACGGGCGTTGCGGCGCAGGTCGGCGGGGCCGATGCCGCGGGTGCCGCGCACGGCCACCCGGCGGCGCCGGGTCGGCATGGTGTCGGTGCCCTGGTCGAGGGCGGCCTGCGCGACGAACGCCACGGAGATGTCGGCGGGCGTGGCGCCGTGCGCGCCGAACTGGGGGCCGAGGACGAGGGGTTCGCAGGTGTCGGTGGCCGCGTTCGGGTCGCCGACCACGCCGTACGCCGGGAAGCCGGACTTGAGGACGAGCTGCGGCTTGGCCCCGAAGTACTCCGGGCGCCACAGCACGATGTCGGCGAGCTTGCCGGTCTCGATCGAGCCGACCTCGTGGGCCAGTCCGTGGGCGATGGCGGGGTTGATGGTCAGCTTGGCGATGTAGCGCAGGACGCGCTCGTTGTCGTTGTCGTCGTCGGGGGCGCCGAACTCGGCCTTCATCTTCCCGGCCATCGCGAAGGTGCGGCGGACCGTCTCGCCGGCCCGGCCCATGCCCTGCGCGTCGGAGGAGGTGATGCCGATCGCGCCGAGGTCGTGCAGCACGTCCTCGGCGCCCATCGTCCCGGCGCGGATGCGGTCGCGGGCCAGGGCGGCGTCGCCCGGCAGGTCGGTCTTGAGGTCGTGGACGGAGACGATCATGCCGTAGTGCTCGGCGACCGCGTCCCGGCCGAAGGGCAGGGTGGGGTTGGTGGAGGAGCCGATGACGTGGGGGACGCCGGCCATCTTCAGGACGTTGGGGACGTGTCCGCCGCCGCAGCCCTCGATGTGGAAGGCGTGGATGGTGCGGCCCTCCAGGACGCGGAGGGTGTCCTCCACGGAGAGGCACTCGTTCAGCCCGTCGCTGTGCAGGGCGACCTGGACGTCGTGTTCCTCGGCGACGCGCAGCGCGGTGTCGAGCGCGCGGGTGTGGGCGCCCATGTCCTCGTGCACCTTGAAGCCGCTCGCGCCCCCCTCGGCCAGCGCCTCGATCAGGGGCGCCGGATCGGAGGACGAACCCCGGCCCAGGAAACCGATGTTGACCGGCCAGGCGTCGAAGGCGCCGAACGCGTGCCGCAGCGCCCAGGGCGAGTTGACGCCGACGCCCCAGACCGGGCCGAACTCCTGCCCGATGATCGTCGTCACGCCGGACGCCAGCGACGCCTCCATGATGCGCGGGGAGAGCAGGTGGACGTGGGTGTCGACGGCCCCGGCGGTGGCGATGAGCCCCTCGCCGGAGACGATGGACGTGCCCGTGCCGACCACGACGTCGACGCCGTCGAGGGTGTCCGGGTTCCCGGCCCGGCCGATCCCGCATATCCGGCCCTCGCGGATGCCGATGGAGACCTTCCTGATCCCCTGCACCGCGTCGATCACGACGACGTTGCTGATGACGACGTCGCAGGTCTCGCGCACGGAGGCGGCCTTGAGGTGCAGTCCGTCGCGGGCGGTCTTGCCGAAGCCGGCGAGGAACTCGTCGCCGTGGTTCTGGGCGTCGGACTCCACCCGGACCACCAGACCCGAGTCACCGAGGCGGACCCGGTCGCCGGCGCGGGGGCCGTGGGCGGCGGCGTACGCGTACGGGTCGATGCTCATCGGTCTGCTCCCAGGTATCCGCAGGCGGCGGCCCGGCGCAGGGCCTCTTCCTTCGCGCCCCGCGCGTCCAGCGGGCCGTCGACCAGTCCGGCGAAGCCGATGGCCACCCGCGCGCCGCCGATGGGCACGAGGCCGACCTCCACGCGTTCGCCGGGTCCGAAGCGGACCGAGGAACCGGCGGGGACGGCGAGGCGCATGCCGTAGGCCTGCTCGCGGTCGAAGTCCAGGCGCGGGTTGGCCTCGAAGAAGTGGAAGTGGGAGGTGACGGAGACCGGCACGGTCGCGGTGTTGGTGACCTGGATGCGGACCGCGGCCTCGGGGTCGGCGTGGGCGGGTCCGGGCAACAAGGCCCCCGGACCCGCCGCACCGAGCGTCCCGCCCCCGATGGGGTCGGAGACGACCGCGAGCCGCGACCCGTCGTCGAAGACGGCCTCCACGTGCACCTCGGTGACCACGTCCGCGACACCGGGCAGCACGTCGTCCGGGCCGAGTACGGACCGGGCGCGCTCGACGGCCTGGGCGAGGCGCGCGCCGTCGCGGGCGGCCTCGCACACGGTGTCGGCGATCAGCGCGGTCGCCTCCGGCACGTTCAGCCTGAGTCCGCGCGCACGGCGGGCGCGGGCCAGCTCGGCCGCCCCGAAGAGCAGCAGCCGGTCACGTTCCGTGGGAGTCAGTCTCACGACGTGGCATCTCCTTGCCTGCACGAGTTTTAGAACATGACTCTAAACGCATAGTGCGAGAAAGGGGAAGGTGTGCCGAGGACCTGGCGTCCGATATTTAGAGCAGCACTCTAAACTTCGCTCAAGGGGCGGCGCCGGGCCGGAAAGCGCCGGGCCGCCACGGACACGGAGTCCGGGGCGGCCCTGTCGACGACCGGGAGGGCTGTGGGTCCTAGCCGAGCCGGTGCATCCAGCCGTGCCGGTCCTCGGTGACACCGCGCTGGATGCCGAGCAGCGCCTCGCGCAGGCGCGAGGTGACCGGGCCGGGCGTGCCGTCGCCGTGGGTCCAGGCGCCACCCTTCGTCTTGACGTGGCCGATGGGCGTGACCACGGCGGCGGTGCCGCAGGCGAAGACCTCGGTCAGGGCGCCGGACTTCGCGTCCTCGCGCCACTGCTCGAGGGTGACGACACCCTCCTCGGCGGTGTAGCCGAGGTCACGGGCGACCTGGAGGAGGGAGTCGCGGGTGATGCCCTCCAGGATCGAGCCGCTCAGCTCGGGGGTGACGACGCGGTCGCCGTAGACGAACGCGATGTTCATGCTGCCGCTCTCCTCGACCTTGGTGCGGCTCACCGCGTCGAGGTAGACGACCTGGTCGCAGCCGTGCGCGGCGGCCTCGGCCTGGGGCAGCAGGGAGGCCGCGTAGTTGCCGCCGGTCTTGGCGTCGCCGGTGCCGCCGGGGACGGCGCGGACGTGGTCCTCGGAGACCCAGATGGTGACCGGCTTGACGCCGCCGGCGAAGTAGGCGCCGGACGGCGAGGCGATCAGCATGAACAGGTACTCGGTGGCCGGGTGGACGCCGAGCCCGGTCTCCGAGGCGAACATGAACGGGCGCAGGTAGAGGGACTCCTCGCCGCCGTGCGCCGGCACCCAGTCGGCGTCCTGGGTGAGCAGCGCGTCCAGGGCCGCGATGAACAGCTCCTCGGGCAGCTCGGCCATGGCCATGCGGCGGGCGGAGGTGCGGAAGCGGCGCGCGTTGGCCTCGGGACGGAAGAGCGCGACCGAGCCGTCCGGCTGGCGGTAGGCCTTGAGGCCCTCGAAGATCTCCTGCCCGTAGTGGAGGACGTGCGTGGAGGGGTCGAGAGAGATCGGCCCGTAGGGGACCAGCTCCGCGTCGTGCCAGCCGCGGCCCTCCGTCCACTTGATCGTCACCATGTGATCGGTGAAGTGGCGGCCGAACCCCGGGTTGGCCAGGATCGCCTCGCGCTCGGTGGCGGAGAGCGGGCTGGAGGAGGGCTTGAGCTCGATCGTGGGCGTCGTCATGGATTGATGTCCTTCACCGGTTGTCGTGACGGGCCGCGCTCACGCCCGTACGGCCGGTGGCCGGTGTTAGGACGTCCGAGCATTCCCTCATACCGCGGCTCCGCGTTCGATTATCGCGCGCGGGTCCGCGTCGGCTGAAACGGGGTGAATGCGGCCCAGGGGTCGATGGTCGCACCCGGCGGGGACAGGTGAAAGCCGCCGGGTGCCTTGTTTTGTGGACCCGGCGGCTTCGAAAGGTTGGGTTTCGAGTGTGCGGCCCGGTCAGCCGGCTACTCGTGCGGCGAGTGCGTCGCCGATCTCGGAGGTGCTCCGGGCGGGCAGGTCACCGCGCTCGCCGAGGTCGGCGGAGACCGCGTCCTCGATCCGGGTGGCCTCGGCCTCGTGGCCGAGGTGGCGCAGCAGCAGGGCGACGGACAGGACCGTGGCGGTGGGGTCGGCCTTGCCCTGGCCGGCGATGTCGGGCGCGGAACCGTGGACCGGCTCGAACATCGAGGGGAACGCGCCGGACGGGTTGATGTTCCCGCTCGCGGCGACGCCGATGCCGCCGGAGACGGCCGCGGCGAGGTCGGTGATGATGTCGCCGAAGAGGTTGTCGGTGACGATCACGTCGAAGCGCTCGGGCTGGGTGACCAGGTAGATGGTCGCCGCGTCGACGTGCATGTACTCGGTGGAGACCTCGGGGTACTCCTCGGCCACCTTGTTGAAGACGTTCGTCCACAGGTGACCCGCGAAGGTCAGCACGTTGTTCTTGTGGATCAGCGCCAGCTTCTTGCGCGGGCGGGCCTGCGCGCGGGCGAAGGCGTCGCGGACCACGCGCTCGACACCGAAGGCCGTGTTGACGGAGACCTCGGTGGCGACCTCGTGCTCGGTGCCCTTGCGGATGGTGCCGCCGTTGCCGGTGTACGGTCCCTCGGTGCCCTCGCGGACGACGACGAAGTCGATCTCCGGCTGGCCCGCGAGGGGGGTGGCGACACCCGGGAGCAGCTTCGACGGCCGCAGGTTGACGTGGTGGTCGAAGGCGAAGCGGAGCTTCAGCAGGAAGCCGCGCTCCAGCACACCGGACGGCACCGACGGGTCGCCGATCGCGCCGAGCAGGATGGCGTCGTGCGCCTTGAGGGCGTCGAGGTCGGCGTCGGTGAGGGTCTCACCGGTGGCGTGGTAACGCCGGGCGCCGAAGTCGAATTCCTTGGTCTCCAGCTTCACATCCTTCGGAAGGACGGCGGAGAGGACCTTGAGGCCTTCGGCCACGACCTCCTGGCCGATGCCGTCACCGGGGATCACTGCGAGATTGAGGATGCGAGAGCTTGCCGACATGCGCAGCACCCTACCCGCCGTCCCACGGGATGACATGAGGCGTCCGCCATGCGGACGCCTGGCTGTCGCGTACGGCTCAGTGGCCGGTGGCGCCGCCGTTGTCCCGGCGGTCCAGGGCGCGCTGGAGGGCGGCGGCGGCGTTCTTGCGGTCGGAGTCGCCGGTACGGGAGAGGTGGCGGACTCGGCGGCGGACGGTCGTCTCGGCCATGGGGATCGACTCCTTCGGCACAGCACACGGAAGTGCGGAGAAAAGGGTTTACGAGACGCCGGAAGGGGCGGGGAGCACGGTGCCGCAGGGATTGCCTGCACGGGGCCCGGCCCACGACCGCCATTCGCTCGATCGAGCGGGACGTTCGGCTCCTACAAAGCTAAGGGAGCGCGGAGCGTCTGTCTCCACAATTACTCGGACTTCCTACTATCTGAGACGGTGCCCTCGGTCACACGGCCCCGGTCTGCGCGAACGCCCGACGGGCCAGGTCGGCTGACCTGGCCCGTCGGGCGTTCGGGTGCGGGCGTCAGCCCATGTGCGGGTACGTGTAGTCGGTCGGCGCGACCAGCGTCTCCTTGATGGCGCGGGTCAGGGTCCAGCGCATCAGGTTCTGCGGGGCGCCGGCCTTGTCGTTGGTGCCGGAGGCACGGCCGCCGCCGAAGGGCTGCTGGCCGACCACGGCGCCGGTCGACTTGTCGTTGATGTAGAAGTTGCCGGCCGCGTAGCGCAGCTTCTCCATCGTGTACGCCGCCGCCGCGCGGTCGTTGGAGATGACCGAGCCGGTGAGGGCGTAGTCGGACACCGACTCCATCTGGGTCAGCATCTCGTCGTACGCGTCGGCCTTGCTGTCGTCGTACACGTACACGGCGAGGATCGGGCCGAAGTACTCGGTGCGGAAGACCTCGTTCTCCGGGTCGGTGCACTCGATGACGGTCGGGCGGACGAAGTAGCCGACCGAGTCGTCGTAGGAGCCGCCCGCGACGATCGTGCAGGCGTCGTCCTCCTTGGCGCGGTCGATGGCGGCCTTGTTCTTGGCGAAGGACCGCTCGTCGATGACGGCGCCGACGAAGTTCGACAGGTCGGTGACGTCACCCATGGTGAGGTAGTCGACCTCGGCGGCGAACTCCTCCTTGAAGCCGTCGTTCCAGATCGACGCCGGGATGTACGCGCGGGAGGTGGCACTGCACTTCTGGCCCTGGTACTCGAAGGCACCGCGGGTCAGGGCGGTCTTGAGCACCGCACGGTCGGCCGACGGGTGGGCGACCAGGAAGTCCTTGCCGCCGGTCTCGCCGACCAGACGCGGGTAGGTGCGGTACTTCTCGATGTTGTTGCCGACCGTCTTCCACAGGTGCTGGAAGGTCCTGGTCGAGCCGGTGAAGTGGATGCCGGCCAGGTCGCGGTGGTTCAGGGCGACCTCGGAGACCTCCAGGCCGTCACCGGTGACCAGGTTGATGACGCCCTTGGGCAGACCGGCCTCCTCCAGCAGCTCCATGAGCAGCACGGCGGCGTGGGTCTGCGTCGGGGACGGCTTCCAGACCACCACGTTGCCCATCAGGGCCGGGGCGGTGGGCAGGTTGGCCGCGATCGCGCTGAAGTTGAACGGCGTGATCGCGTAGACGAAGCCCTCCAGCGGGCGGTGGTCCATGCGGTTCCACACGCCCGGCGAGTTGGCCGGGGGCTGCTCGGCCAGGATGTTCCGCGCGTAGTGGACGTTGAAGCGCCAGAAGTCGACCAGCTCGCAGGGGCTGTCGATCTCGGCCTGCTGGGCCGTCTTGGACTGGCCGAGCATGGTGGAGGCGGCGATGGTCTCGCGCCACGGGCCGGACAGCAGCTCGGCGGCGCGCAGGATGATCGCCGCGCGGTCGTCGAAGGACATCGCACGCCACGCCGGGGCGGCGGCGAGGGCCGCGTCGACGGCGTCCTGCGCGTCCTGCTGGGTGGCGTTGGCGTAGGTGCCCAGGCGCGCCTTGTGGTTGTGCGGCTGCACGACGTCGAAGCGCTCGCCGCCACCCATCCGCTTGACGCCGCCGATGGTGCAGGGCAGGTCGATCGGGTTGTCGGCCAGCTCCTTCAGCTTGGCCTCCAGACGGGCACGCTCGGGCGAGCCGGGGGCGTAGCCGTGCACCGGCTCGTTGACGGGGGTGGGGACCTGGGTCACAGCGTCCATGAGTTCCGTAACTCCTTACTGAGCGGGTTGTGCGAGCGGGTGCGGGCTCAGCCCTTGGTGACCATCGAGCGGACGAAGAACCGGAGGTTCGCCGGCTTCTCCGCCAGACGGCGCATGAAGTAGCCGTACCAGTCGGTGCCGTAGGCGGTGTACACGCGCATGCGGTGGCCCTCGGCGGCGAGCCGCAGGTGCTCGTCGCCGCGGATGCCGTACAGCATCTGGAACTCGTACTCGTCGAGCTTGCGCCCGGCGGTGCGGGCCAGCTCCTGGGCGATGGAGATCAGGCGCGGGTCGTGCGACCCGATCATCGGGTAGCCCTCGCCCTCCATCAGGGTGCGCAGGATGCGCACGTACGCCTTGTCGATCTCGTGGCGCTGCTGGTACGCGACCTCTGCGGGCTCCTTGTAGGCGCCCTTCACCAACCGTACGCGACTGCCGCTGTCGGCGAGCCGGCGCGCGTCGGCCTCGGTGCGGAAGAGGTAGGCCTGGATGACGCAGCCGGTCTGCGGGACGTCCTTGCGCAGCTCCTCGTGGATGGCGAACATCGAGTCGAGGGTGGTGTGGTCCTCGGCGTCGAGGGTGACCGTGGTGCCGATCTCGGCGGCGGCCTCGACGACCGGGCGGACGTTCTTCAGGGCCAGCTCGTGGCCGCCGTCCAGTGCCTGGCCGAACATCGAGAGCTTCACCGACATCTCGGCACGGGTGCCGAGGTCCAGCGGCCGCAGCCGGTCGATCAGCTCCAGGTAGGCGTCACGGGCGGCCTCGGCCTGGGCCGGGTTCGTGATGTCCTCGCCGACGACGTCCATCGTCAGTTCCAGGCCCTGGCCGGTCAGGCCCTGGATGATCGGCAGCACCTCGTCGACCGTCTCGCCGGGGATGAACCGGTCGACGACCGGCTTGGTCACGGGCGCGGCCGAAACCATACGACGCATCCGGTCGCTGCGCGACGCGGCGAGAATCACGGGACCCAGCACGGGGCACCTCCACTTACCAACCAACACAGGGGCCGCCACCCGGCGATCGGGGAACGGCACGGAGAACCACCGTGAAATCTAAGGATCCCCCCGATCGTCGGCCATCGACAGCTGTCACGCATCCGTGCCGCGGATCTCAGACACGTGTATGAAAGGCGAACGGAAATGCGGCAGAATGCCCGGGTGACGTCGGATTCCAGAGGTTCCGGAGGTTCCAGTGCCCACTACCAGGACCTCGTCGACGAGATCTCCGAGCTGCTGGGCGCGCCCGCGACCCTGGAGAACCGCGACTTCGAGCTGATCGCCTTCGGCGCGTACGACAGCGAGGGCGACCTCGACCCCTCCGCCCTGGACCCCGTGCGCACCCGTTCGATCCTCACCCGGCGTTCCACGGCGGCCGTGCGTGCCTGGTTCGAGAGCTTCGGCATCACCCGCGCGACCGGCCCGGTCCGCATTCCGCCGACCCCGGAGGCGGGGGTGTACCGGGGGCGCACCTGTCTGCCGGCCCGCCACCGGGGTGTGGTGCTGGGGTACGTGTGGCTCCTGGACACCGACCCGGGCCCGACGGAGCGGCAGCTGACGGCGGCCATGGAGGTCACCGCCCGGATCGGCGCGCTGCTCGCGGACGAGGCGCAGCACGGCGCGGACCTGAGCCGGGAGCTGCGGGCGGTACTGACCGCCGAGCGGGACTGGCAGCGGGACATGGCCGTGGCCGAACTGCGCACCGCGCTGGGCTCCCGCGCGGACACCCCGCACGCGGTGGTGTGCGTGGCGCCCTGGCCGTCCGCCGACCCCGACGACGCTCCCTCCGTCCGTACGGTGCCGGGGGCGACGGCACTGTGCACGGTGCCGTGGGGCACCGCGGCCCAGTCACTGGCGCTGCTGGTCCGGCTGCGCTCGGCGGACGTGCCGACCCCGGCGACGTCGGCGGCGGGGCGGCTGCTGGAGCGGGCGCGGGGCGCGGGCGGGGCGTCCGGGGCCGGGGCGGCGGCGGGGGTCTCCGCGCCGCGCACCGGGCTCGCGGAGCTGGGGGCCGCCTGGTGGGAGGCGGCGGCGGCGGCCCGGGCGGCGCGCGCCGAGACCCGGTTCGGCCCGGTCGCCGAGTGGACGTCCATCGGGCCGTTCCGCCTGCTGACCGCGCTGCCTCCGCAGTCCGCGCACGACCCCGTGGTGCGGGTGCTGTTCTCCCCCGCCCACCGCGAACTGGCCCGCACCGCGGAGGTCTACCTGGACTGCGCGGGCCAGGCCGGCCGCACGGCCGCGGAGCTGGGAATCCACCGCCAGACGCTGTACTACCGTCTCTCCCGCGTCGAACAGCTCACGGGCCTGGACCTGGACGACGGCGAGGACCGGCTGCTGCTGCACATGGCGCTCAAGGCGTTTCGCCTGTAGCGGTGACTCCCCGGATCACCTGCCGCAGGCCGTCGGTGAGCTGCCCGGCCTCGGGCGCCGACTTCGGGTCGAAGGTCCACTGGGCCATCAGGCCCATCATCAGGGTCGTGTAGAAGCTGCCGAGCGTGTCCACGGCCTCCTCCGTCACATCCTCCTCGGGCACCCCGGAGAACATCGCGACGAAACCGCGCGAACCCTCGCGCTGGGCCCGGGCGAGATGGTCGCGCACTTCGGGGAGCTGGTCGCCCATGGCCACGATCTCCATGCTGAGCCGCCACATCGACCCCGGGGCCCGCATGGTGCCGATGATGTTCGACCACGCCGAGGCGAACCGCTCCAGCGAGCCGGGCTCGCCCCGGATCTCGCCGTCGAAGTCCTCGGACATGTTCTCCACCATCGCCACGTACGCCTGTGCGAGCAGCGCGTCCTTCGACCCGTAGTGGTAGCCGATCGACCCCAGGTTGGTGCCCGACTCATGGACGATGTCACGCGCCGTCGTACGCACGAACCCCTTGGCGAGCAGGCAGCGCTTGGCGCCTTCGAGCAGATCCTCACGGTGTCCCATGGGACCACCCTACCCCGATACATACAAACGTCTTGTACATTCGTTCTAGACAGTCGTATAAGACATGCGTACAGTCCCCGGTATGACGACGCACCCCTCCCGTGCCGGGCGCCGCGAATGGACCGCCCTGGCCGTACTGATGCTTCCGCTGCTCCTGGTGTCCATGGACGTCTCCGTCCTCTACTTCGCGGTCCCGGAGATCAGCGCGGACCTGGAACCGAGCGGCAGCCAGCAGCTGTGGATCTTCGACATCTACGGCTTCGTGCTGGCCGGCCTGCTGATGACGATGGGGTCGCTGGGCGACCGCATCGGCCGCCGCAAGCTGCTCCTCCTCGGGGCGGTGGCCTTCGGCGCGGCGTCCCTGCTCGCGGCCTACGCCCACACCGCCGAGACGCTGATCGCGGCCCGCGCGATCCTCGGCATCGGCGGCGCCACCCTGATGCCGTCGACGATGGCGCTGGTCCGCACGATGTTCACCGATCCCGCCCAGCGGGCGAAGGCGATCGGGCTGTGGTCCGGCGTGATGACGGCCGGGATCGCGCTCGGCTCGGTGACGAGCGGCGTCCTCGTCGAGCACTTCTGGTGGGGCTCGGTCTTCCTGGTCAACCTGCCCGCCATGGTCCTGCTGCTGGTCATCGGCCCGGTCCTGCTCCCCGAGTCCAAGAACCCCTCCCCCGGCCGCTTCGACCTGCTGAGCGTCCCGCTGTCGATGGCGGCGGTACTGCCCGTGGTCTACGGCCTGAAGGAACTGCCCTCCGAGGGCTGGCACGTCCGCTACGTCGTCTCGATCACCGTCGGCCTGCTGTTCGCGGCGCTGTTCGTGCAGCGCCAGCGCACCACGGCCTCGCCGATGATCTCACCCGCCCTCTTCCGCGGACACGGTTTCACCCCGGCGCTCGTGCTCAACACCGTGTCGGCCTTCGGGATGATGGGCTCGGCGTACTTCACCACCCAGTACCTGCAGTCGGTCCTGGACAAGAGCGCGCTGGAGGCCGCGCTGTGGAGTCTGCTGCCCTCGGTGCTCATCGGCGCCGCCGCACCCGTCGCCGCCCACCTGGTCCAGCGCGGTGCCGAGCGCGCGTACGTCGTGACGGCCGGCTTCGCCATCGCCGCGGGGGGCTACGGGCTGCTGGCCCTGGCCGGTACCGACTCGCTGTGGCTGGTGCTGGCCGCCTGCGGTGTCCTCGCCGCCGGCATCGTCGTCGTGATGTCGCAGCTCACCGACCTGGCCCTGAGCTCGGCCCCGGTCGAGAAGGCGGGCGCCGCCTCCTCACTGCTCGAAACCGGCACCGAGTTCGGCGGCGCCCTGGGCATGGCCGCCCTCGGATCCATCGGTACGGCCCTCTACCGCCACGGCATCCCGTCGGACGCCCCCGCTCCGGCCCGGGAGACCCTGGGTGGCGCACTGACAGTCGCCGCCGACCTACCGGGGCGCGCGGGAGACGCCCTGGCCACGGCGGCACGCGAGGCGTTCACCGACGGAATGCGGGGTGCCGCGGTCGCGGCGGCGCTGCTGCTCCTCGGGGCGGCGGGACTGGCCGCCGCGGGGCTGCGGCACATCCGGGTGCGTCCCGAAACGGACACGACAAACGCCGGACAGGCTGACCAGCTCAGCCCGTCCGGCGTGTGAGGCCTACTTCCGAGGGCCGGTCAGACCAGATTCACCGAACGGGCCGACGTCGCGCCGATCTCCGCCGAAACCTCCGCCAGAACCCCGGCGGGCACCGTGTCGTCGACGGTCAGCACGGCCAGCGCCTCGCCGCCCACCGTCGCGCGGGCGACCTGCATGCCGGCGATGTTGATGCCGGCCTCGCCGATGACGCGGCCGACGGTGCCGACGACGCCGGGGCGGTCCTCGTAGCGCAGCACCACCATGTGGTCGGCGAGGGCGAGGTCGACGTCGTACTCTCCGACGGCGACGATCTTCTGGAGGTGCTTGGGGCCGGCCAGCGTGCCGGAGACCGACACCTCCTCGCCGTCCGCGAGGGTGCCGCGCACGGTGACCACGTTGCGGTGCTCCGGGGACTCCGAGCTGGTGGTCAGCCGGACCTCGACGCCGCGCTCCTGGGCGAACAGCGGGGCGTTGACGTAGGAGACCGTCTCGTCCACGACGTCCTCGAAGACGCCCTTGAGGGCGGAGAGCTCCAGCACCTTCACGTCGTGCTGGGTGATCTCGCCGTAGACCTCGACGTCGAGGCGGACGGCGACCTCGCCGGCGAGCGCGGTGAAGATGCGGCCGAGGCGCTCGGCGAGCGGCAGGCCCGGCTTGACGTCCTCGGCGATGACGCCGCCCTGGACGTTCACCGCGTCGGGGACCAGCTCACCGGCGAGGGCGAGGCGGACCGACTTGGCGACGGCGATGCCGGCCTTCTCCTGCGCCTCGTCGGTGGAGGCGCCGAGGTGCGGGGTGCAGACGACCTCGTCGAACTCGAACAGCGGGGAGTCCGTGCAGGGCTCCTTGGCGTACACGTCCAGGCCGGCGCCGGCGACGCGGCCCTCCTTCAGCGCCGAGTACAGCGCCTCCTCGTCGACGATGCCGCCACGCGCGGCGTTGACGATGCGGACGCTGGGCTTGACCTTGCGCAGCGCCTCGTCGCCGATCAGACCGAGGGTCTCGGGGGTCTTGGGCAGGTGGACGGTGATGAAGTCGGAGACCTCGAGCAGCTCGTCCAGCGACAGCACCTTGACGCCCATCTGCGCGGCCCGCGCGGGCTGCACGTAGGGGTCGTAGGCGACGACCTTCATGCCGAAGGCCGACATGCGCTGCGCGACGAGGGCGCCGATGCGGCCGAGGCCGACGACACCGAGGGTCTTCTCGGCCAGCTCGACGCCGGTGTACTTGCTGCGCTTCCACTCGCCGTTCTTCAGCGCGGCGTTGGCCTGCGGGATGTTGCGGGCGGTGGCGATGAGCAGACCGCAGGCCAGTTCGGCGGCGGTCACGATGTTGGAGGTCGGGGCGTTGACCACCATCACGCCGGCCTTGGTGGCGGCGGAGACGTCGACGTTGTCCAGGCCGACGCCGGCTCGTGCGACGACCTTGAGCTTCTTGGCGGCGGCGATGGCCTCGGCGTCGACCTTGGTGGCGGAGCGGACCAGGATCGCGTCCACGTCGGCGATGGCGGGGAGCAGTTCGGCCCGGTCCGCGCCGTTGCACTGGCGGATCTCGAAGTCGGGGCCGAGCGCGTCCACGGTCGCGGGCGACAGCTCTTCGGCGATGAGTACGACGGGTTTCGAGCTCACGTGAGTCCTCACAAGTCCAATGCGGACGGCCGTCCCGACGGCCGCATTCGGTGTCGCTAAGCCGCGTGGAAGACGCACGACGCTGTGGGCCTGACGCGTATGTGTTCAGCAGTGTAGTGGCGTGACGGGCGCCGTCCTGCGCCTCTGCGGAAGGATCACCCGTCCGTGGCTGGACGGGTTGGACAACGCCGTACGTACGACGTTACCCGGGGTTCGCCGAGGGGGCCGGGGCGATGTCGCCCCGGCCCCCTCCGCGGTGAGGCTTACGCCTCCTCGTCGACCCAGCTCATGAGCTTGCGCAGCTCCTTGCCGGTGGTCTCCAGCAGGTGCTCGGAGTCCTGCTTCTTGTACTCGTTGTACTTCTTCAGACCGCCGTGGTACTCGTCCATCCAGTTCTTGGCGAACGTGCCGTCCTGGATCTCGGCGAGGACCTTCTTCATCTCGGCCTTGGTGGCGTCCGTGATGATCCGCGGGCCGGTGACGTAGTCGCCCCACTCGGCGGTCTCGGAGATCGACCAGCGCATCTTCTCCAGGCCGCCCTCGTACATGAGGTCCACGATCAGCTTCAGCTCGTGCAGGCACTCGAAGTAGGCGATCTCCGGCTGGTAGCCCGCCTCGGTCAGCGTCTCGAAGCCCGCCTTCACCAGCGCGGCGGTGCCACCGCAGAGGACGGCCTGCTCACCGAAGAGGTCGGTCTCGGTCTCCTCGGTGAAGGTCGTCTTGATGACGCCGGCGCGGGTGCCGCCGATGCCCTTCGCGTACGACAGGGCCAGCGCGAACGCCTTGCCGGTCGCGTCCTGCTCGACGGCGGCGATGCACGGGACGCCGCGGCCCTCCTCGTACTGACGGCGCACCAGGTGGCCCGGACCCTTGGGGGCGACCATGCAGACGTCCACGCCGGCCGGGGGCTTGATGAAGCCGTAGCGGATGTTCAGGCCGTGACCGAAGAACAGCGCGTCGCCGTCCTTCAGGTTGTCCTTGATGTGCTCCTCGTAGACCTGGGCCTGGATGGGGTCCGGGACGAGGATCATGATGACGTCGGCCTCGGCGGCGGCCTCCGACGGGCTCACCACGCGCAGGCCCTGCTCCTCGGCCTTGGCCTTGGACTTGGAGCCCTCGTGCAGACCGACGCGCACGTCGACGCCGGAGTCGCGCAGCGACAGGGCGTGGGCGTGGCCCTGGCTGCCGTACCCGATGACCGCGACCTTGCGGCCCTGGATGATGGACAGGTCGGCGTCGGCGTCGTAGAACAGCTCGGCCACTGGGTTCTCTCCTTGTGTGCGGTGTTGCGTCCCACCGTATGCCGGTGAGGGGAAGGGAAGTTTCGGGGTCTCGGAATACGGGCGGCCGGAATGGGCGCCGACCGCCCGTATCCGTCGTTATGCGGACCGGTCGAGTGCGCGCAGCGAGCGGTCCGTGATCGAACGGGCGCCGCGGCCGATGGCGATCGTGCCGGACTGGACGAGTTCCTTGATGCCGTACGGTTCCAGCATCTTGAGCATCGCGGACAGCTTGTCGCTGCTGCCGGTGGCCTCGATGGTGACGGCCTCCGGGGAGACGTCGACGGTCTTGGCGCGGAACAGCTGGACGATCTCGACGATCTGGGAGCGCGTCTCGTTGTCGGAGCGCACCTTCACCAGAACGAGTTCGCGCTGGACGGCCTGGGTGGGCTCCAGCTCGACGATCTTCAGCACGTTGACCAGCTTGTTGAGCTGCTTGGTCACCTGCTCCAGCGGGAACTCCTCGACGCTCACGACGATGGTGATGCGGGAGATGTCGGGGTGTTCGGTGACGCCGACGGCGAGCGAGTCGATGTTGAAGCCGCGGCGGGAGAAGAGCGCGGCGATCCGGGCGAGGATGCCGGGCGTGTTCTCCACCAGGACGGAGAGCGTGTGCTTGGACATGGTCTGCTTCCTCTGCTTGAAGTCCCGACGGCTCTCAGTCGTCTTCGTTGTCGCCGAAGTCGGGGCGGACGTCCCGGGCGGCCATGATCTCGTCGTTGGAGGTGCCGGCGGCGACCATCGGCCACACCATCGCGTCCTCGTGGACGATGAAGTCGATGACGACGGGGCGGTCGTTGATGGAGTTGGCCTCCTCGATGACCTTGTCGAGATCGGCCGGGTCCTCGCAGCGGATGGCGTAGCAGCCCATGGCCTCCGACAGCTTGACGAAGTCGGGGACCCGGGTGCCGCGGGCGTCCGGGTTGACGTCCTCGGGACCGGAGTGCAGCACGGTGTTGGAGTACCGCTGGTTGTAGAACAGGGTCTGCCACTGGCGGACCATCCCGAGGGCGCCGTTGTTGATGACGGCGACCTTGATCGGGATGTTGTTCAGGGCACAGGTGGTCAGTTCCTGGTTGGTCATCTGGAAGCAGCCGTCGCCGTCGATGGCCCAGACGGTCCGGTCGGGCATGCCGGCCTTGGCGCCCATGGCGGCCGGGACGGCGTAGCCCATGGTTCCGGCGCCGCCGGAGTTCAGCCAGGTGGCGGGCTGCTCGTACTGGACGAAGTGCGCGGCCCACATCTGGTGCTGGCCCACGCCGGCCGCGAAGATCGTGCCCTCGGGTGCGAGCTGCCCGATCCGCTCGATGACCGCCTGCGGGGAGAGCGAGCCGTCCTCGGGCTGGTCGTAGCCGAGGGGGTAGGTGTCGCGCCAGCGGGTGAGGTCCTTCCACCAGGCGGCGTAGTCGCCCCGGTTGCCCTCGCTGTGCTCCTTCTGGACCGCCTGCACGAGGTCGGCGATGACCTCGCGGGCGTCGCCGACGATCGGCACGTCGGCCGCGCGGTTCTTGCCGATCTCGGCCGGGTCGATGTCGGCGTGGACGATCTTGGCGTACGGCGCGAAGCTGTCCAGCTTGCCGGTGACGCGGTCGTCGAAGCGGGCGCCGAGGGCGACGATCAGGTCGGCCTTCTGCAGCGCGGTGACGGCGGTGACCGCACCGTGCATGCCCGGCATTCCCACGTGCAGCGGGTGGCTGTCGGGGAACGCGCCGAGCGCCATCAGGGTGGTGGTGACGGGCGCTCCGGTGAGCTCGGCGAGGACCTTCAGCTCGGCGGTGGCCCGGGCCTTGACGACGCCGCCGCCGACGTAGAGCACGGGGCGCTTGGCGGCGGTGATGAGCTTGGCCGCCTCGCGGATCTGCTTGGCGTGCGGCTTGGTGACCGGGCGGTAGCCGGGCAGGTCCATGACCGGCGGCCAGGAGAAGGTGGTCTTCTTCTGGAGGATGTCCTTGGGGATGTCGACCAGGACCGGCCCGGGGCGGCCGGTGGAGGCGATGTGGAACGCCTGCGCGATCACCCGGGGGATGTCCTCGGCCTTGGTGACCAGGAAGCTGTGCTTGGTGATCGGCATGCTGATGCCGACGATGTCCGCCTCCTGGAAGGCGTCCGTGCCGATCGAGGAGGAGACCACCTGCCCGGTGATCGCGACCAGCGGCACGGAGTCCATGTTGGCGTCGGCGATCGGGGTGACCAGGTTGGTCGCGCCGGGTCCCGAGGTCGCCATGCAGACGCCGACCTTGCCGGTGGCCTGCGCGTAGCCGGTGGCCGCGTGGCCCGCGCCCTGCTCGTGGCGGACCAGCACGTGGCGCACCCTGGTGGAGTCCATCAACGGGTCGTACGCCGGAAGGATCGTACCGCCGGGAATGCCGAATACCGTGTCGGCGCCGACCTCCTCGAGAGAGCGGATGAGGGACTGCGCACCCGTGACGTGCTCGGGGGCGGACTGTCCTCCGGATCGGGGCCGCGGCTGCGGGTGATGGGCCCCGGTGGCCTGCTCGGTCATCGGCATTCTCTTCTCGATGCTGAGGGTTTTTTGCGAGGTTTCGGGCGGTGTGCGGCTGTTGCTCAGCGGTGCTGGTGCAACAAAAAACCCCTCGTGCCAAAAGGCAAGCGAGGGGAGCGCGCCGGGTGTGGGTCGCTGGGAGTCCGGGTCGGTCCGGACGTCACCAGCTCAGCCGACGCGCTTTCCAAGTACGAGAATTCGGGTGCGCATGGCACTGACCTTCCTCCCGACCCGCACCCACTGTCAAGTGGGTGGGACAGGAGTCTCATTATGTGAACGAAGGGACGTGCCACCCCGCAGGGCGGTCGGCAGCCCGGACGCGACGCCGCCGGCGAACGCCGGTTCGACAGGGCCGTGCGGCACCGGGTAGTGGCCGGTTGCGAGCGCTCTACGCAGCCGGTACTCGTCCAGTGGCCCGGAGAACGCCGCGCCCTGCCCGTGCGTGCAGCCCATCGCGCGCAGGGCGACGATCTGTTCGGGCAGGTCCACTCCGTCGGCCACGGACTTGAGTCCGAGGTCGGTGGCGATGCGCAGCAGACCACTGGTGATCTTGTGCAGCCGCGCGGACTCCACGACGCCCTCGACCATGCCGCGGTCGAGCTTGAGGACGTCCACGGGCAGGCGCCTCAGCGCGGTGATCGCCGCGTATCCGCTGCCGAAGCCGTCCAGGGCGATGCGGACGCCCACTCTCCGCAGGGCGTTCAGGCGACGGTCCAGCTCGTCCAGTCCGACCCGTGGATCGATGTCCGACAGCTCGATCACAAGGGAACCGGGGGGCAGTCCGTGCCGGGTCAGCAGGGCCTCCACGGAGCCCAGCGGCATGGAGCGGTCCAGCAGCCGGCGAGCTCCCACGCGGACGGTCACGGCCACCGACAGCCCGGCCGTCGCCCGTTCGGCGGCCTGCTCGACGGCCTCCTGGAGCACCCAGCGGTCCAGTTCGGCGGTCTTGTCGCCGTCCTCGGCCACCCGCAGGAACTCCGCGGGGGTGAACAGCACCCCCTGGGAGGAGCGCCAGCGCGCCTGCGCGCAGACCGACGTGATCCGGCCGTCCGTCAGGGCGACCACCGGCTGGTGCAGCAGTGCGAACTCCCCGTCGTGCAGCGCGGCCCGCAGTCGCGTGGCCAGCTCCGCCTTGCGCACGACGTCCTGCTGCATGTGCGGTCGGTACAGCTCGACGCGCCCCTTGCCGGCCGCCTTGGCGCGGTACATCGCGAGGTCGGCGTTGCGCAGCAGCTCGCCCGCGCCGAGGCCCGGTTCGGCGAAGGCCACGCCGATGGAGGCGTTGACACGGACGTCGTTTCCGTCGATGAGGTAGGGCTGCGAGAGGGTCAGCCTGAGGCGGTCGGCGAGCTCCAGGATGTGCCCCTCGCGGGCGGTCCGGTCCCGGACGCCGTCCCCGATGATCAGTGCCGCGAACTCGTCGCCGCCCAGTCGGGAGGCGGTGTCCCCTTGGCGGACGGCCTCATGGAGTCTGCGGGCGGCCTGGACGAGCAGCTCGTCCCCGGCCTGGTGCCCGATGGTGTCGTTGACGGCCTTGAAGCCGTCGAGGTCGATGAAGAGCACCGCCGTACCGCGCAGGGCGGCGCCCCGGTCGGAGGCACGGCGGCCGGACAGGGCCTGCTGGACGCGCCGGGTGAACAGGGCGCGGTTGGGCAGGTCGGTGAGCGGGTCGTGCTCGGCGTTGTGCTGGAGCTGCGCCTGGAGGCGCACTCTTTCGGTCACGTCCCGGCTGTTGAAGATCAGGCCGCCGTGGTGGCGGTTGACGGTGGACTCGACGTTGAGCCAGCCGCCGTCACCGGAGCGGAAGCGGCACTCGATGCGCGTGGTCGGCTCCTCGACCGGGCTGGCGGCCAGGAACCGGCGTGCCTCGTGCACCACGCAGCCGAGGTCCTCCGGATGGATGAGGGCGGCCAGTTCACTGCCGACCAGCTCCTCGGCCGACCGCCCGTAGACCCCGGCGGCGGCCGGGGAGACGTAGCGGAGGACGCCGTTGGGGGCGGCGATCATGATGACGTCGCTGGAGCCCTGCACCAGGGAGCGGAAGTGGTTCTCCTTCTGGGCCAGTTCCTGCGTGAGGGTGATGTTGTCGAGCAGCATGATGCCCTGGCGTACGACGAGCGCGAGCACCACGGTGCCGCCCGTCAGCAGCACGACGCGGTCGACGCTGCGGCCGTTGAGGACGTTGTAGAGGATGCCCAGGGTGCAGACCGCGGCGGCGAGATACGGCGTGAGCGCGGCCAGCGACCCGGTGATGGGCCGGGAGGCCGGATAGCGGCCCCGCTCACCCGGCGCGGGCACGGACACCGACGCGGGTACGGACACGGACACGGACGTGACCGCGGACACGGGCACGGACGTGACCGGGGGCACGGACGTGACCGCGGGTGCGCAGACGGGTGCCGGTGCGGGCTGGTGGCCGGTGCCGCGCTGTCCGGGCAGGTGCTCGCACACCACGCGCGTGTGCTCGCCGGATCCGTCCTCGTCCGACGGCCGCCCGCGCCGGGACGCGGCCCAGGGGGCGTACGCGAGCAGCAGCGAGCCGGCGAACCAGCCGGCGTCGAGCAGCTGGCCGGAACGGTAGCTGTTGTGCAGCAGCGGCGAGGTGAACAGGGCGTCGCACATGACCGTCAGGGCGAGCGCGCCGATGGCGGTGTTGACGGCCGATCTGCACACGGGCGATCGCCTGAAGTGCAGCGCGAGCACCATGCTGACGAGGGCGATGTCGAGCAGCGGATAGGCCACCGAGAGCGCGGAGTGCGCCACGCTGGAGCCGCCCTCGGCCTTCGCCGCCTGCGCGAGCGCCAGGCTCCAGGCCAGGGTCAGCAGCGAGCCGCCGATCAGCCAGGCGTCGAGCCCCAGGCAGATCCAGCCCGCCTTCGTCACCGGCCGTTTGGCGAGGACCAGCAGCCCCACGATGGCGGGTGGCGCGAAGCACAGGAAGAACAGGTCCGCGTAACTGGGGCTGGGTACGGGCTGCCGCAGGACGACCTCGTGCCACCCCCAGACCAGATTGCCCAGGGCCGCCATCGCCGAGGAGACGGCGAACAGCAGCCAGGCCGCTCGGAAACGGACGCGGCGACCGCGGGCGTAGAAGAAGCAGGAGACGGCGGCGATGCCGGCGGCGGCGCTCAGCCCGAAGTCGCCCATGATCTTGGCGACGTACTCCGAACCCCAGCCGAGCCCGGCACCGACGGCGTACGCCGCGCAGACCAGGGCCAGAGCGAGCTGGCGGACGAGGGTCGGCCGGCGGTTGACGCCCGGCAGCCGGGACGACAGCGGTCCGGACGGCGCCTGCGGCCGCAGCGCTCCGTCCAGAGTGGGCACGAGGGGCGGCGGACTCACCGGATCCTCCAGATCCGCGCCGCTCCCGCACCCCGCGGGCTCCGGTGGGCCGGCTGGGCCTGCCGCCTGCGGGCGCTCTGCCGACGCTGGTGAGGGCTGTACCGACCGTGGTGGCCGCTGTGGTGGCCGTGCTGACCCCGTCCGCGCGTGGTCGTGCGCCAGGGTCGCCGGCGGCGGCTCCGCCGCGTCGGGTCGTTCGTCCATAGGCCGTGCATCGCCCGTCGCCCCCCTCACAGTCTGAGATGTCCATCCCCGGCGCCGAGCGGTGCGCGGCGCATCCCTTGTCGGACGATACACCAGGATCGTCACTCAGGGACATAGGTTCTCTACTCTCCGTGACGACCAGCGGATATGCGCGTACCCACCGCTTCCGGGAGATTGCGGAGGGTACCCGAAGCGGGATTACTCGCCCGTCGTCAGGATCACGTTGCGCAACGGCCGCCGGTTCACGAATCGGCTCAACTGGTCCACCAGCAGCCGCTTGGCGCGCGGCAGGAAGGCGGAGCTCGGCCCGCCCGCGTGCGGGCTGATGACGGTGCCGGGAGCATTCCACAAGGGGTGACCCGGCGGCAGCGGTTCGGGGTCGGTCACGTCGAGGGCGGCCGTGAGGCGCCCGCTCTCCAGTTCGGTGAGCAACGCCTTCGTGTCGACGACCTGGCCGCGGGAGACGTTGACGAGCAGGGCTCCGTCCTTCATCCGGGCGAGGAACTCCGCGTTCACCAGGCCACGGGTGGCCTCGGTGAGCGGGGTGGAGAGGACGACGACGTCCGCCTCGGGGAGCAGGGCGGGGAGTTCGGTGAACGGGTGCACCGGACCGCGCGCCGTGGTGCGGGCGGAGCGCGCGACGCGCACGACCGGCGCGACCTCGAACGGAACGAGCCGGTCCTCGATCGCGGCGCCGACCGATCCGTACCCGACGACGAGCACCTTCCGGTCGGCCAGCGCGGGCCGGAACCCGCCGAGCCACTCGCCCCGGTCCTGTGCCCGGACGAAGTCGGGGATGCCGCGCAGCGACGCCAGGATCAGGGCCAGGGTGAGCTCCGCGGTGCTGGCCTCGTGCACGCCCCGCGCGTTGCACAGGAGCACGCCCGCCGGGAGGTGCTTCAGCCCCGGCTCCACGTGGTCGATGCCGGCGGAGAGGGTCTGGACGACCTGGACGGAGCTCATCCGCGGGAACGGGCGTACGCCGATCCCGGTGGGCTTCATGTAGGGGACGACGTAGTACGCGCAGTCGGCCGGGTCGGCGGGGAAGGCCTCCTCGCCGTTCCAGTAACGGTAGGTGGGGCCCTCGGGGAGTCCCTCGATCTCGTCCGGCGGGATGGGCAGCCACACGTCAGCAGTCATGCCCAGGAGGCTATGTCAGGGACGCGGAAGGGCAGAGGTTAGGTTGGGTGGCCTGACGAGGGAGGGTCACGACCAGGTGGAGCGCAGGACGATCGGCGCGACGGCACTCTCGGTGGGGGCCGTCGGACTGGGGTGCATGCCGATGAACTGGGCGTACAGCGCCTCGCGGCAGCGGGGTGACGAGTCGGTCAGGGCCGTGCACCGGGCCCTGGACCTGGGCGCGTGCCTGCTGGACACGGCGGACATGTACGGCCCGTTCACCAACGAGCTGCTGCTGGGACGGGTGTTGAAGGAGCGGCGGTCGGACGCCTTCGTGTCGACCAAGGTCGGTCTGCTGGTGGGCGATCAGCACATCGTGGCCAACGGCCGCCCCGGATATGTGAGACGTGCCTGCGACGCCTCCCTGCGCCGGCTGCAGACCGACGTCATCGACCTCTACCAACTGCACCGCGCCGACCCCGAGGTGCCCGTCGAGGAGACCTGGGGCGCGATGGCGGAGCTGGTGCGGGCCGGGAAGGTACGGGCGCTCGGGCTCTGCGCGGTCGGTGCGCGGTCGGCCCGGCGGCCGGGGGCCCGGCTGCACGACGCGACGATCCGGCAGCTGGAGCGGGTGCAGCAGGTCTTCCCGGTGAGCGCGGTCGAGGCCGAGCTGTCGGTGTGGTCGCCGGAGGCGCTGCGCACGCTGCTGCCGTGGTGCGTCTCGCGCGGCGTCGGCTTCCTCGCCGCGATGCCGCTCGGCAACGGCTTCCTGACCGGCACGCTGACGCCCGGGCAGGGCTTCGAACCGGAGGACCTGCGCGCCCGGCATCCCCGCTTCACCGCCGAGATGATGGCCGCCAACCAGCCGATCGTGGCCGGACTGCGCCGGATCGCGGCCCGGCACGGCGACGGGGTCACGCCGGCGCAGGTGGCGCTGGCGTGGGTCCTGGCGCAGGGACGGCACGTGGTCGCGGTGCCGGGCACCAAGCAGGAGCGCTGGGTGACGCAGAACGCGCGGGCGTCGGCGCTGCGGCTGTCCGCGCAGGATCTGGCGGAGGTGCGTGAGCTGCCTGCGGCGCAGGGCTCCTGGGACTGACGCCCGACGCGCGGTTCCCGGATTCGGGTTTCCCTGATCGGGAACCTGGACGGCCGCAGCGGTGTATGACAAGGAGAACCCGCCGCGTCGAAGGGACCATGATCGTGCAACGTCGAGCCGTGACGGCCGTGTTGGCCGCCGCCCTCCTGCTGACGGCCGGCTGCTCCTCCGACGACCCGGGTCCCCCGGACTCGCACGGGAGCCCCTCCCTGGGCAGTACGACAGCCCAGTCGTCGCCCTCCGGCCCGGCCACCGCGGAGACACCGCCCGCGAAGGGCGCCGTGAAGGTGGTCCGCACGGTCGCCACGGGGCTGAAGAGCCCCTGGGGGCTGGCACCGCTGCCCGGCGGGGACCTGCTGGTCTCCTCCCGTGGCGAGGCCACGATCACGCGGGTCGACGAGAAGACGGGCAAGAAGACGGAGCTGGGCGAGGTGCCCGGGGTGTCGCCGGCCGGAGAGGGCGGCCTCCTCGGCATCGCGCTCTCCCCCGACTTCGCCTCCGACCACATGGTCTACGCGTACTTCACCGCCGCCTCCGACAACCGCATCGTGCGCATGCTGTACAACGAGAAGAAGCCCCCCGGTCAGCAGCTCGGCGCGCCGGACACGGTCTTCCGGGGCATTCCCATGGGCTTCGTCCACAACGGCGGCCGGATCGCGTTCGGCCCCGACAAGATGCTGTACGCGGGCACGGGCGAGAGCGGCAACACGGGTCTGTCCCAGGACAAGGAGTCCCTGGGCGGCAAGATCCTGCGGATGACGCCGGACGGCGCCCCGGCGCCCGGCAACCCCTTCCCCGACTCCCCGGTGTACTCGTACGGCCACCGGAACGTGCAGGGGCTGGCGTGGGACGGCAGGCAGCGGCTGTTCGCCGCGGAGTTCGGGCAGGACACCTGGGACGAGCTGAACGCGATCAAGCCGGGTGACAACTACGGCTGGCCCGAGGCCGAGGGCAAGGACGGCGGCTCCGGGTTCCACGATCCGCTCGCCCAGTGGAGCACGGACGAGGCCTCGCCCAGCGGCATCGCGTATGCCCGGGGTTCGGTGTGGATGGCGGGCCTGCGCGGGGAGCGTCTGTGGCGGGTGCCGCTGAAGGACACGGAGGCCGCGGCCGACCCGCAGGCGTTCCTCGAGGGTGAGTACGGGCGGCTGCGCACGGTGGTCGCGGCGGGCGGCGACAAGCTGTGGCTCGTGACCAGCAACACGGACGGGCGGGGCAACGTGCGGGACGGCGACGACCGGATTCTGGAGCTGGAGGTGAAGTAGGGCGCGGAGCCGGTCAGTTCTCGTCGGGGCGGTCCCCGGCGGGCGCTTCCCGTTCCGCGTCCTCGGGACGCGGCAGGTGTACGAGGACCTTGCCCGACGTGAGGTCTATCGGACCGTGTGCCGGATCGCCGTCGCCGACGTCCTCACGGGTCAGTTCCAGGCGGTTCTGCTCGTCGCGGGTGTGCTCGCGGCCGGGGGTGAACAGTTCCTCGAATGCGTTGAACACGCCGGTCTCCGTCCGTCGGTGTCCCTACAGCGTAGGTCTCATCCCGCCGGACGGGACGTGATTCCTGCGGCCGGGAAGAGCGCCAGCCGGTGGGCCACCGCCGCCGCCTCGCCGCGGCCCGAGACGCCGAGCTTGGCCAGGATGTTGGAGACGTGGACGCTGGCCGTCTTGGGGGAGATGAAGAGTTCCCCGGCTATCTGGCGGTTGGTGCGGCCGTCGGCGACCAGGCGCAGTACGTCGCGTTCTCGGCTGGTGAGGCCGAGGGCCTCGGCCGGGTCGGCGGGGGCGGTGTCCGGCTCGGGGGCGCGGCCGAGCGTGAGGCGGGCGCGCTGGGCGAGCAGGGTGACGGCGTCGGCGAGCGGGCGGGCACCGAGGTGGCCGGCGAGGGTGCGGGCCAGACGGAGCAGGTCCCTGGCGCGGGCGCGCTCGTCCTCGCCGCCGGTCGCCAGAAGCGCGCCGGCCAGCCGGTGCCGGACGCGGGCGAGCTCGTAGGGACGCTCCAGGAGCTCGAAGGCGGTGACCGCCTCCGACCAGAGTTCGGGGGTGTCCCGGCCCTCGGCGCGGTGGAGTTCGGCGCGGACCCACTTCTCGTGGGCGAGCCAGATCGGCGCGCCGGCGGTCAGCGACTTGGCGGCCTTCGCGAGCCGCTCGAGGATCTCGGCGCGGCCCTTCTCGGTGGCCGGCAGTCCGCGGGCGTCGGCCTCGGCCTCGGCGGCGGACAGCAGCAGGGGCCAGCCGAAGCGCTGGGTGCCGGGCGGGAAGCCCGCGTCCAGGACCTGGAGCAGTTCGGCACGGGCGTCGAGGACGCGGCCCTCGGCGGCGGCGAAGGCGATGGTGAGGGCGGCCAGCGGCAGGCGGTGCTGCGGCATGGGCTCGTGCGTGCCGAAGGCGGCGCGGGCCTCGGCGAGCAGTCGGCCGGCCTCGGCTCTCCCGCCGCGGGCGAGCGCCACGGCGGCGCGCTTGAGGGCGGCGCCGCCGCGTGGTGCGGAGCCCCGGCCCGCGGCTCCGGACCTGACGGCGGCCTCGATCGCCTCGTCCCAGCGGCCCAGCGAGATGAGCGACTCGGCGAGGTTGCCCCACACCCAGGCCTCGGATTCCAGCAGCCCCATCCGCCGGGTGAGCTCGACGCCCTCACGCAGGATGCCGACCGCCTCCTCGGAGCGGCCGACGCCCTCCAGGACGGAGGGGAGGTTGACGTGACTGCGGGCCACCACGGCGGCCCGTCCCTGCGCCACCACCGCGTCTTTGACCTGGTACATCTCCGCGAGTCCCGCGTCGATGTGCCCCGCGTCCACCATCAGGCCGCCGAGGGTGAGCCGGGCGTTGAGCTCGATGTCGTCGGCGCCCACCATGCGCGCGTACTCGACGGCCCGCTCGGCGGCGGTCACCGCGTCGGGGCCGGGGTCGCGGAGCATCGACCAGTTGGCGGCCATGGCCAGCACCTCGGCGTGCACCTCGGAGGGCGGCAGGCCGCGGACCAGTTCCTGGGCGATGCCGAGTTCACGCCGGCCGTCGCCGCGGCCCTGGGCCTGGACCAGCAGCGAACGCTGCGTCCAGAACCAGGCGGCGCGCTGCGGGTCCCGCCCGCCGCCGCCCGGCCGGTCGCCCGGTTCGGCGTCCTGCTCGTCCTCCAGCAGGCGCAGCGCCCGCTTGGTGATCTTCATGGCGCGCTCGCGTTCCCCGCACAGCCGCCCGGCGACGGCGGCCTCGGCCATGAGGTCCAGGTACCGCAGGGGAGCGGTCCGCGGGTCGCAGCCGCAAGGCGGACAGACCTCGGTGCGGTCGACGGGGCGCAGGGTGGCGCGGACGTCGTCGGGGGCGGAGTCCCACAGCTCCATGGCCCGCTCCAGCAGCCGGAGCTGCTCGGAGTAGGCGTGGCGGCGACGGGCCTCGACGGAGGCGTCCAGTACGGCGGGCAGGGCCTTGGCCGGGTCGTGGGCGTGGTACCAGTAGCTGGCCAGGCGCATCACGCGCTCGGCGGCGGGCACGAGCGTCGGATCGGCGTCGAGGGCCTCGGCGTAGCGGCGGTTGAGGCGGGAGCGCTCGCCGGGCAGCAGGTCGTCGGCGACGGCCTCGCGGACCAGGGAGTGGCGGAAGCGGTAGCCGTCGCCGTCGGGGGCGGGGAGCAGCAGGTTGGCGTTGACTGCGGCGCGCAGGGCTTCGATGAGGTCGTCCTCGGCGAGCCGGGCGACGGCGGCGAGCAGCCGGTACTCGACGGTGGAGCCGCCCTCGGCGACGATCCGGGCGACCCGCTGGGCGCTCTCGGGCAGGGCTTCGACGCGGACCAGGAGCAGGTCGCGCAGGGAGTCGGTGAGGCCGGTGCGACAGCCCTCGTGGGCGGCCACCGCGAGTTCCTCGACGAAGAAGGCGTTGCCGTCGGAGCGCTCGAAGATCTCGTCCACCTGGAGCGGGTCGGGCTCGTGGGCGAGGATGCCGGCGATCTGGCGGCCCACTTCCTCGCGGATGAAGCGGCCCAGTTCGAGGCGGCGGACGGTGCGCAGCCGGTCGAGTTCGGCGAGCAGGGGGCGCAGCGGATGGCGGCGGTGGATGTCGTCGGAGCGGTAGGTGGCCAGGACGACGAGGTGGCCGGTGCGCAGGGTGCGGAAGAGGTAGGCGATCAGGTGGCGGGTGGAGGCGTCGGCCCAGTGCAGGTCCTCCAGGACGAGGACGACGGTGTGCCGGGCGGCGACGCGCTCCAGCAGGCGGGCGGTGAGTTCGAAGAGGCGGGCCATGCTCTCCTCGTCGTGCCGGCCGCCACCGGGTCCGGTGGAGGTCTCGCACAGTTCGGGCAGCAGTCGGGCCAGCTCCTCCTCCTGCCCGGCGGCGGCCGCGGCCAGTTCCGCGGGCAGTTCGCGGCGCAGGGCGCGCAACGCGGTGGAGAAGGGCGCGAAGGGCAGTCCGTCGGCGCCGATCTCCACACAGCCGCCCAGCGCGACGACGGCGCCCTGCCGGCGTGCGGCGCCGGCGAACTCCTCGACGAGGCGGGTCTTGCCGACGCCCGCCTCGCCGCCGAGCAGCAGTGCCTGCGGCTCGGCCGCACCGGCGCGGACGAGCGCGTGGTTCAACGTGTCCAGTTCGCCGGCGCGGCCGACGAACACGGGACTGACGGACCTGGTCTCCACGGACCCGAGCATCGCACGGGGGTCCGACAACGCGGCGATGGATTCGGGGAGGACGGCCGTGCGGCCGTCCTCCCCCGACCCCCCGCTCACGCGGCCCGGGCGAACCGGTGCCGGCGGAACGGGGACGTATGGCTCTCCGCCCCGGCGGCTGCGCGGCGGGCATCCCGGCGGGCGGCGCGACGGGCGCGGACCACCTCGCGGGCCAGCCGGGCCTCATCGGCGCGGCGGACCAGTTCGGCGGAACGGAGCCGGTGGATGTCGTACTCGAACATGGTGTGTCCCTCGGTCCTCGGTGAGAGTCGGTTTCGGCTTCGCTTGTCTGCGATGCCTCAACCTTCGTCTCCCAGGGGGCGCGCCACATCGGGAAAGTTCCGCATCTTCGGCGGGGTGCGGGGCCTTAGACGTGCGTAAGGGGGCTCAGGGCGGGCGCGTGGTACGCGCCCGGTGCCCTAAGACCCCCCGTGAACCGCGTAGGCGTCAGCCCACGGACGGCACGGCCAGCATGACGTCGGTGTACTTGAGTACGGCCAGGATCAGGCCGATCACGCCCAGCGCGACGCCCGCCCAGGACACCGACTTGATCCACGCGGCCTGCGGCTTCCCAGGCGCGCCGAACGCGGGCCGGGCCAGCACCACGACGCCGACGATCAGCGCGACCAGCGCGAAGACGCCGCCCCAGAGCGCGGTGGCCTGCCAGGCGTCGCCGTAACCCTTCTCGAGCATGGTCTGGACGTTCGACGACTGGGTCGTCTCCAGTTGTCCGAAGACCGCCTCGCGGGCGGAGGCCACGGTGCCGACCCAGCTGCCCGTCAGCGAGACGACGCCCAGTCCGGCGGAGACGACCGCGCCCGCGCCCTGGCCGACGCCGGTGGGGCCCTCGGTCTCGGCGGCACCGGTCGCGATGTCGTCCTTCGCGGCGTCGGTCTCGGCGGCGCCTTCCGTGGCGTCGGCGCCCTCCGGGGTCTCGGTCGCCGCGTCCTCGGCGGATTCCGTCGCCTCGGTCGCCTCCGTCGCCTTGTCCGTCTTGTGCTCGTCGGTCTTCAGGCCGGTCTCGTCCACTGTCTTCGTTCCCATGTCTCGCACCGTACGGACGCTGTCTGAGAGGTCCCTTAATGATCCTTGTGCGCGGCACGCGCGCGTGCCTCGCGTGCCGCACGCCACTCGGGCGCGAGCACCGCCCACGCCTCCATGTCCTGGCGGACGCCCCGGTAGGGGAAGCTCTCGCGCCGCACGCCCTCATGCATCATGCCGAGCCGCCGGGCGGCGTTGACACTCGGGGTGTTGGCGGACGACGCGTGCCACTCCACGCGGTGCATGCCGCGCTCGTCGAACGCCCAGTCGATCAGCACCCGGGCGCCACGCGTGACCAGGCCGCGCCCCGTTCCGGCGGGCTCCAGCCAGCAGCCGATCTCGCAGACGCCTGTGGCGGCGTCGAAGACGCGGAAGAGCAGGCCGCCGACGAGCTTGCCGTCCAGCCACAGCCCGTGCAGGAAGCCGCTGTCGGCGGCGTGCCGGTCGGCGTAGGACTGGAGCAGTTCGCGGGCGGAGTCGACGTCGGTGACCTTCGTCCCGAAGGGGATGTGCTGCGTGATGAAGTCCCTGCCCCGCTCCAGGTGGGCCAGGAACTCCTCGGCGTGCCAGGTCTCCAGGGGGCGCAGTTCGGCTCCGTCGTCACCCAGTGGTATCGCGTACATCCCGCTGCCGTTCCTCCTTCGCAAGGACGTCCGCCACTTCGGCGTCCGTCGCCGCGGCCAGCCTCTCATGGGCGGCGCGGCACTCCGGCGGCTCGATGCTGATGCGCGGCAGGAGTCTGTCCAGCCGGCGCGGCAGCCACCAGTTGGCGTTGCCGAGCAGATGCATCAGGGCGGGCACCAGGAGGGTGCGGAGCACGAAGGCGTCCAGGGCGACCGCGGCGGCGAGCGCGATGCCGAACATGGCGATCACCCGGTCACCGGTGAGGACGAAGGCGAGGAACACCGAGATCATGATGACCGCGGCGGAGTTGATCACCCGGCTGGTCTCGGCGAGGCCGACGCGGACGGCGCGGCGGTTGTCACCGGTCTCCAGCCACTCCTCGTACATCCGGCTGACCAGGAAGACCTGGTAGTCCATGGAGAGTCCGAAGAGCACCGACACCATGATCACGGGAAGGAAGGGTTCGATCGGACCCGCGCTGCCGAGGCCGAGCAGTTCACTCCCCCAGCCCCACTGGAAGACCGCGACGACGATGCCGAAGGAGGCGGCCACGGCGGCGACGTTCATCGCGGCGGCCTTGACCGGGATGCCGACGGACCGGAAGGCCAGCAGGAGCAGCAGGCAGCCCAGGCCGATGACGACACCGACGAAGAGGGGCAGCTTGCCGACTATGACGCCGGCGAAGTCGTCGTAGCCGGCCGTCACGCCGCCGACGTGCACGTCGAGCGTGGTGCCGGACTCGGTGCGCGGCAGCACCTCGGAGCGCAGCCGTTCGACGAGTTCGCTGGTGGTCCGGGACTGCGGGGCCGACTCGGGTACGACGGTGAGGTACGCGGTGTCGCCGGCCGAGTCGTACGTCACCGGCGCCACCGAGGCGACGCCCTCGGTGGCGCTCAGGGTGGCGTCGAGGTTGTCCAGGGCGAGCCGGTCCTCGGCGCCGCTCACCTTGGTGACCAGGGTGAGGGGTCCGTTCACGCCGGGTCCGAAGCCCTCGGCGAGGAGGTCGTAGGCCTGGCGGGTGGTGGTGCCCTTGGGGTCGTTGCCCTGGTCGGAGGTGCCCAGGCGCAGTCCCAGGGTGGGCAGCGCGAGGACGGTGATGACGACGAGGGCGAGGGCGCCGAGCAGCTTGGGACGGCGCTCGACCAGGGCCGACCAGCGTGCGGCGAACCCGGTCGGCAGCTCGGGTTCGGGCCCGTGTTCCGCGAGCCGGCGCCGCTCGCGCCGACTCAGGGCGCGCGGGCCGATGTACGACAGCAGGGCCGGCAGCAGCGTCACGGAGGCCGCGACGGTGAGGACGACGGTCAGCGAGGCGGCGACGGCCACGCCGTTGAGGAAGCTCAGCCGGAGGATCAGCATCCCCAGCAGGGCGATGCAGACGGTGGCCCCCGCGAAGACGACCGCGCGTCCGGTGGTCGCGACGGCGCTCTCGGCGGCCTCGGCGACGGACAGGCCCCGCTTCAGTCCGCGCCGGTGCCGGGTGACGATGAACAGGGCGTAGTCGATGCCGACGCCGAGTCCGATGAGGGTGCCCAGCATGGGCGCGAAGTCCGCGACGGTCATGACGTGGCCGAGCAGGGTGATACCGGCGTAGGCGGTGCCGACCGAGACCAGCGCGGTGGCGATGGGCAGCAGGCAGGCGGCGAGGGAGCCGAAGGCGAGGAAGAGGACGACCGCCGCGACGGCCACGCCGACGGCCTCGGCGAGGTGGCTGCCCAACGCCTCGGTGAGCGCGACGGCGCTGCCGCCCATGTCGACCTGGAGCCCGTCGGTCTCGGCCGCCTCGGCGGTGTCGACCACGGCGCGCACCTCGTCCGCGTCGATGTCCTCGGACGCGTCCGCGAAGGTCACCGAGGCGTACGCCGTGCGGGCGTTCTCGCTGACCATGGGCGAGTCCGGGTCGTCGTACGGGTTGGTCACCGAGGCGACCCCGGGCAGGTCCCCGATGCGGTCCAGGGTGCGGGTCATGGTCTGTTCGACGTCGGTGGCGCGGACGGAGCCGCCCGTGGTGTGCCAGACGATCGTGTCGCTGTCGCCGTCGTGGCCGGGGAAGCCGGCGGCGAGCAGCTGGGAGGCACGGTCGGAGTCGGTGCCGGGGACCCCGTAGTCGTTGGAGTACGCGGAGCCGGCGACGACGGCGGCCGTGGCGACCCCGCCGAAGGCGAGGAGCCAGAACAGGACGGCGACGAGGCGGCGTTGGACACACCAGCGTGCAAGGGCTGCCACTAACGTGCTCCCAGGGTTTCCGATTGTGGATCTTTGACCGGGAACAGTCGTTCATGGTGTGAACGGCCCGCAAAGAACGCATGAGCAATGCGAAGCCACTCTTGCAGGCAGAAATGATCCTTTGAGGATTTCGTGGCCTTATTCACAACATTGTCGTACCGCGCCCACCTCGGTCCTGCCGACCCGGGAGTACGGCCCGCGGGTCACCTCCGTCGACCTGGGGTTCCGGCCCGACGAGAACGCGGAGCGCGTCGCGCGGGCGGGGGTCGCCGGCCGGATGGTGCCGGTGCACGCTGCGGTGGGGCGAGGTGTGCGCCGGGGAGAGCCCGAGCGAGTTCATGGCGGCGATGGCGCGTCTCGGTGGAGCCGCTGCGCGCCGACCAGGGGTGGGCCCTGGGCTGCGCACGGGTCGTGGGGCGCCGCGGGTGACAACCGGAGAGGCGCGCACCGGCGGGTGACAACCCGCGGGGCGGCTCACCGGCGGGTGACAACCGAGGGGGCGCACCGACCTACGGTGCGCCCCCTCGGGCCTGCGGATCTGCCGGGTCAGCCCTCGCCGACGCCCAGCTTCTGAAGGATCAGCTCCTTGACGCGGGCGGCGTCCGCCTGGCCCCGGGTCGCCTTCATGACGGCGCCGACCAGGGCGCCGGCCGCGGCCACCTTGCCGCCGCGGATCTTGTCCACGACACCGGGGTTGCCTGCGATGGCCTCGTCGACGGCGGCGGTCAGCGCGCCCTCGTCGGAGACGACCTTCAGACCGCGCTTGTCGACGACCTCGTCCGGCGTGCCCTCACCGGCGAGGACGCCCTCGATGACCTGGCGGGCCAGCTTGTCGTTCAGGTCACCCTTCGCGACCAGCTCGGTGACGCGGGCGATCTGGTCCGGCGTGATCGCCAGCTCGTCGAGCGCCTTGCCCGACTCGTTGGCGCTGCGGGCCAGCTCGCCCATCCACCACTTGCGGGCGGAGGCCGCGTCGGCACCGGCGTCGATCGTGGCGACGATCAGGTCCAGCGCACCGGCGTTGAGGATCGCCTGCATGTCGGTGCCGGAGACGCCCCACTCCTCCCGGAGCCGGCTGCGGCGCACCAGCGGCAGTTCGGGCAGGGCGGAGCGGATCTCCTCGACCCACTCGCGGGAGGGCGCCACCGGCACCAGGTCGGGCTCCGGGAAGTACCGGTAGTCCTCGGCCTCCTCCTTCACACGACCCGAGGTCGTGGACCCGGTGTCCTCGTGGAAGTGGCGGGTCTCCTGGATGATCGTGCCGCCCGAGGAGAGGACCGCCGCGTGGCGCTGGATCTCGAAGCGGGCCGCGCGCTCCACGGAACGCAGCGAGTTGACGTTCTTGGTCTCGCTGCGGGTGCCGAACTTCTCCCGGCCGTGCGGGCGCAGCGACAGGTTGACGTCGCAGCGCATCTGGCCCATCTCCATGCGGGCCTCGGACACGCCGAGGGCCCGGATGAGCTCGCGCAGCTCACGGACGTAGGCCCGGGCGACCTCGGGGGCACGCTCGCCCGCTCCCTCGATCGGCTTGGTGACGATCTCGATGAGCGGGATGCCGGCGCGGTTGTAGTCGAGGAGGGAGTGCGAGGCGCCGTGGATACGGCCCGTCGCGCCACCGACGTGCAGCGACTTGCCGGTGTCCTCCTCCATGTGGGCGCGCTCGATCTGGACGCGGAAGGTCTCCCCGTCCTCGAGCTGCACGTCGAGGTAGCCGTCGAAGGCGATCGGCTCGTCGTACTGGGAGGTCTGGAAGTTCTTCGGCATGTCCGGATAGAAGTAGTTCTTCCGGGCGAAGCGGCACCACTCGGCGATCTCGCAGTTCAGCGCGAGACCGATCTTGATCGCCGACTCGACGCCGGTCGCGTTGACGACCGGGAGCGCGCCGGGCATGCCGAGGCAGACGGGGCAGGTCTGGGTGTTCGGGTCGGCGCCGAGCGCGGTCGAACAGCCGCAGAACATCTTGGTCTTGGTGCCGAGTTCGACATGGACCTCGAGGCCCATGACGGGGTCGTACGACGCGAGTGCGTCCTCGTACGACACCAGGTCGGTCGTGGTGGTCACGGTGAAACTTCCCTCTCAGCCCAGCAGGACGTCGTCGTCGCCGAGGCGCTTCAGCTCGCGGTAGAGGATGGCGAGGTTGGTGACGACCGCGGCACCGGTCACGACGGCGTCGAGCAGCCGCAGCGTGTCGTTCTCGCCACGCGCCTTCTTGATCTGCTTGTAGACACCGACGGCGCCGAACGCCGAGGTGGCCATCGAGACGTACAGGCCGGACTTGGACTTCTTGAAGCCCTTGGCCTTGGACAGTGCGCTCACAGCGACGGTGCCTCCTCGATCAGCGGGTGGCCCCACTTTTCCACGAACGCGGCCTCGACGGCGGCGCCGACCTTGTAGAGCCGGTCGTCCTTCATCGCGGGGGCGATGATCTGCAGGCCCACCGGCAGGTTGTCCTCGGGGGCGAGGCCGCAGGGCAGCGACATGGCCGCGTTGCCCGCCAGGTTGGTGGGGATGGTGCACAGGTCGGCCAGGTACATCGCCATCGGGTCGTCGGCGCGCTCGCCGATCGCGAAGGCGGTGGTCGGGGTCGTCGGGGAGACGATCACGTCGACCTGCTCGAAGGCCCGCTCGAACTCCTGCTTGATGAGGGTGCGGACCTTCTGGGCGCTGCCGTAGTACGCGTCGTAGTAGCCGGAGCTCAGGGCGTACGTACCGAGCATGATGCGGCGCTTGACCTCGGGGCCGAAGCCGGCCTCGCGGGTCAGGGAGGTGACCTCCTCGGCGGAGTGCGTGCCGTCGTCGCCGGTCCTCAGGCCGTAGCGCAGGCCGTCGAAGCGGGCGAGGTTGGAGGAGCACTCGGAGGGGGCGATCAGGTAGTACGCGGAGAGCGCGAGGTCGAAGGAGGGGCAGTCCAGCTCGACGACCTCGGCGCCCAGCTCCTTCAGCAGCTCGACGGACTCGTCGAAGCGCTGGATGACGCCGGCCTGGTAGCCCTCGCCGCGGAACTGCTTGACGACGCCGACGCGCATGCCGGACACCGAGCCGTTGCGGGCGGCCTCGACGACCGCGGGGACCGGGGCGTCGATGGAGGTGGAGTCCATCGGGTCGTGCCCGGCGATGACCTCGTGCAGCAGGGCCGCGTCCAGGACCGTGCGGGCGCAGGGGCCGCCCTGGTCGAGGGAGGAGGAGAAGGCCACCATGCCGTAGCGGGAGACGCCGCCGTACGTCGGCTTGACGCCGACCGTGCCGGTGACGGCCGCGGGCTGCCGGATGGAGCCGCCGGTGTCGGTGCCGATGGCCAGCGGGGCCTGGAAGGCGGCGAGCGCGGCGGAGGAGCCGCCGCCGGAGCCGCCGGGGATCTTGGTGAGGTCCCAGGGGTTGCCGGTCGGGCCGTAGGCGCTGTTCTCGGTGGAGGACCCCATGGCGAACTCGTCCATGTTGGTCTTGCCGAGGATGACGACGTCGGCGGCCTTCAGGCGCTTGGTGACGGTCGCGTCGTACGGCGGGATCCAGCCCTCGAGGATCTTCGAGCCGACGGTGGTGGGGACGCCCTCGGTGGTGAAGATGTCCTTGAGCGCGAGCGGGACGCCGGCCAGCGGGCCGAGCTTCTCGCCGCGCTCGCGCTTCTCGTCGACGGCGCGGGCCTGGGCCAGGGCGCCCTCGCGGTCGACGTGCAGGAAGGCGTGCACCTTCTCGTCGACGGCCTCGATGCGGGCCAGGTGGGCCTCGGTGACCTCGACCGCGGTCAGCTCGCCGGAGGCGATCTTCGCGGCGATCTCGGCCGCGGTGAGCTTGATGATGTCGCTCATGGCGGTTACTCCTCCCCCAGGATCTGCGGCACCTTGAAACGCTGCTGCTCCTGGGCCGGGGCGCCGGAGAGCGCCTGCTCGGGCGTGAGCGACGGACGGACCTCGTCCGGCCGCATGACGTTCGTCAGCGGGAGCGGGTGCGAGGTCGGCGGTACGTCTTGGTCGGCGACCTCGCTGACGCGGGCGACCGCGCCGATGATGTCGTCCAGCTGTCCCGCGAAGTGCTCGAGCTCTTCGGGCTTCAGCTCCAGACGCGCCAGCCGGGCGAGGTGGGCGACCTCCTCGCGCGTGATGCCAGGCATGCAGCGTTCCTCTGGGGTGAGTGTGTGTGGTTCGGGCCGATCGGTTGTGGCCCAATCCTATGGGGCCGGGCACCGTGGCCGTTAAACGGTTTCCCCCGGAGCCGCTCCCCGGCGCCGCGCGTCCCAGGCGGCGCTGCTCAGGAAGTGGTTGTCGTAGAGGTCCTGGACCTCCAGCAGGGTCTCCGGGGTGACCTCGCCGAGGGCGACACGCCGCAGGTGGCGGAAGTACTCGAAGCGCTCGACACCCGGCGTGAGGACGATGAGCAGGTCGGCGTCGGCTCCGGGCACGGCGGCGAAGGCGTGCGGCTTGCCGGGCGGGACGACGACGAGGTCGCCGGGGCCCGCGGTCAGGACCTCGTCGCCCGAGAGGATGTCGGCGGCGCCGTCGAGCAGGAAGAACATCTCGGCGGAGTTGTCGTGCCAGTGCGGCTTGGCGCCGTCGGCGCCCGCCGTGAGGGTGACGCGCTGGGTGGACAGGGCTCCGCCGGTCGCGCTGCTGTCGGCCAGCAGGCGCACGGTGGTGGGCGCACGGCCGACGACTTCGGCCTCGGCCTCGCGGACGACCACGGTCTCGTCGAACTTCGGGATGAACAGCGACATCTTCGAACCTCCTGGTGACGGTGACGGTACGGACGTGCTCAGACCGCGAAGAGCAGGGCGGCGCTGATCAGGACAACGACCGCGGTGGCGAAGTGGATGCCGAAGGCCACGGCCTTCGTACCCCCGTGGCGCAGCACTATGAGCGTGTCGCCGAGCGGCACGAGGGCCACGCACAGCATGAACCAGGCCTCGGCGCCCGCACCCGCGAAGGCCAGCAGCGCCAGACCGACGAGGCCGAACGTGCCGTCCCTCAGGCCCTTGATCGTCAGATAGGCGCCGGCGTCGCCGCCGGGGTCGGCGGGGACACCGTAGCCGGTGGCGGCGGAGGCGGGCTGGAACAGGAAGCGGTATCCGAGGAACACGCAGAACAGGTTGAGCACGATGGCCAGGGTGTACGCGGTGACGGTCACGACTTCTCCTCGCTAGCAGCGCTAGGGACGAGAGTGACGCTAGCAGAGCGGCGACAGAATGGCTAGCACTGCTAGAATCGCGGCCATGACGATCCAGACGCGCCGGGAGCGCGAACGAGCGGAACGCGAGCGGCTGATCGTGACGGCCGCGCGGGAACTGGCCGAGGCGGAGGGCTGGGATGCGGTCACCACCCGCCGGCTGGCCGCCGAGATCGAGTACAGCCAGCCGGTCCTGTACAGCCACTTCAAGGGCAAGGACGCGATCATGGCGGCGGTCGCGGTGCGGGGCTGCGAGGAGTTCACCGCGGAACTGCGGGCGGCGTCCGAGGCGGTCGAGGGTGCGCGGGAGACGCTGGCAGCGGTCGGGGAGGCGTACACGGCCTTCGCGCGACGGCGGCCCGCGCTCTACGACGCGATGTTCACGCTCCGGGTGGACCTGCCGTTCGCCACGCCCGAGGCTCCGACGGCCCTCCAGGAGGCGTTCGGTGAGCTGCTGAGGGCCGTCGAGCCCTTCGCGGCCGAGGGCGAGGAGCCGCGGCTGCTCACGGAGACGTACTGGGCGGCCCTGCACGGCCTGGTGACCCTGATGCGCAGCGGCCGGCTGCCGGAGGAGGCCCACGACCGCCGGCTCGCCCTGCTCATCGACCACTTCGCCCCGCGGGACACCGCGGGCTGAACGGAACGAGCCGGGAGCACCGCCGCGCCGGGACGGTATGAGTCGCCGTGACGGAACGGCCCGGGAGCCACCGCGCCGGGGCGGAAGGGGCCGGGAACACCACCACACCGTGACGGAACCAGCCCGGGAGCCACCGCGCCGGGACGGAAGGGGCCGGGAACACCACCACACCGTGACGGAACCAGCCCGGGAGCCACCGCGCCGGGACGGAAGGGGCCGGGAACACCACCGCACCGTGACGGAACCAGCCCGGGAGCCACCGCGCCGGGACGGAAGGGGCCGGGAGCACCGCCGCGCCGTGCCCGGTGGTCAGCCGTCGGTGGGCGCCTTCTGGGGGAAGGCGCACCCGTCGGCCGTGTCGCACGGTGGCCGGGTCACTCGTCGGTCGCCGCCGCGGGCAGCGCGGCGGCGGCCCGCACCCAGCCCCGGGAGCCGCGGGCGAGCAGCCAGGCGGTGGTCTCCTCCGGCGGCATCGCGGCCGCGACGAGCCAGCCCTGTACGGCGTCGCAGCCCAGGTCGCGCAGGCGCTCCCAGGTCTCGTCGTCCTCCACTCCCTCGGCGACGACGAGCAGGCCGAGGGAGTGCGCGAGGTCGACGGTGCAGCGCACGATCGCGGCGTCCTCCGTGTCGACGGCCAGCCGGGCCACGAACGACCGGTCGATCTTGAGCTCGCTGACCGGGAGCTTGCGCAGGTGGACAAGGGACGAGTAGCCGGTGCCGAAGTCGTCCAGGGACATCTTCACGCCGTGCCCGGTCAGCGCGTTGAGGGTGTCGGCGGCGCGCTGCGGGTCCTCCAGGAGGACGTGCTCGGTGATCTCCAGTTGGAGTGCTCCCGCCGGGACGCCGTGCCGGGCCAGCCGGGCGGCCACCGCGCCCGCGAAGCCGGGGGTGTGCACGTCACGCGGGGAGACGTTGACCGCGACCGGCACGAAGAGCCCCTGGGAGCGCCACCGGGCGACCTGGCCGAGCGCCGTCTCCAGCACGTACTCCGTCAGGTGGGGCATCAGCCCCGAGGACTCGGCGATCGCTATGAACTCGTCCGGCGGCACCTTGCCGCGCTCGGGGTGCACCCACCGCACCAGGGCCTCCAGGCCCGCGACCTGTCCGTCGAAGCGGACCTTGGGCTGGTAGTGCAACTGGACCTCGTGGGCGTCCAGGGCCCGGCGCAGATCGCCCAGCAGCCCGAGCCGGTCCGGGGTGTTGGAGTCCCGCTTGGACTCGTAGACCTCCACGCCCGTACGGTCCCGCTTCGCCTGGTACATCGCCACGTCCGCCCGGCGCAGCAGGCCTTCGGCGTCCAGCGCGTGGTCGGGGAAGACGGCGACCCCGGCGCTGGCCTCCAGGACGAGGGTGAGTCCGTCCAGGTCCAGCGGGGAGCTGAGCGCGGTGACGAGGCCCCGGGCGACCCGGGTCGCCGACGTGGTGGAGTCGGCGACGGGAAGTAAGACGGCGAACTCGTCGCCACCGAGGCGGGCGGCCTCCGCCCCGCGCGGCAGGGCCAGCCGCAGCCGGTCGGCGGTCTGCAGCAGCAGCCGGTCGCCGGCCAGGTGCCCGAGGGTGTCGTTGACCGACCGGAAGCGGTCGAGGTCGATGATCATCAGAGCGGCTCGGGCGCCGCTGCGCTCGGCGTCGTCCAGCGCGGTCCAGGTCCGCTCCAGCAGCCACTGGCGGTTGGGCAGTCCGGTGAGCGGGTCGCGCAGCTGCTCCTCCGCCCGGGCGCGGGCGATCCACAGCGTGGAGTCGAGGGCGATCAGCGGTATGGCGAACAGCGGCAGCAGCAGCGGCTTGGCGACGGCGACCACGCACACCAGCGGCGCGATGCCGAGCAGCGCGACGGCGAGCAGGCCCTGTCTGACCAGGGCGGTGCGGGCGACCGTGGGCAGGCCGGCGCGCGGCGTCTGCAGGTACCACAGCAGGGCGCGGGTGACGGCGAGGTAGGCGACGGCCACGAGCACCACCTTGGGTGCCGCGTCCATCCCCCAGGTGTTCGGGTCCCAGGGGTCCTCCACGGACGGCACGGAGCCGCAGACGCCCAGCAGCAGGGCGCCCGCGGCTATGCCGAGGATGTCCACCGCGCCGTGCAGGACTCCCTGCCGCCAGCGGCCCCGGCGGGCCACGCCGACCAGGACGACGACGGTGAGGCTGACCATGCCGGCCGGAATCCAGCCGTACAGCAGCAGGACGGCCAGGGTGAGGGCGGCGCCCGAGCCGGTGCCGCCCCACCAGCGGGAGCGGCCGAGCATGACCAGGTGGCCGACGACGATGCCGGTCAGCACGGCCAGGGCCCAGCCGGTGGTGCCGGACGGGAAGAGGGCCTGGCCGTCGGTGAACGCCCGGTAGAAACCGGCGCCCAGCACGAAGCCGGCGGCCGCGACGATCGCCGAGGGCAACGCGGGCCAGGACGGGTGCCGTTCGCCGTCGGTGCCGGGAAGTCCGGAGGCGTGGCCGACGGCCCGCGGCGCCGAGCCGCGGGCTTTCACCGCGGAACGCGGCACGCCACCACCGCGCTGCCCGGGCCGCCGGCTCACGTGCCACGTCGCCACCAGACGACGCACGCGCGGCCGTGAGCCCGCGGCGGCGCTCTCGGTCGGTTCCATTTCCGTCCCTCTCACCAGCCGGCGGTGCCCACGCCACGCGGCCCGCCTCGACCACCCTCGATGACTCCGCGTTGGAGAACTCTTCCCCCTGTCCCTCGGGGCAGGGAGATGCCCCCAACCGCAGCTGGGCACGGCAGGCGCACACCTCAACACTAGGCCGCGGAAGGCTTCCACGGGCAGCTGTCGTCGACGGTTGCCCGAATGCGACCCGGGCTCCCGTATGCATCTGGTATGCGCCGATCGGGTGGCCTTCAACCGCTATTCCTCGGCCGAAAGCGCTACGTCGGCCGCCGCCTCGGCCCCCTGCTCGAGCAGAACGGTGAAACCGTCCTCGTTGAGCACCGGCACCTTGAGTTGCATCGCCTTGTCGTACTTCGACCCGGGGTTGTCACCGACCACGACGAACGAGGTCTTCTTGGACACCGATCCGGTCACCTTCGCGCCCTTGCTCTGCAGGGCGTCCTTGGCCGCGTCCCGGGTGAAGTTCTCCAGGGTGCCGGTGACGACGACGGTGAGTCCTTCGAGCGGGCGCGGGCCCTCGTCCTCCCCCGTCGACCGGTCCTCCAGCGGAACCCCGGCCGCCTTCCACTTGCGGACGATCTCGCGGTGCCACTCCTCGGCGAACCACTCCTTGAGGGCGGTGGCGATGATCGGGCCGACGCCGTCGGTGTTCGCCAACTCCTTCTCGGTGGCCTGCTCGATGCGGTCGAGCGAGCGGAACTCGCGGGCCAGGGCCTGCGCGGCGACGGGTCCGACGTGCCGGATGGAGAGACCGTTGAGGAAGCGGGCGAGCGGGCGGGTCTTGGCCTCCTCGATGTGCTTCAGCAGCGCGAGGGTGTTCTTCTTCGGCGCGCCCTCCTTGTTGGCGAAGACCGTGGCGATCTTCTCCTCGCCGGTCTTGGGGTCGCGCTTGGGCAGCCCGCTGTCCGGGTCGAGGACGTACGCCTTGATGGGCAGCAGCTTCTCGACGGTGAGGTCGAAGAGGTCGCCCTCGTCCACCAGCGGCGGGTCGGCCGGCTCCAGCGGCCCGGTGAGCGCGGCCGCCACGACGCCGCCGAAGTGCTCGATGTCCAGGCACTCCCGGCCGGCGAGGTAGGCGACGCGCTCCCTCAACTGCGCGGGGCAGGTACGGGCGTTGGGGCAACGCAGGTCGATGTCGCCCTCCTTCATGGCCCGCAGCGGCGTCCCGCACTCGGGGCACTCGGCCGGCATCACGAACTCCCGCTCGCTGCCGTCCCTGAGGTCGGCGACCGGTCCGCGGATCTCGGGGATCACGTCACCGGCCTTGCGCAGCACCACGGTGTCGCCGATGAGCACGCCCTTGGCCTTGACGACCTCCTGGTTGTGCAGCGTGGCGAACTCCACCTCGCTGCCGGCCACCGTGACCGGCTCGACCTGCGCGTAGGGCGTGACGCGGCCGGTGCGGCCGACGCCCACCTTGATGTCGACGAGCTTGGTGTTGACCTCCTCCGGCGCGTACTTGTAGGCGATGGCCCAGCGGGGCGCCCGTGCGGTGGAGCCGAGCCGTCCCTGGAGGCGGATCTCGTCGAGCTTGACGACGACACCGTCGATCTCGTGCGCCACCGAGTGGCGGTTCTCGCCGTAGTACGCGATGAACTCGCGTACGCCGTCGAGGCCGTCGACCACCCTGTTGTGCGGGGAGGTGGGCAGGCCCCAGCTCTTCAGCAGGTCGTAGGCCTGGGAGAGACGGGTCATGCCCGAGAAGCCCTCCAGGACGCCGATGCCGTGGACCACCATGTGCAGCGGGCGGCCGGCCGTGACGCGCGGGTCCTTCTGGCGCAGCGAACCGGCCGCCGCGTTACGCGGGTTGGCGAAGGGCTTGTCACCGGCCGCGTTCAACCGGGCGTTGAGCTCCTGGAACTTCTCCATCGGGAAGTAGACCTCGCCGCGGATCTCCACGAGGTCGGGGACCTCGTCCCCCTCGAGGCGCTCCGGGATCTCGGCGATGGTGCGGACGTTGGGCGTGATGTCCTCGCCGGTGCGGCCGTCGCCGCGGGTGGCCGCGCGGGTGAGGCGGCCGCGCTCGTAGGTGAGGTTGACGGCGAGTCCGTCGACCTTCAGCTCGCACAGGAAGTGGTACTTCTGCTCGCCCAGCTCCTTGGCGATGCGCTCGGTCCACGCGGCGAGTTCGTCGTCGTTGAAGGTGTTGTCCAGGGAGAGCATGCGCGAGCGGTGCTCGACGGCCGTGAACTCGGTCTCGTAGGAGCCGGCGACCTTCTGGGTCGGGGAATCCGGGGTGCGCAGCGCCGGATACTCCTCCTCCAACTGCTCGAGGGAACGCAGCAGCCGGTCGAACTCCGCGTCGCTGACGACGGGGGCGTCCTTCACGTAGTACCGGAAGCGGTGCTCCTCGATCTGCTCAGCGAGCTGCACGTGCTTCTCGCGCGCCTCGGCGGGCACACTCGTCGTCTCCGCTTGCTTGTCGCCGGCCACCGTGTGGTCCTCCCGTTACTCTGGGTTGTCCGCGAGGGATCTCGCCGCCCGGACGCAGTGGGCGAGCGCCCGGCGGGCGTACTCCGGGGAGGCGCCCGCGAGTCCGCACGACGGGGTGACGGTGACCGCCTCCGCGAGAAGCCCCGGATGCAGCCCCAGCCTGCGCCACAGCGTCCTGACACCCATGACGCTACCGGCAGGGTCTGACAACGGGCCGTCCGTGCCGGGCACGACGCCGGCGAACAGCCGGGTGCCGCCCTCCACCGCCTCACCGATCGCGTCGTCATCACGCTCGGTGAGGAGCGAGAAGTCGAAGGAGACGCCCGCGACACCCGCCCGGCGCAGCAGGGCGAACGGCACGTCCGGGGCGCACGAGTGCACCACGACGGGGCCGTCGCCGTGCACCCCGGCGACGTCGCGGAGGGCGGCCTCGACGACCTGGCGGTCGACGGCCCGGTGGGTGCGGTAGCCGCTGGCGCTGCGCACCTGGCCGCGCAGGACGGCGGTGAGGGACGGCTCGTCCAGCTGGAGCACGGGCCGCGCGCCGGGCACCCGGCGCCGGACCTCCGCCAGGTGCAGGCGCAGCCCCTCGGTGAGCGAGGCGGCGAGGTCGCGGCAGGCGCCGGCGTCGGAGAGGACCGCCTCGCCGTTCCTGAGCTCCAGGGCGGCGGCCAGCGTCCAGGGGCCGACGGCCTGGACCTTCAGCGGCCCCTCGTAGCCCTGGGTGAACTCCTCCAGTGCGTCGAGGTCCTCCCCCAGCCAGGCCCGCGCCCTTTTGGTGTCCCGGCCCGGCCGGTCGCCGAGCCGCCAGCCGCTGGGCTCCACGCGCGCGTACAGCTCGACGAGCATCCCGGCGGTGCGACCGATCATGTCGGCGCCGGGCCCGCGGGCGGGCAGCTCGGGCAGGAAGGGGAAGTCCTCGAAGGTGCCGGTGGCGGTCTTGACGGCCTCGCGCGCGTCGTCCCCCGGCAGGGAGCCGACGCCGGTGGCGGGGCCGAGGTGGAGGTTGTCGTTCACAAGGGGAAGCGTACGCAGGGGCGGCCGGGACGGGTTCCCGCCCCCGGCCGCCCCTTCCCGTCCCGTCCCGTCTCCGAGGGTGCGCCGCCCCGGGCCTCCGCTTTCGGCCTGGACGGCTCGCCCTCGGACGCCGGACGGCCCGGAAGCTCAGCCGCCCGTCACCTGCCCGGGCGCACCGTCAGGTCGTTGACCTCCGCGTCCCGCGGCAGATCCAGGGCCATCAGGATCGTCGTGGCCACCGACTCGGGGTCGATCCACCGCGCGGGGTCGTACTCCTTGCCCTCCTGCTGGTGGACCTTGGCCTGCATGGGGCTGGCGGTGCGGCCGGGGTAGACGGAGGTGACGCGGACGCCGTTCGCGTGCTCCTCCTGGCGCAGGGAGTCGGCGAGGGCCTTCAGGCCGTGCTTGGAGGCCGCGTACGCGGACCAGTCGGCGTGGGCGCTGAGGCCGGCGCCGGAGTTGACGAAGACCACGTGGCCCTGGGCGACGCGCAACTGGGGCAGGAAGAGCCGGGTCAGCTCGGCGGGGGCGACCAGGTTGACGTTGAGCTGGTTGCGCCAGGTCTTCGGGGTGAGGTCGCCGACCGGGCCGAGGTCGACCACACCGGCGATGTGCAGCAGCGAGTCCACGCGGTCGGGCAGCGTCTGGTGCGAGAAGGCCCAGGAGAGCTTGTCCGGGTCCGCCAGGTCGCCGACCAGCGTCCTGGCGCCGGGGAACGCGGCCGCCAGTTCCTTCGCGCGGCCCGCGTCGCGCGCGTGCAGCACGACCTCGTCGCCGCGCTCGTGCAGGAGGCGGGTCACGGCCGCGCCGATGCCGGAGCCCGCTCCGGTGATCACATGTGTAGCCATGCCCGCCATGCTCGCATCACCGCAGGCTCACTCGGTGCCCCGGCTCTCCTCCAGATAGGCCAGTGCCCCGACCGGCTCCTCGGCGAAGAACACCAGCTCGGTGAGGGGGCGGGGCAGGAATCCCTCGTCCTCCATGCGGCGGAACTGCTCCCTGAGGCCGTCGTAGAAGCCCGCCGTGTTGAGCAGGACGACCGGCTTGTCGGTGTGCCCGTGCTTCTTCAGCTCCAGGATCTCCGTCGCCTCGTCCAGCGTGCCGGTGCCTCCCACCATGATCACCACGGCGTCGGCCTTCTCCAGCAGCAGCCGTTTGCGCTCGGCGAGGTCACGCGCGATCACCATCTCGTCGGCACCCTCGCGCGCCTTGGCCGCCAGGAAGTCCACCGAGACCCCGAGAAGCCGCCCTCCCGCCTCGTGCACGCCGTCGGCGACCACCTTCATCAGCCCAGTGTCCGAGCCGCCCCAGACGAGCGTGTGCCCGCCCTTGCCGAGCAGCGTGGCGAACTCCTTCGCGGGACGCGTGTAGCGCTCGTCGAGGTCGGCGGCGGAGAGGAAGACGCAGATGTTCATGGCCTCCACCGTACGGCCGGGCCCGGAGGGGAAGAACCCGGCCTCCGGGAACGCTGTAGGGACGTGACGCAGACCACTGCCACCAGGAGGACGACCGTGACCAAGGGACTCAAGGGACACGTCATCACCGTCGAGCCGAGCGACCGGCACGTGCGCGTGGTGCACGGCGAGCAGGTGCTGGCGGAGAGCGACGGGGCGTTGGTGCTGCACGAGACGGGCTGTCCCGACCGGTACTACATCCCGGCCGAGGACGTGCGCCTCGACCTGCTGACGCCGTCCGACACGACCACCCACTGCCCCTTCAAGGGCGACGCGTCCTACTGGTCGCTGCCGGACGCGGCGGACCTGGTCTGGGCGTACCCGGACCCGAAGCCGGAGGTCGCGGAGATCAAGGACCACTTCTGTTTCTACGAAGTCGAGGTGTCCTGAGCGGTGATTCACGTGCGGTGAGGCAGTCTGCTCAGGCATGGAGAAGACGACTGTTTCGCGTGACGGCACCCGCATCGCCTACGCACGCTCCGGGCGGGGACCGGCGGTCGTGCTCGTCAGCGGCGCCATGTCGACCGGTGCCACGACGGCCCCGCTCGCCGCCGAGCTGTCGGGCCGTTTCGACGTCACCGTGTACGACCGCCGGGGGCGCGGCGAGAGCGGCGAAACGGCGCCCTACGCGGTGGAACGCGAGATCGAGGACCTGGCGGCGCTGATCGAGGCGGTGGGCGGCGACGCGTCGCTGTACGGCATGTCCTCGGGCGGCGCGCTGGTGCTCCGGGCGGCGGCGAGCGGGGTGCCGGTACGCCGGGTCGCCGTGTACGAGGTGCCGTACGCCGTGGACGACGCCGCCGCGCGGGCCGCGGCCGAGTACACCGAGCGGCTGGCCGAGGCGCTGGGGCAGGGCCGGCGCGGGGACGCGGTGGAGCTGTTCCTGCGGCACACGGGGCTGGGCGAGGAGATGATCCGTGGTGCCCGGCAGTCCCCCATGTGGGCCGGGATGGAGTCGCTGGCGCCGAGTCTGGCGTACGACGACGCCGTGCTGGGCGACAGCCGGGTGCCCACGTCCGCGATCGCCTCGATCAGCGCTCCCCTGCTGGTCCTCGCGGGCGGCGCGAGCGACGCGTGGTGGCACGAGGTCGCCCGTGCGATCGCGCAGGCGGCCCCGGACGGCACCTACGGCTCCGTGGACCGGCAGACCCACATGGTGGAGCCGGGCGTACTGGCGCCGGTGCTGGTGGAGTTCCTCGCGGTCTGAACCGGCGCCGTCGGGGGCGCCGTCGAGGTCACTCCCGTGTGTCCGGGCGGCCGGCTCAGGCCGCTCCGGCCGTCGCGCGCGTGGTGGACGCGATCGTCGCCGAGCCCACCACGCGGGTGCCGTCGTACAGCACGATCGCCTGGCCGGGGCGACGCCGCGGACCGGCTCGGTGAAGGTCACCTCCAGGACGGCTGGAGCGGTCGTGCAGCCTTGCTCGCCTTCGGACCTCCAGCGGCGGACCCACTTGTGGGCCGTGACGCGGGAGATGCCCATCTCGGCCGCGACGTGCGCGACGGGGCGGCCGGTGCGGACACGCTCGATGAGCAGCCGCCTGCCGCCTAGCTAGTGCCTTGGCGAGGAGACAGCTCCCCGCCACAGTCGGGGCTCCTCCTGCGCGAACTGCCGTTCGCGCAGGTCGGCGTCGGGCAGCGCGAGCCGGACGGCCCCTCGGAAAGCCGCTCCGTGGCCGGGGTGCTTGAGGTGGCAGAGCTCATGGATCAGGACGAGGTCCACCAGGGCGACCGGCAGCTGTATCACCGCCCAGTGCACGGTGATCGCGCCCTCAGGGGAACAGGCACCCCAGCGACGGCCGAGGTCCCGCACCTCGATGCCGGCCGGATCACGCACTCCGGCCAGTGAGGCCAGCGGCGGCAGCCGGGCAGCGAGCCAGCGCTCCCCGCGGCTGCTGTACCACTCGACAAGGGGCCCGGCATCGGCGGCGGCCGACCGCGATCGGGGCAGCTCCAGCCATCCCTGTCGCAGCCGTACGTGACTGCCGGCGTCGTCGGGAGTGAGCTTGAGCCGGTATCGGCGGCCCAGGTAGGCGAAGCCTTCGCCGCCGATCAGGTCCTTGACCGGTTCGGCCGCCCGCAGGTCCTGACGGCGGCGGACCTCGGCAGCGAGACGCGGCATGCGGCTTCGCACCGCGTCGGCGATCTTTTCGGGATCCGCGTCTGCGGGGATCGCGAAGAGCAAGCGGCCGTCCTCGGCGATCTCGATGCCGAGGGTGCGGCGCCGGGGCCGCACGACGACATCCCACCGCCACGCCCTGGGCACGGGGAGATCGGCGATGGCCTGTTCGACGACGGTGCTCACCTGCTCTTCCTACCATCCGGCAACGACATCACCCTGCCTGGCAGCCATCGGCGGTCACCTGCGGTCACCGGGTCAGGTGTCCCCGCCGTCCGCCTCGTCGCGCGGCCGGTATCCGAGGAAGTACTCGTGCCTCTCCACAGCCAGCTCCGTCAGATGGCTCGCGAGGTCGCCGATGTCGTCCCAGTCCATGGCGAGCCAGGTTTCCAGGTGCTCATACAGTTCGTTGCGCATGCGGTTGCGGGCGGCGATCTGCGTGTGTATCTGCGGCCGCCGGACGAGCACCGACATCTCCATGGTGAGGCCGCGGGCCGCCCGGATCAGATCGGTGCCCGGCGGCCACGGTTCCCGCACGGCGCCTTCGGCGTGCTGCTGGAGCAGTCCGAGGACCAGCCGCTCGGTCCGGGAGTCGAGGCCGTCGTCGTTCTCCGGCTCCCGCTCCGCCACGGCCACGTCCCCGACCAGACGCGCCAGGTCGGCCGCGGCCTGCTCGAAGTCGTCCCGCATCCGCGCGATGATCTCTTCGAGCCGGAGACTGAACCGCTGGTAGCCCGCCCGGTCGCCGCCGATCTTCGCGGTGATGCGCAGCTTCAGCGAGCCCGTCATGTACGAGCACCGCGCCCGGGGGTCGGCATTCGCGTCGACCCGTTCCATGAACTCCGGGTCGGTGAGTTCGACGGGTGGGATCCGCTGCCGGATCCCGGTGGTCTCGATGTGCTGCGAGATGAGCCGGCGCACCTTGGCCCCGTAGCGGCGCGGGCTGAACTGTTCGCGGCCGTCGAGGTAACGGCGTCTGGCCATGTACTGCAGTGTGCCCAACTGGCCCGCCAGCTCGCGGTACTTCAGAGCTTCCGGGTCCGGCAGGACCGCGTTGAGCGCCGTCAGGAAATCACGGACGCGTTCGTCGAACTCACCCCGCAGCAAGGGATCGTCCAGGCGTTCACCAAGGAAGTCCTCCCACTGGGACTCGTCGCCGGGGTCGGTGACGTTCTGCCCGGCCAGGAAACGGGTGACCTTCGCCCCGAGGTCTTCCAGGAGGGCCTTGGCGGCGGCGTCGGACCGCAGCAGCAGTCCGTCCCGGTCCGGCCCTCGGCCGTCGGGCTGCGGTCCCTCGTAGTCCGGCCGGAGGTGGTCCACGGATACGTTCCGGTAGCCGAGGACGTGCCGCAGGTGCTCCTGGTCGTAGGAGGCGAGTGAGCGGGCCAGTTCGGGACCGATGCCGACGTAGTCGACGACCTGGCCCCACTTCTTGGCCGGGTAGGGCCGGTTGGTGCGGGCCACAGCCTGCAGCAGTCCCGCGCCGGACAACTTGCAGTCCAGGTAGAGGACCTGCTCGACGGGTGCGTCGAAGCCGGTGAGCAGCATCGACTGGACCACCAGGAAGGCCATGGTCTCCGGTGACGCGCCGCCCTCCGTGTCCGGCGGCGCGGGTGGTCCGCTGTCCGCGGGCAGGTCGAGATCGACGTTCCACACCTGGCCACCGCTCGCCGGGGTGCCGACGCCGGACGGCTGGAGCCCGTGCGTCCTGACGTTCCATGCCGGGTCGGCCGTGATGTCGCGCGGAGGCAGCCCGTTCTTGAAGCGTTCGATGTGCGCGTCCTGGTGGCTCTTGGTGATCCACGGCCGCCACTCCTCCGGATCGCTGCCGCCCTGGCCCGCCGGGGAGATGACGACGGCCGCTTCGAGCGTTCTCAGTACCTCGCGGTCCGGCAGGAGCATGAGGAGCGCCCGCTCCTCGTCGGAGGCGTAGCGCACGGCCATGGGGTCGGCGGTCAGGGCCGGGTCGAGCGCGTCCAGGCGGGCGACCAGCCGGTCGCGGGCGGCGAGCAGCGCGGTGTGGTAGCGGACGGCGGCGAGCCGGGAGACGGTGGCGATCTGCGCCCCGAAGCGGTCGGGCAACGCGGTGCGGGCCCAGTGGTCGAGCATGTGCTCGGCCTTGGCCTCGATCACCGATGGGGCTTCCAGAATCTCCTTGCGGCGGCCGAACTTGCGCAGCACCTTGGCCCGCAGCTTTGGATCGGACGGCACCTTCTCGTCGAACCGGGCGTCGAGGGCGGCCTGTTCGATGACATCGAGCGGTACGGCGTACGCCTCGTAGCGGACGGGCACGACGGACCGGTCGAGTTCGGCGTCGCGCAGGGTGTAGGTGTCGGCGTACGGGCCGAAGATCTCCTCGCTGCGTTTGCGGTTGCTGCTGATCACCGGGGTGCCGGTGAAGCCGACGAACGCGGCGCGCGGCAGCATGGCCCGCCAGCGGGCGTGCTGCCACTTGTCCTGGCCCCGGTGGGCCTCGTCGACGAGGACGACGACGTGGTGGTGGGGATTGGCGACCCGGTTCTGTACGTATCCCTCGTCCCCGCCACCGTCCTCGTCATCGTCATCGTCATCGTCCGGGACTGTGTCGGGCAGTGACTCCTCCCGGCCGTCGTACGCGGTGTCGTCGCGCTGCGCCTTCTGCAGGGTGACGAGGACGACGTCCCCGACGTCCACCTCCAGGTACTTCCTGGCCCGCTTGACGCCCGGCGCGCGGTGCACCTTCTCCTCGGTGGCGGCGAGGCTCGCCCGGATCTGCTTCTCCAGGTCGAGGCGGTCGGTGACCACGACCACCTTGTGCGACTTCAGAGCGGGACGACTACGCAGGTGCCGAACCAGGAACGCCATGGTCAGGCTCTTGCCGGAGCCCTGGGTGTGCCAGACGACACCGCCCCGGTGGCTGACGGCCAGTCCGGCCGCCGCCTTCCGGTCCCGCTCCTCCAGCTTCCGCGTGAGTGCCTTCACCGCCTTGAACTGCTGGTGGCGGCCGACCAGTTTGACCGTACGGTGACCGCTGCCGAGCCGAGTGGTGAAGTCCCGGACCAGGTCGAGGAGATGGGCAGGGCGCAGCATCCCTGCGACGAGGATCTCCTGGTCGGTGAGGGCCGCCGACGCGGGCTTGCGCACCTCCTCGCGTACGCGGTCCTCGCTCACGGGCGCGACCGTGCGCCAGGGGGCGAAGTGCCGGGGTTCGGCGGTGACCGTGCCGGTCTCGGCGTGGTCGCGGTCGGTGGCGACAAGGACCTGCGCGAAACGGACGAACTCGGGAACGGCGGCCGGGGAGTTGACACCCGCGTACCGAAGGACCTGGTCGACGGCGTCGTCCAGGGCGGCCCGAACGTCTCCCTGAGGGCCGGACACCACGGGCGCCTTGCACTCGATCACCACCCAGGGCAGCCCGTTCACGAACAGCACGAGGTCGGGCGTGACGGGAGCGGCGCCCTTCCGCTCGACCCGGAACTGAGAGACGAGGAGCAGGTCGTTTCCGCCGCCGGGAGTGTCCGGCTGCTCCCCGAACTCACCGTCCCAGTCGACGAGTCGTACGTGTTCGGGGTCGCCCTTCGTCCAGCCCGGCAGGGTGCGGGCGTTGCGGCCCTTGCGCAGGAGGTCGGTCACCTCCAGGTTCCCGGCGACACCGCGCTCCTTCGGGCCCTGGCCCGGCGCGGTGCCCTGGACCAGGGCGAGGAGGTGGTCGAGCTGCGCGTCGCTCAGCCAGGGTTTCCCGTCCGACGGCCTCGGGTTGATCCTGGCCACGGCGGCCTTGAACCGGTCCGCGTACACGACGGTCTCGAAGCTCGTACGGTCCGAGGCGCCCGGCGCGGTGGCGGGCCCGGCGCTCGGTCCGCCCCGGAGATGGGTCCAGCCCATCACCGTCAGCTGCTCGATCAGCGGCCGCTCGGTCCTGACGTACTCCGGCTGCTCCGCCACGCGCCTGCCCTCCCTGGCCACCGGCCTCGCTCCCCGCCCTCCGGTACAGGACGGGTGATCGAAACTCTATCGGCGGCCGGAGAGCGTGGCGCGGGATGCGCGCGGATCAGGCGGCGAGCACGGGTGAGGGTGGCCGGAAATCACCTGCTCCTTACTCAGAGGCGCGTGGTGTCCAGGACGATCCCGAAGGGCTCGGGCAGGGTGACCGGGGTACCGAAGGGGTGAGGGCCGTCGGCCTTGGTGTAGCCGAGTCCGCCCGGCTCGGAGAAGAGGGTGACTTCGCGGTTCTGCCGGTCGACCTGTAGGTACAGCGGAGCGCCGTACTCGGCGTAGCGCTTGCGCTTGGTGACGCGGTCCGTGTCGCCGTTGGACTTCGAGGTGACCTCGACCGCCAGAAGCGTCAGGTCCGGGGTGACAACGATGTTGTCGTCCTGCGCGAGTTCCTCGGGGACGACGGCGATGTCCGGGACGTACCAGTTGGGCGAGCCGGGGAGGTCGATGTCCCCGGAACCCTCGACGCAGCCGAGTTCGTCGACGCGGTCCTCGATCTGCCGGCGAATGACCCGTGTGGCGCGTTCGTGGTCCCAAGTCGGCGGCACGGGTTGGATGATCCCTTCGATGATCTGTACGCGGCTGCCGGCCATGTACCTGATGGCGTGCTTCAGGGCCCGCTCGTGATCGATGTCCGCGTACCTGTCGTCGGGCTGCGGGTGGGTGCTCATGGCGTCGTCGCCTTCTCTCGCGGAACGGCGTGATCGGTGTACCACGGGCGCTGTGAGTCCTGAACCGGGATGCCAGCGGTGTTCCCCATACGGGTGATGAACACTGCCGGCGTCGACCGCGGGAGGTACGGCACCGGGTGCGCGGATCAGGCCGCGAGTGCCGGGGACGGCGACCGGAAATCACCGCCAAGGGCAAGCTCGAACCAGATGGTCCTGCCACCCGGCCCGCCATTCGGCCCGTCGACGGACCCGCAGCCGCCCCACCGGTCGGCGAGACTCTCGACGATCGGCAGCCCACGACCACAGGGAGCGGCGGGATCGGGCATCGCCGCGCCCGGCGCGAACGGAGGCAGATCCGGACTCGCGTCCCACACGCTCACCCGCAGCACGGGGCACAGCCACTGCATCCGGACGATGACCGGGCCCTTGGTGTGCCGCACGGAGTTGGTGGCGAGTTCGCAGGTCAACAGCTCGGCTCGTTCCGCGATCTCACCGATCCCGTGCGCGTGGAGTACGGCACGGAGGGTGCCCCGGACGATCCGGGGGCCGCGTGGGTCGCAGGGGAAGTGGATCTCGTACACCCAGGGGGCGGTGAACGGGATAGGGGCGGGGTGGTCGCCGTAGCTGACGTCGTAATCGACGCCGTAACTGACGGGGTGGGCCGGTTTGTTGCTCGGTTCAGTGCTCTGTTCGTTGCTGCTCACGAGGGTCTACCTCCGTGGTGCGGAACGGGTTCTTTGGTGCGCCTGTCTGCGAACTGCCGGACGGCGGTGGCAGTGCCGGGACCCTGCCTTCCGGAGAGCAGGGGGCCGGTGCGCTTCCGCGGGGCGGCGAGTGCCGGGGCGGTGCGATTAACAAGGTACTGCGAGACCACATAACGTTGCTATGTGGTTACACAGAAGAGTTAACATTTGGATTCTGGTAGACCGTGAGTAATCGACTCGGCACACTGTGCGCGAGCACTAGGAGAGGCCTCATGTCACCCCGGCAGACCCCGACCATCCTTCAACGCAGGTTCGGCACCGAGCTGCGACGGCTCCGCGAGGCGGCAGGTATGTCCGCGCCAACAGCCGCCGGACTGCTCGGCACGGACCGCACGGTCATCTCGAACGTCGAGGCCGGCCGCTTCGGCATCAGCGAAGAACGCCTGCGCCGCCTCGCCAGCATCTACGAGTGCGACGACACCGACCTCGTCAACGCCTTGGCAAACCTGACCGGCGGTCGTAAGACCGGCTGGTGGGAGGAGTACCGAGGCAAGATCCCGCCTGGCTTCCTGGACGTGTCCGCGCTGGAGGATTACGCCGTCGGCTTGCGAACGGTGCAGATCGCGCACCTGCCCGGCCTGTTCCATACCGAAGAACACGCACGTGCCATCTTCGAGTTGTTCTTCCCTCCACTCGCCCGCCTGGAGATCGAGCTGCGCGTGGCACACCGCCTGGCGCGCCAAACCGTGGTGACCGGTGACTCCCCTATCTCCTACTCGGGTGTCATCCACGAAGCGGCCCTGCGCATGCAACTCGGCGGTAGCCATGTGGCCAAAGCCCAGCTCCAGCACTTGTTGGAGGCCAGCGAACGCCCCAATGTCACGCTGCGCGTGGTTCCCTTCGAAGCAGGCGGCTTCCCCCTGCTCGGGGACTCCTCCGTGCTGTACGCCGAAGCGCCCAATCCCCATCTGGACACGGTGCACATGGACTCCCCCGCAGAGCCCGTGTTCATCGACTCGCCAACCCAACTGGCCAACTTCCGAACCCGGCTGGACATGGCGGAGAAGGTGGCGTTGACTCCCCCCAAGTCCAGGGACTTCGTCCGCAAGATCGCAAGAGAGCTGTAAGGGGTGTCTCACGTGCCCGGCCCGCAGTGGTTGAAGTCGTCATACTCCGACTCCGGTGGCAACAACTGCGTCGAGGTCGCGCCGGTGCGGGCAGGAGTTGCCGTGCGGGACAGCAAACGCCCGGCGAACGTGTTCGTCACGGGCCGGGCGTCATTCGGTGCGTTGATAGAAGGCCTCAGGTCCGGTTCACTCGGGACCGGCCACTGAGCAGGTCCTCTACTACGGCCCGTTGCGTGACACGAAGCTTGGCGAGGAGTACTCGTACAGTGGCGGACCGCTGGTCTACCGACGTGACTGCGTCGACCGCCTTCCGCTGCTCTGCAATCGTCGGCAGGGGGATTCTCAGCGATTCCACTGTGCCCGCACTGATCTTGACCATGCTCTCACTGGTTCCTCGCGCTCCTGCCTGCACATCACGTCGGACGCGTGAAGAACCAAGTACCAGCTCCAGGTACGCGGTGAGGCATCGGCCCTCGTCCGGCCTCAATCGCATCATGAGGTCCGGATAGCTGCACGGCTGACCGACATCCCTGAAACGGGCGGCGAGACCCACGAGTTCACGGGTGTTGGCCCGGCTCATCAGCAAGTCTCCGTCAGCCAGACGGAACCGCTCGGCGAGCGGCGACTTCGGGATCCGCTTCAACTGGCGAGGAACGAACCCATCGTTGGTCAGGCAGCCGAGCCCCAGAACGAGCATCCCGGTCCACTCATGGACCTCGGACGCCGAATAACCGTTCTTCGGGCTCTCAGTGAGGAGGTCGCCAAGTCGCGCATCAGGCCCTGTGGCCCGTTCGTCAACGATCCCTCTCCGAAGCGTGGCCAGCTTCGCCAGCTCCCGCTCCAACGCCCCGATCCGCCGCTCGAACGCCTCGTGCGCGGCGACGATGTCGCGTTGTTCGGGCAGCGGAAGTCGCGGAATCTTCAGGGTTCGTACGTCGTCCTGCGTGATGTTGTTCTGGCCTGTTCCACCATTCAGCAGGTTTCCAATCTGCCTCCGCACTCCCGGAGTACCGAGCAGGATTGCCAGATAGACGGGGTCAACCGCTGTCCGGTCAGGAGCGAGTCGCAGCACTTTGTCCGACAACATGAGCCTCGGACGGGTCGCAGTGACGTAGCACGAAACTCCCACCAGAGACCGGGCGCCATTGGCCCGCGCAAGCAGGACGTCGCCTCTCTTGATCTCCAGCTCCGGGCGCTGAACCTGCCCCATCGGCAGGCGCTTGGCCTCGCCGTCGATGAACCGGCCCGAGGTAACCGCGCTGACCTTTACAACACCCCATTCATCGAGGCCAGGCTGCTCAGCGTCGCATGCAGGGCTCCACCCGGATTCGATGCCGGCCAGCAGCGACCCCAGAAGGGCCCATCCATCAGCGCCCATAACCCAGCACCCCCAGCCACTCCCCAAGCCCCTTCGCCGCGTCGTCGCTGGCGTCTTCTAGGTCCGTCAGCGACACCTCGTACTTCTCTGCCCAACGTCGGAAAGAAGCGACGATGTCGCGGCGGCCCGCTGCCAACGCCGCGTTCAGGCGGTCGGACAGGTCGCGTCGCAGAACCGCGAGGACAACCTCCTCCGGACCGCCCACCTCGGACAGCTTCCGCTTAGCCGCCTGCTTCAACTCCGGCAGGAAGCTGTCGTCCAGCGCCTTGCGCTTCTTGCGCGCCGCCGTCAGGGCCTTCTTGGCCGCTGTCAACGCCGTTTTCAGGGCGGCGAGCTCCTCCGGGGCGACCGGCTCCGCCGGTTCACCGGACGCGGACTCGGACTCGTCGTCCGTGCCCGCATCCGTCACCTCCGCCCTCGCCTCAGCCGCCGTCTTCGCCGCGGCCTCCGCCTCCGCGACAGCCTTGTCGGCCGCCTTGACCGCCTCCAGGAACTCCGGGATCAGCTCCCGGACGACCGGCTGGTCGAGGGCCCTGCGGCGCTCGGCCGGGGAGACCGACGCGCGCTTCCCGTCATCCGCGTCGCCACCGGGGACCGCCGGGTCGACGATCGCCTCGACGGAGTCGACCCAGCCTTCCAGGACCCGCTCGAAGCCGCCCGCCGCGAGGGCCTTCATGTCGTAGCGGTTCTCCGTCCACCAGGCGGCGATGATGCCGGCGGTCGTGAACTCGTCGAGGACCCCGGCTCCGCCGACCGCGGAAGTGAACCCGTCGAGAAGCCCGCTGCGCAGGTCCATCAGTTTCCGGTCCGCCGCGAGCTGCGCGAAGAGCCCGGAGTACTTCGACCACCACCCGTCGAACGTCTCGCGCAGCTCCGACTCCCGCGCGTACGTCAGTCGCGGAATACGGGCGGCCGTGGCCTCCGCGCCCTCCGGCAGGAAGTCGTAGTACTCGCCTGAGCCCTCCCGGCGCGTGAACAGCGAACCCGCGTCGACCCCGTACGCCTCGAACAGCCCCTCCTTCGCCGCAACCTCGGCGACCGGCACGCCCCCGTACAGATGCGCCCGCACGTCCTGCGGCTCTGCGGGCGGCGAGTTGTCCACCCAGCGGCGGATGTTGAAGTTCGCCTCGGGGACGCCCTTCGCGTCGGGGGCGAGGAGCTCGTCGCGGTGGACCTCGCGCGAGTAGCCGTCGATGAGGCGCCATTCGCGGAAGACCGTCACGATCTTCTCGACGTGCTCGGGGCCGAGCTCGTTCTGGTTGCGTCCGGGAGTGAAATCCCGGTCGGCGTTGATGAAGAGGACCTTCTCCAGACGCTTCGGGTCGGTCTTCCCGTGCGGGGGCCGCAGGATCAGGATGCAGGCCGGGACGCCCGCGCCGTAGAACAGGTTCGGGCCGAGGCCGATGACAGCCTCCACGCAGTCCGCACGGAGCATCCCGATGCGGATCTCGCGTTCCTTGCCGCCCCGGAAGAGCACCCCGTACGGCATGACGACGGCCGCTCGCCCGCCGTCCTCCTCCAGGACGGACACCATGTGCTGGACGAACATCAGGTCGGCCTTCTTGCCGCTCCCGGGTGTCCAGCCCCAGTGCATCCGCTTGCCGTGGTCCTCGTCGGCCTTGGCGACGGCGTCCTCGTCGTAGGGAAGCGAGAACGGAGGGTTGGACAGGATCGCCGAGAACTTGAGCAGCCGCCCGTCGTTCTTGTCGAGGTGGAGCGGCTCGGCGAGGGTGTCGCCGTGCTGGAGGTCGAAGGTGTGGATGCCGTGCAGGACCATGTTCATGCTGGCCATGGACCAGGACGGGCCGTTCTTGTCCTGCCCGTTGACCGACAGTTCCTCAGGGTCGCCGCCGTGTTCCTCGACGTGCTCGCGGGCCGCGATCAACATGCCGCCGGAGCCCGCGCACGGGTCGTACACCGACTCCCCGGGCTGCGGGTCGACCAGGCGCACCATCATCCGCACCACCGAACGCGGCGTGTAGAACTCGCCGCCGCGCTGGCCGGCCGAGTCCGCGAACCGGCCGAGAAGGTACTCGTAGGCCGCGCCCAGCATGTCGGGGAACTCGAAGTCCTCGTTGCGCAGCCGGTAGAGGCTGAAGTGCCGGATCAGCGAACGGAGCTCGGGGTCGGTGAAGCGCGGCTTGGTGCCGACCACCTCGTTGAAGCTGATGTGCGAGGCGATGCCCGCGAGCAGGTCGTTGCCCTCCTGCAGCGCCACCAAGGCCTCGTCGAGGCCCTGGCCGACCTTCTCGGTCAGGGCCATGATGCCGGGCGCCGGGGTCTGCGGCCTCTCCAGGTCGTGGTGTGGTCCACGCCACCAGCGGGCCCGCGGCGGCACGTAGAAGACGCGGGGGTAGGCGGCCGGGTTGTTCGCCTTGGCCAATGCCCTCGCCTCGTCGCCGCCGGTCTGCGCGAGCCGCTCGTCGTACACCCGCTTCCACTCCGGCTCGAACTCGTCCGAGGCCCGCTTCAGGAAGAGCATCCCGAAGATGAAGTCGCGGTACTCGGAGGCGTCCATCCGGCCGCGCAGGATGTCGGCGGCCGAGAAGAGATGGCGCTCGAGCTCGGGCAGGGTGATTCTGGCCACGCGCGGATCCTTCGTACGGAAATGGAGGTGCTACGGAAGGTTAGACGGCCCGCCGGTGTAGGAGCTAACCCGCGCGGAACCCGGACATCCGCCGCTGTACACCCCGGGGCGCGGCCGTCGCTCAGACCTCGACGATGCCCAGGCTGACCAGGAGTCGCCACACGTCCGTGGACGGGTCGCGGCTCAGGACATCGCAGTCCTTGGCGTGCCCTGAGCGGGCGGCCCGTTCCTTCGCCGAGCGACCGTACTCCGGAGCCTCGAACGTGGCGTTGGCGGGCTTGCACGAACCGTGCTCGCACTGACCGACCAGGGCTCGCGCGTGCTGCACCGCCGTCTTCTCCTTGCCCTTCAGCGCCTTGGTACGGGCAGCGTCAAGGCTCTTGTCGGGCTTGTCGAACCGCTTGTACGCGGGGGCAGCCTTGCGCAGCTTCTCCAGGACGTGCGTGTTCTTCGCCGCGCCCTGGGCGCCGCCGAACGGCTGGAAGTGCAGCAGCAGCCACAGTTCGAAGGAGGGGTGGGAGAAGCAGACCTCGGTGTCCGAGTCCGCTGCGGCCTCGAAGGCCTCCGGGATGTCGTGGTGGCTGTCCCGGTCGAAGAGCACCCAGGTCTCGTCCTCGCCCTGGGCGGCCTCGACCACCGCTTTGACGGTACGGGACGGGATCAGGCCGTCGGTCTTGCGGACCGGCTTGATGGTGAAGGCCGGCCGGCCGGTCTCGCTGTCGCCGCTCCCGTACTCCTTGTTGAGGTAGCGCAGGTAGTCGTACTCGGTCACCTCGCCTTCGCATCCCACGTACAGCACCCGCTCGCGACGTGAGTACTGCGACGGAGGCGCCTGCGGCGGCATCACCGTGCTGGCCGCGTCCTTCTTCGACCTGCGTCTGCTGCTCATGCTCCGTGCCCACCCCGCTCGCTCACGCCGTCGCTGCCGCCTTCTCCTCCAGCCAGGACACCTCACGGGCGATCTCGCCCGGAGTCACCCGGGGCACCCCTCCGTACCGGCCACGCAGATAGCCGCGCTCCAGGTCCTCGCCGGCCTCCGGGTGTGCGGCGACCAGCGGATACAGCTCGGTCGCGCCGGACTTCGTCTTCGCGGTGAGCCATACCTGGTCGCGGCCGAGCGGACGGTCCAGCACGGCGTTGCCGAGCAGCGTGGCGTCATGGGTGGTAAAGATCAGCTGGGCACCCTTGGCATTGGCCTTACGGTCCTGGAAGAGGCGGACGACCTCGGCGGCCAGCGTGGGATGGAGACTGGAGTCGAGCTCGTCGACCAGCAGCGTCGTCCCGTTGTCGAGGACGGTGAGCATCGGGCCGAGGAAGGCGAACCACGCGTGTGTGCCGAAGCTCTCCTCGGTGAGGAAGTCGAGCGGCACCGCTTCCGCCCCCTCCGTCCGGTGCCGAAGGGAGACCGTACCGGTGTCCGGATCGAGATCGAAGCCGGTGACTCCGAGGTCGGCGGCGGCCAGGAGCTGGACGAGTCGTTCGCGGTAGCCGGTGTCGTCGCGGAGTTCGGTGAGACGGCGCTTGGTCCAGTCGGTGCGGTGGCTGATGTCCTCCCCCGGGGTCATCAACCACAGGTTGTTCAGGAACCAGCGGTGCAGGGCGGACAGCTGAGGGTCGTTGAGGGTGGCCGCGGTGGAGAGGAAGAGGGCGTTCGGCCGGGTGAGCGCGACCATGTCGTGGCTGCGTCCGGTGAATGCCGGGCTCTCGAAGAGGTACTCGTCGCCGTCCTCCGCCGGGCGGTCCGCCTCCCTGTCGAACCACACCTCCCGGATGCCGTCCGGGTAGGCGTGCAGCCATTCGGCCTCCACCCGGTCGTCGGAGAGTTCGAAGCCGTAGGTGTAGCGGACGGGTGTGCGGGCGCCAAGGACCAGATCGACCTCGAAGAGGGTGGTCTCCTCGGCGCCGGCCGCGTCCAGCTTGAAGGGCTGCCGGTGAGGTACCCCGGGATACTTGGCCCAGTCCGCGAAGGAGGTACGTACCGCCTCCCGCATGGCGTGGAACGCGCTGAGCATGTTGCTCTTGCCGGAAGCGTTCGCACCGAAGAGCCCGGCCACGGGCAGCACCGGCACCTGCCCGCCATCGACCTGCGCGATCCCGCTGTCCCGCGCAATGCTGTCGGGACTGTCAGCACCGCCCGCAGCGACAAGTGTCAGCTCGGCCTCGTCCCGGATCGAGCGGTGATTCGCCACTCGAAAGCGCAGAAGCACCGTCCACCTCCCGAAGGGGCGGGGAGGCCCCGCCACCGGCTCACACTGCGCGGGCCTTCCGCGACGGCCAGCCTATGCCCGGGTGGTCGGACCGTGCCAGCCGCTGCGAGCCCTCGGTGATCAGACCGTGGCAGCTTCCCGGCGAGCCGTGGTGGCGATCGTCGCCGAGCCCACCACGCGGGTGCCGTCGTACAGCACGATCGCCTGGCCGGGGGCGACGCCGCGCACCGGCTCGGTGAACGACACCTCCAGGACGCCGTCGACCAGCTCCGCCCGCACCTCGGTCTCGCCGCCGTGGGCGCGGAGCTGCGCGGTGTAGGTGCCGGGGCCGGTGGGGGCGGCGCCGCACCAGCGGGGCTTGATCGCGCGGAGGGCGTCGACGTCGAGCGCCTCGGCCGGGCCGACCGTCACGGTGTTGTCCACCGGGGAGATGTCCAGGACGTAGCGCGGCTTGCCGTCGGGGGCCGGGGTGCCGATGCGCAGGCCCTTGCGCTGGCCGATGGTGAAGCCGTAGGCGCCCTCGTGGGTGCCGAGCTTGGTGCCGGTCTCGTCGACGATGTCGCCCTCGGCCCGGCCCAGCCGGTTCGCCAGGAAGCCCTGGGTGTCGCCGTCGGCGATGAAGCAGATGTCGTGCGAGTCGGGCTTCTTGGCCACCGCGAGGCCCCTGCGCTCGGCCTCCGCGCGGATCTCGTCCTTGGTGGTGACCGTGTCGCCGAGCGGGAACATGGCGTGCGCGAGCTGCCGGTCGTCGAGCACGCCGAGGACGTACGACTGGTCCTTCGCCATGTCGGACGCGCGGTGCAGTTCGCGGGTGCCGTCCTCCTTGAGGATCACCTTCGCGTAGTGACCGGTGCAGACCGCGTCGAAGCCCAGGGCCAGCGCCTTGTCCAGCAGCGCGGCGAACTTGATCTTCTCGTTGCAGCGCAGGCAGGGGTTCGGGGTGCGGCCGGCCTCGTACTCGGCGACGAAGTCCTCGACGACGTCCTCCCGGAAGCGGTCGGCGAGGTCCCACACGTAGAAGGGGATGCCGATGACGTCCGCGGCGCGGCGGGCGTCCCTCGAGTCCTCGATGGTGCAACAGCCCCGCGCGCCCGTGCGGAAGGATTGCGGGTTCGCGGAGAGCGCGAGGTGGACGCCGGTCACGTCGTGCCCCGCCTCGGCCGCGCGGGCGGCGGCGACGGCGGAGTCGACTCCGCCCGACATGGCGGCGAGGACGCGGAGGGGCCGGGTGGGCTGCGGGATGTGAGTCATAACCCTTCCAGAGTACGGGGAGCCGGGAACCGGAGCCCGCGAGTATGCGTTGAAGATCGCATGGGGGCGAAGCAGGAATCCACGAGCGGATCCAAGGACGCGGACCGGCGCCTCGGGCGGCGGGCGCTGCTCGTCGGCGGCACGGCCGCGGCCGTGGGCACGGCGGTGCTGGCGCGCGACGAGCTGGCCCGCCTGTGGTGGCGTGCGCCCGGCGTGGAGAAGCCGCGGGAACAGGGGGCGGTCGACTACACCGGAGCCCGGTGGGTGGCGGCGTCGGACGCGAACTGGCGGCGGGCGGACCGGCCCGACGACTTCGGCATCGACATGGTGGTCGTCCATGTCACGCAGGGCAGTTTCGCGAGCGCGGTGCGGGCGTTCCAGGACCCGGGGCACAAGGCGGCCGCGCACTACATCGTCGGGCAGGACGGGCGCGTCACCCAGATGATCCGGGAGCTGGACGTGGCGTACCACGCGGGCAACCGCGACTACAACGAGCGCAGTGTCGGCATCGAGCACGAGGGGTTCGTGGACCGGCCGCAGGACTTCACCGGCGAGATGTACGCGGCCTCGGCGCGGCTGACGGCGGGGATCTGCGCGCGGTACGAGATACCCGTCGACCGCGAGCACATCATCGGCCACGTGGAGGTGCCGGGCACCGACCACACCGACCCGGGGCCGCACTGGGACTGGGACCGGTACATGAAGCTGGTGCGACGGGCGGCCACGAGCGGGCCGCCCTCCGGCGGACCCACGGGCCCGACGCCGAGCGGGACCGGCGTCTGAGACAGAGCTGGGGCCTGAGACAGGGCCTTCAGGTCAGCCCCGCCGCCCGCGCCCGTTCCACTGCCGGGCCGATCGCCTTGGCCAGGGCTTTCACGTCGGCGTCCGTGGAGGTGTGTCCCAGGGAGAAGCGCAGGGTGCCGCGGGCCAGGTCGGGGGCGGTGCCGGTGGCCAGCAGGACGTGGCTGGGCTGGGCGACGCCCGCGGTGCAGGCGGAGCCGGTGGAGCACTCGATGCCCTGGGCGTCGAGCAGGAGGAGGAGGGAGTCGCCCTCGCAGCCGGGGAAGGTGAAGTGGGCGTTGGCCGGGAGGCGGCCCTCCGGTGCCGGGTCCCCGCCGAGGATCGCGTCCGGGACCGCCGTACGGACCGCGTCGACCAGGTCGTCGCGCAGCGCGCCGATCTCGCGGGCGAACCACTCGCGCTGCTCGGCGGCGAGGCGGCCGGCGACCGCGAAGGACGCGACGGCGGGGACGTCGAGGGTGCCGGAGCGGACGTGGCGCTCCTGGCCGCCGCCGTGCAGGACGGGCACCGGGGTGTACTCGCGGCCGAGGAGCAGCGCGCCGATACCGTAGGGGCCGCCGATCTTGTGGCTGGAAACCGTCATCGCGGCGAGCCCGGAGGCGGCGAAGTCGACGGGGAGCTGGCCGACGGCCTGGACGGCGTCGGCGTGCAGGGGGATACCGAACTCGGCGGCCACGTCGGCGAGTTCACGGACCGGCATGACCGTGCCGATCTCGTTGTTGGCCCACATGACGGTGGCGAGGGCCACGTCGGCGGGGTCTCGGGCGATGGCCTCGCGCAGCGCCTCGGGGTGGACGCGACCGTGGGCGTCGACCGGCAGGTACTCGACGGTCGCGCCCTCGTGCTCGCCGAGCCAGTGGACGGCGTCGAGGACCGCGTGGTGTTCGACGGGGCTGGCCAGGACCCGGGTACGGGCCGGGTCGGCGTCGCGGCGGGCCCAGTACAGGCCTTTGACGGCGAGGTTGTCGGCCTCGGTACCGCCGGAGGTGAACACCACCTCGCTGGGGCGGGCGCCGAGGGCCTCGGCGAGGGTCTCGCGGGCCTCCTCGACGGTGCGCCGTGCGCGACGGCCGGCCGCGTGGAGGGAGGAGGCGTTGCCGGTGGCGCCCAGGTGCGCGGTGAGTGCCTCGACCGCCTCGGGGAGCATCGGGGTGGTCGCGGCGTGGTCGAGGTAAGCCATGGTGAGGCCGATTCTACGGGGCGGGCCCGCCCGGACTCAGGTCAAGGTTGGCCTCTTGCGCGCGCGCCGCGCGGAGGGTGCGCGGGGCCCGGTGGCTCAAAGGCTCCAGGACATCGTGTTGTCCATGGCCATGAACGCGGCGAGGACGAGCAGGTCGGCGACGCCCAGACCGAGGCCGAGGAGTGCCCTGCCACGGCGGGCGGTGCCGCGCCACAGGGCGACGCCGGCCAGGGCGATGGCGACGGGGCCCAGGAAGACGTTGAGGACGAGCAGGCCGAGCAGGCCGAGGACGAAGGAGGCGACGGCCATTCCGTCGGCGTCCCGGATGCCGGTCCGGCGGGTGGTGGCCGGTGCGGTGAGCTGCATGATGTTCTCCCTACCGTGCGTCAGTGGGCGGTGGCCCGTGCGTCAGTGGGCGGAGGCCGCAGGCCAGTGGGCGGAGGCCGCGCGTCAGTGGGCGGAGGTGCTCCGCCCGCGGCCGTGGCGCTCGCGGATCGCGAAGATGCCGAGCCAGACGGCGATGACCAGGCCGATCGCGACGGAGAAGGTGAGCGGCGCGTGGGCGACGGTGCCCAGCACCACGCCGAAGAGCAGAAGTGCGGCGACGAGAAACAGCACGGAGCGGATCTCCCAACCTTCGGTGAACGGTTGTAGTTACAGTTGTTCACTGACTTTCCAGCCTAACGCGCCTCGCGGCTTTCCAATTCCGGAGAACAGTTGTTAACTGCATGGCATGAGTCACACGTCCGGCGTTCGGCAGGCGCAGAAGCAGAGGACCCGGCGGGCGCTCCTGGACGCGGCGCTCGGGCTGCTCGAGGAGCAGAGTCTGAGCAGCCTGGGGCTGCGCGAGGTCACGCGTGCGGTGGGCGTCGCCCCGACCGCCTTCTACCGCCACTTCCGCTCCACGGCCGACCTCGGCGTGGCGCTGGTGGAGGAGGCGCTGGGCAGCCTGCACCCGATGATCCGCACCACGGTGTCGCCGGCCGAGGACAGCGACGAACGCATCGCCCGCGCGGTCGAGTTGATCGCCGGCCATGTGGCCGCGCACCCCGCCCACGTCCGCTTCATCGCGCGCGAGCGGCACGGCGGGGTGCAACCGGTACGGGAGGCCATACGGGAGCAGCTGGCGCGGTTCGCCGAGGAGGTGAAGGCCGAGCTGGCCAAGGACACGACGTCGGCGGGCTGGAGCGATGCCGACCTGCGGATGCTGGCGGGCCTCTACGTCGACCAGATGCTGATCACGGCCTCCCTGTTCCTGGAGGCGCTGGACGCCCCGGAGGAGGAGCGCCGGCGTGCCGCCGAGACGGCGACCCGGCAGCTGCGGCTGATCAGCGTCGGCCGCACGCACTGGCTGGACTGAGAACAGGACCCGCCGCCGGGCGGGGCAGGGCTCCGCACGGCGGCCGGGACGGCGTGGGTCAGCCGAGCCGGACCCGGGCCAGCTGACGGGACTGGGCGACCAGGCGGTCGGCGCTGTCCCAGACCTCGGCGTCCTCCTCCAGGAAGCCGCCGGCGAGGTTGCGGGTCGTGATGCAGACCCGCAGCGGGCCCGGCGCCGGGCGGCACCGCACGTGCGCGGTCAGCTCGACCGTCGGCACCCAGCCCTTGAGCCCGAGTTCGAAGGCGGTCGGGGGCAGCGCGTCCACCGCGAGGAGCAGCGAGAGCGGGTCCGCGTCGCGGCCGTCCGCGAGCCCGAACCAGGCCCGCATCTCACCCCGGCCCGAGGGCTGCCCCAGCGCCCAGCCCAGGGTGGCCGGGTCCAGCTTGAGCTTCAGCCGGTCGGCGATGGCCGAGCTGCCCTCGACGGGCGCGGGGCCGTCCTCCGGGCCGAAGCACTGGTCCATCGGCGGGATCGCGGGCGGCTCGGCCGAGGTCCGGACGTCGTCGGGCAGCGTGGCGAGGTCGCCGTAGGAGGCGAGGACGCGGATCCGCTCGACCTCGTTGCCCTCGTCGTCGTACTGGAAGAGGGAGGCCTGGCCGGTGGAGAGGGTGCGCCCGGTGCGGACGGTCTCGGTGCGCACGACCGCCGGGCCCGGCCGGGACGCGGTGAGGTAGTGGGCCGAGATGGTGAACGGGTCGGGGTGCGGGAGGGCGTCCCCGAGGGCGCGACCCAGGACGGCCAGCAGATACCCGCCGTTGACGGCGTTGATGATCGTCCAGCCGGCGGAGAGGTCGATGTCGTACACGCCGGGGGCACGCCGGGTGACGGCGATGTCCCGGTCGAACTCGCTGTCGCCGATGGTGGCCCGTACGGCCGGTGCGGAGGCTGCTTCTGGCATGGCTGCACGGTACAACAGGGGACTACTAAGCGGTAGCTTTGCTTGTTAATCCTCCGAGGCGCCGGTCCGTTCCCGCTCACGCAGGTACTCCTGCAGGACGGCGGCCCCCGTCAGCATCGCGCGACCGCGGGCGGTGACGCGACCGTGCCAGTCGCGCAGGGTGGCCTCCAGCGGCTCCAGTCCACCGGCCGACCGCACTTGGTCGATCACGGGAGCGATCCGCTCCAGCGGATAGCCGCCCCTTCTGAGCTGGTGGACCAGCCGGACATCCCGCATGTCGGTCTCGGTGTAGAGACGGTATCCGGTCACCGGGTCACGGCGCGGGCGCACCAGCCCGGCACGCTCCCACTTGCGCAGGGTCGCGGGCCGGACACCCAGCTCCTTGGCCAGCGGCCCGACGAACCCGGCACCGGCCCCCGGCACGGGCCCGGCCGTCGTCGACCCCGGGCGGCTGGCCTCCGCCCTCGGCGACATGGAGCCCGCGCCCCGCGTGTCCCCCTGGTTCGGTTACGCCCCGCTGGACCCGGGCCACCTCGCCGCGATCGACGGCCTCGTCTTCCTCAAGGACGTGCCGGACCGTCCGGACCGGTAGCGGCTCACTCGCCCTCCACCACCGTCGAGCGCCGGTTCCAGGCGCGCGGCGCCCGCCAGTGGAAGCGCAGGGCGAGCAGGCGCAGGACGAAGGCCGTGACCACCGCCAGCCCGCTGGTGAACGGGGTCAGGGCCTCGTAGCGGATGCACAGGGCGACCATCGCGGAGCCGACGATCGCCGGGACGGCGTACAGGTCGCGGTCCCAGCGCAGCAGTGAGGGCACCTCGTTGGCGAGCACGTCCCGCAGCACGCCGCCGCCCACCGCGGTGGCCAGGCCCAGACAGGCGGAGGCGGTCAGGCCGAGCCCGTAGTCGTACGCCTTCGTCGTGCCGGCGACGCAGAACAGGCCGAGGCCGGCCGCGTCGAAGACGTTCACGCCGGTCTGGAGGCGTTCGACGTGCGGATGGAGGAAGAAGACCAGCACGGTCGCGAGCAGCGGCGTGACGAAGTACCCCAGGTCCGTGAAGGCCGCGGGCGGCACCGCCCCGATGATCAGGTCCCGGAACAGCCCTCCGCCCAGCGCGGTGACCTCGGCGAGGACGGCGATGCCGAACACGTCGAAGTTCTTGCGGACGGCCAGCAGCGCGCCGGAGATGGCGAAGACGAAGATGCCGATCAGGTCGAGCGTGTGCTGGACGGTGGGGGTGAAGAGTTGCTCGTACACCCTTCCATTCTCACCTGCCAGTGAGCCCCCGCCTTACAAATGAAGGCGGGGGCTCACTGGTGGGGGCAAGGTCACTTCTCCTTGGCGGGAGGCTCCTCGTCCGCGCCGTCGTCCGTGCCCTTGGCGGCGGGCTCGGCGGCGGGCTTGTCGCCGCCCTCGGCCGCGGGCTTGTCGCCGCCCTCGGCCGCGGACTTGTCGCCACCCTCGCCGCCCTCGCCGCCCTCGCCGTCGGCGGCGTCCTCCGCACGCTCGGACTCGGGCTCGGACTCGGCCTCGACCTGCGCGGCCAACGCCGCCGAGGTCTCCGCCGACTCGGCCAGCGCCTCCTCGGACACCAGCTCCGCCGCCTCCTTGGCGTCGGAGAGCAGGACGACGTCCTGCGGGGCCTGGTCCGCGAAGTTCTCCGGGTGGTGGCAGGCCACCTGCTGGCCGGGCCGCAGCTCCTTCAACGGCGGCTCGGTCGTCTTGCAGATCTCCGTCGCCTTCCAGCACCGCGTGTGGAAGCGGCACCCGCTCGGCGGGGAGATCGGCGAGGGCACGTCACCCTTGAGCAGGATGCGCTCGCTCTTGGCCGACTTGCGTGCCGGGTCCGGGATCGGCACCGCCGACATCAGCGCCTTGGTGTACGGGTGCATCGGCGTCTTGTAGAGCAGGTCGCGATCGGCCAGTTCCACGATCTTGCCGAGGTACATCACCGCGATCCGGTCCGAGACGTGCCGGACGACGGACAGGTCGTGCGCGATGATCACGTACGTCAGGCCCAGCTCCTGCTGGAGGTCGTCGAGCAGGTTGACGACCTGGGCCTGGATCGACACGTCGAGCGCGGAGACCGGCTCGTCGGCCACGACCAGCTTGGGGTTCAGCGCGAGCGCGCGGGCGATGCCGATGCGCTGGCGCTGGCCGCCGGAGAACTCGTGCGGGTAGCGGTTGTAGTGCTCGGGGTTGAGACCGACCACCGACAGCAGCCGCTGCACCTCCTTCTTGACCCCGCCCTCGGGCTCGACGCCCTGGAGCTTGAAGGGGGCGCTGATGATCGTGCCGATGGTGTGGCGGGGGTTCAGCGACGAGTACGGGTCCTGGAAGATCATCTGCACGTCGCGGCGCAGCGGACGCATCCCGCCGACCCCGAGGTGGGTGATGTCCTTGCCCTCGAACTCGACCTTGCCGGCCGTCGGTTCCAGCAGCCGGGTGATCAGCCGGCCCATGGTCGACTTGCCGCAGCCCGACTCGCCCACGACACCGAGGGTCTCACCGGCCCGGACCTCGAAGTCGAGGCCGTCGACGGCGCGTACCGCGCCGACCTGGCGCTGCAGCAGGCCCTTCTTGATCGGGAAGTGCTTCTGCAGCCCGGTCACCTTCAGCAGGGTCTCGCCGGGGGCGGCGTCCTTGGTGAGGGTCGCAGCACCGCTGCTCTGTGCCGGGATGGCCACTGCTTCGTCCTTGGCTGTTTCGTCCTTGGCTGATTCGTCCTTGGCTTTCGCGCTGTTGTCGCTCACAGCTTCGGCGCAATCTCTTCGGTCCAGATACGCTCCCGCTGCTCCTGCGACATGTGGCAGGCGGCCCAGTGCTTGCTGCCGACCTCGGTCAGCTCGGGGCGGACCGTGCGGGTGATGTCGTCCTTGGGCACGTCGGCGTACGGGCAGCGCGGGTTGAAGGCGCAGCCGGACGGCAGGTTGATGAGGGAGGGCGGGGAGCCCTTGACCGGGATGAGGCGTTCCTGCTGGTCGCGGTCGAGCCGCGGCATCGAGCCGAGCAGGCCCCAGGTGTAGGGGTGCCGGGGCTCGTAGAACACCTTCTCCGCCGGGCCGCGCTCGACGCAGCGGCCGCCGTACATCACCAGGAGGTCGTCGGCGAGCTCGGCGACGACGCCCAGGTCGTGGGTGATGACGATGACCGCGGAGCCGAACTCCTTCTGCAGATCGCGGATCAGGTCGAGGATCTGCGCCTGGACAGTCACGTCCAGGGCCGTGGTCGGCTCGTCCGCGATGAGCAGTTCGGGGTTGTTGACCAGCGACATCGCGATCATCGCGCGCTGGCGCATACCGCCGGAGAACTCGTGCGGGTAGCTGTCCACCCGCTTGTCCGGCTGCGGGATGCCGACCCGGTCGAGCATCTCCACGGCACGGCGCTTGGCGGTCTTCTTGTCCACGTCGTGGTGGATGCGGTACGCCTCCACGATCTGCTGGCCGATCGTGTAGTACGGGTGCAGCGCGGACAGCGGGTCCTGGAAGATCATCGCCATCTGCTGCCCGCGCAGCTTGCGCACGTGGTCCGGGTCGGCGGACAGCAGCTCGGTGCCGTCCAGCCAGATCTCGCCCGAGATCTGCGCCTTGCGCTTGCCGTACTGGCCGGCGGTGTGCAGCCCCATGATGCCGAGCGAGGTCACCGACTTGCCGGAGCCGGACTCGCCCACGATGCCGAGGGTCTTGCCCTTCTCCAGCTGGAAGCTGAGCCCGTCGACGGACTTGACCAGGCCGTCGTCGGTCGGGAAGTGGACCTTCAGGTCGCGTACTTCCAGGAAGGCGCTCGGCGCGGGCGAGGAGCCGGTGGGCTCGCCCACGGCTGCTCCGCTCTTGCTGAGTTCGGTCATGTGAGCCTCACTCGGGGGTCGATCACGGCGTACAGGACGTCCACCACGAGGTTGGCGAGCAGCACCGCGAGAGAAGTGATCAGGGTGACGCCCAGGATGACGGGCAGGTCCTGGTTCTTGATCGCGTTGAGCACGGCCTGGCCGAGGCCGGGGAGGCTGAACGTGGTCTCGGTCAGGATCGCGCCGCCGATGAGGGCACCCAGGTCCATGCCCAGCATCGTCAGGATGGGCGTCATCGTCGAGCGCATGGCGTGCTTGCGGATGACGACGCCTTCCTTCAGTCCCTTGGCCCGGGCGGTGCGGATGTAGTCCTCGCCGAGGATCTCCATCATGGTCGCACGGGTGATACGGGCGTACATCGCCGCGTACAGGAACGCCAGCGTGATCCACGGCAGGATCATGCCGCCGAGCCAGCCGGTGAAGCTCTCCTCCATGGGCACGTACTGCGCGTCGAGCCAGCCCAGTCCGTAGGAGAAGACCGCCAGGCTGAGCAGACCGGTGAAGTAGATGGGGAGGGAGACACCCGCCAGGGCGACGATCATCGCGCCGCGGTCCCACAGGGTGCCCCGCTTGAGGGCCGAGAGCACACCCGCGGCCAGACCGAAGATCAGCCACAGGACGGCGGCGCCGAGCGCGAGACCCAGGGTCACCGGGAAGCGGTCGGTCAGCACCGGCCAGATGGCCTGCTCACTCCGGAAGGAGTAGCCGAAGCACGGGGCTGCGCAGTCCGTGACATCGCCGCCGGCCGAGTAGGTGCGGCCCACGAAGATGCCCCGGAAGAACTCCCAGACCTGGGCGAAGATCGGGTCGTTGAGACCCAGCTTCTCCCCCACGGCCTTGACCGCGGCCGGGTCGGCCTGCTTGCCCACGAAGCTCGTGGCGATGTCGACGCCTGCCCACTTGGGGATCAGGAAGAAGATGCTGAAGACCACCATGACGATGACCACGAGCATCACTGCGGCGGCGAACAACCGCCTGATGAGGTAAGCGAGCACAGCTAACGGCCCGCTGCGGACCGCGGGCCACCGGAGGTCGTCCGGTGGCCCGCGGTCACGCCGCGCCGGCCTTCACCTGCCTTTCGTGCCGTACGGCGGGTGTACCGGTTACTTCGCGGACTTCAGGCCGAGGTTGACGAAGTCGTACATACCGCTGTAGCCGTCGGTGGTGTACACGTTCGCCAGCCGGCTCGAGCGCCAGTTGATGAACTTCTCGAAGACGAAGGGCAGGTAGTAGCCGCCCTCCATCACCTTGTGGTTGATCTCCGTGGCGATCTTGGCCTTGCCGGTGTCGTCCAGCGTGTTGACGTAGTCCTCGAACAGGCCGTCGATCGACTTGTCGTTGATGAGCGCGTAGTTGTTGTTACCGCTCTCCTGGATGTACCTGCTGTTCCACAGCGGCAGACCGTAGCCCTGGACGGACGGGAAGTCCGGGCCCCAGCCCATGATGATGATGCCGTAGCCCTTCTTCTGCACGTTCGAGGGGCTGCCGATGATGCCGGCGGTCTGGGCACCGTCGTACTGGTCGATGTCGACGGTGATGCCGATCTTCTTCAGCGACGCCTGGAGCGACTCGGCGGTGGCCACCTCGACCGGCTTGTTGTTGCGGACCGCGATGGTGGTCTTGAAGCCGTTGGGCTGGCCGCAGGCCTTCAGCTCTTCCTTGGCCTTGGCGACGTTGCCGTTCTTGTTGGCACCGGCCATCTCGTACGGGTCGTACTTCTGGCCCTCGGCGCCCGGCACGGACGGCGGCAGCATGTTGGTGCCGATCTCGCCACCGGCGACCGGGCCGCCGCGCGCGGTCTGGAGGGAGACGTGGTCGGCGCCGTAGAGCACGGCCTTGCGGCAGTGGATGTTGTCGAACGGCTTCACGCTCTGCGGGAACACCGCGTAGCGGACGTAGCCGGAGACCGGGTTGTCCAGGTTGTTCTTGTGCTGCTTGAGGGCGGTGGTGCGGCCCTGCGGCGACAGACCGGTCTGGGCGAGGTCCAGGTCGTAGTCGCCGGCGATGAGGCGGGCGTCCAGGTCGTTGGCGTTGGAGAAGAACTTGATGGAGATCTTGTCCGGGTACGCCTTGCGGACCGGGTCCGACTCCTGCTTCCACTCGGTGTTGCGGACCAGGACGAGGTCCTTGCCCGGGCTGTACGACTGGAACTTGTACGGGCCCGAGGAGAACGGGTGCAGCTGGTACTTGGACTTGGTGTCCTTGTCCTGGCGGACCGGGGACGCGGAGGTGAGCGCCAGCATCTCCTCGAAGTCCGAGTTGGCCTTCGGCAGCTTGAAGATGATGGTCTTGTCGTCCGGCGTCTCGATCGCCTTCAGGCCGAGCTTGTCCTTGGAGGTGTCCTTGTAGGGACCCTGGTACTCGCCCTTGGGGTCGAGCACGTCCTTGAGGTACGTGGGGCCGCCGGCCAGCACGTCCTGCGCCCAGACGCGCTCGATGCCGTACTTGATGTCCTTGGAGGTGATCGGCTTGCCGTCCTCCCAGGTGATGCCCTCACGCAGGGTGTACGTGTAGGTCTTGCCGTCGTCCGAGACCTTGGCGAGCCCGGTCGCGAGGTCCGGGGTCACGCCGGCGCCGGCCTTGCCCGGCTCGGTGGCGTTCGTGACGAGCTGGCGCGAGTAGTAGCGGGAGAAGTTCCACATGAAGCCGTAGTAGCCACGCGTGGTGTCCCACGAGTCGGCGTCCTGGGCACTGGCGAACTTCAGCTCGCCGCCCTTCTTGGCCTGGTCGGCCTGGGCGACCTTGTTGTTCGCGGCGTCGAAGCCGGCCGCGCCGTTCTTCGATCCCCCGCCGTCGCTGTCATCGCCGCCGCCGCACGCCGCCGTGGTCAGCAGCGCGGCGACCACTGCGGCAGCGGCCAAAGCCTGCTTGCGCCGCCCTGAGGTGCGTTGGGTAGTCACGATCTCGGATCCTCCGGATTAGATGAGAGACCCCGTGCAGGTGCCACGGGTCGCTTTGCGGTACGGCAGTTCAGCGGGAGCCCTTCGGGTCCAGCGCGTCGCGTACGCCGTCGCCGAAGAGGTTGAAGGCAAGAACGGTGATGAAGATCGCCACACCCGGGACCACCATGTACATGGGGTCCGAGTCGTAGTAGTCGACCGCGCTCGAAAGCATCTGGCCCCAGGAGGCCGTGGGCGGCTTGACGCCCACGCCCAGGAAGCTGAGTGCCGCCTCGGTGAGGATGTTGGTGGGGATCATCATCGTCGTGTAGACGATGATCGGCGCGACCAGGTTGGGCAGCAGTTCCTTGAACAGGATGTAGATCCGTCCGGCGCCCAGCGAGCGGGCCGCCTCGACGTATTCCCGTTCGCGCATCGAGAGTGTCTGACCGCGTACCACGCGGCCGATGTACGGCCAGCCGAAGAAGCCGATGACCAGGATCATCACGAACAGACGCACGCCCGTGCCGGTGAGTCCCAGCATCTCGTTCGGCATGACGGAGACCAGCGCGATGATGAAAAGCAGCTGCGGGAAGGCCAGCAGGCCGTCCATGATCCGGCTGATGAGGGAGTCGACCCAGCCGCCGAAGAAGCCGGCCAGGATGCCCAGCACCGTACCGATGACCACGGCGACGATCGCGGACAGGAAGCCGACCAGCAGGGAGATCCGGGCGCCGTAGACGATGCGGGCGAAGATGTCACGGCCGTTGACGGGCTCGACGCCCAGCCAGTGCTCGCCGCTGATGCCGCCCAGGGACCCCGTGGGGGTGCCGAACAGCGGGTCGATCAGGTCCTCGTGGTGCACCTCGGGGTCCTGCCCGACCAGGCTGGTGATCACGGGGGCGAGCAGCGCGACCACGACGAGGAAGAGCACCACGACGCCGCCCGTCAGGGCGAGCTTGTCCCGTTTCAGGCGCTCCCAGGCGATCCGGCCCAGGGAACGCCCCTGTACCGCCTTGGTCTCGGCGCCGGCAACCGCCGCTTCCTCGGCCGCACTCGGGGCCGCTTCCGCGGTCGGCTCGTGCAATGGTGCCGTCATCTGGCAGGGACCCCTCTCAACCGGCGGTAGCCGGCCCGCACTTGCCGCTGTAGCGGCGTGATCAGTCCGTCGTACTCAGGGGCGACCATTGCACCCCTTGCTGCGGGAGTCTTCAACGCTTTGGCGATCTGTAGCCAGACTTGGCGGGGAAAGGATGCGCAACCGTGATGCTGTTTGTGGTGTTCCGTTATCCGGACAGTGGGTAACGGGGGCCGGACACGGACGAGTTGGACATCGAGGACGGAGCGGGGCCTTACGCCCTCCTCTACGCGCGAAGATGTCCGGTCACCGGTGCCGTCCGGACCCTGCGAGGGTCAGAACCGGCCTGGGGCCGGAGGGTATCCGTACCCGCCCGCGGGTGCCTGCGCGGGGGCGGCCGCGTGGGCCTCGCGGTCGTAGAAGGGGCGGGCGTGGGCGCGCAGCCACATGGCGACCGGGTCGTGCGTGTCGGTCATCGCCACCGTCGAGACCGGCAGTCCGTCCGGCACCGCGCCGACGGACTGCTGCATCATCGCGCGCACCGCGTCGACGGCCGGCGGGGACGTGTCGTACACGTCGAGACCGATGGCGAGGTACGGCGCCCCCAGCGCCGGCTGCACCCAGGCCCGGCGCAGCGCGCGGACCGCCGGGGTGCGGTGGGCGTTCTGCGCGAGCAGGGCGTAGAACTGGGGGATCTCGATGGCCGGTTCGGACAGGCGCAGGGGCCCGGCGGGCTGGCGGTCCAGGCCGGAGGCGATGCGGCGCAGATCCAGCCAGGGGATGCCGACGCCGCCGCCGGGGGCGTGCGGGTTGAGCCAGAGGCCGTAGTGGTCCGGGTAGAGGGCGCGGGCCACTTCCAGGCCGTCGACCACTTCGTACGACCGGTTCCAGCCGCTGGCGGACAGCTCCTGGGCGGAGGTGACGCAGGGCGCGTAGCCGTAGCCGTCGACCTCCATGTTCCCGTACTGGGCGTCCGGGGAGCCGGCCTGGCCGTGCCACAGCAGCATCCAGACCTGGCCGGAGGTGGGGGTGGCGAGCGCGCGGAGGAGGGCCTCGTAGGCGTCGTAGCGCCCGGGCGTCACCTGGCGCAGCATGTGCTCGACCTGCCCGGTCGTGGTGCCGCTGGCGCTCACGCGTATCGCCCCTTCGAGAAGTTCCCCGGATATGAAACCAGCTTAAGGCTCCGCGGACAGGGGGCGCCCATGAGCGCGGGGTGCTGTCGTCCCGCGCCCCCGCGCGGCGGAGCCGCACATGTCACAGCCCCGCGCCCCTCGGGGACGTTTCCCCACCCGGTGCTTACAAGTCCCGGTCGTAGAACGGGCGGACGTTCGCCCGCATCCAGTCGCAGACCGGGTCCTGGGCCGCCTCCAGGAGGACCAGGTTGACCTGGCATTCCAGGGGGGCCTTGGCGAGGGCCCGGCCCAGGGCGTCCAGGGGCAGGGCGCGGGCGTCGCCCTCCCAGTGGGTGAGTTCGACGCCGACGAACAGGGCCGGGTCGGCGGTCTCGACGGCGGCGAGGCAGCGACGGGCGGTGCGGACCACGCCGACGGCGGCGAACTCGGCGGAGGCCGCGGCCAGGAAGTCCACCGGGTCGTCCTGCCAGTCCGGCTCGAAGAGGCGGACCCGGCCGCCGGAGGCGGGCCCGTCCAGCGGGGTGCGGCCGGTCCGGCACAGCTCGGCCACGGCCGGCGGCGGCAGCGGGATGCCGACCACGCCGTCGGGGTTCACGGCGATGCCGATCTGCGGGGGCAGGCCGCGGGCGAACTCCGCGGCGGGGGCGACGGTGTACGCCATGTGGGGGCCGGTGACCTGGCGGAGCTGTTCCTCGGAGCTGAAGACCGGCACGTAGGCCTGGCCGTCGATCTCCAGCGAGGGCAGGTCGAGGGGGCCGCTGTGCGGGCCGCCGCCGTTCGGCAGCGGTATCCACAGGAAGCTGCGGCCGAGCACCTCGACGATCCGGCCGCCGGCGCCCGGCACGCCCAGGGAGGCGGACAGCACCTCCTCCAGCTCGTTGCCGGGCCATCCGCCGTGCGGGTGGGGGTGCGCCTGTGCCGGGAAGTCCATCTGCCTACCGCCTGCCTGGTGCCACTGCTGTGGCTGGACAGGCTAACCCGTTCGGCCCCGCGGCCCTACGCACCGTCACCCCGTGAAGGCGATCCGGCGCAGCGTGTCCGCCGCCGCCCGGTCCAGGAGGATCGCCGAGACGCAGCCACCGGGCAGCGTGCCCTCGGCGACGGAGCGCAGCAGTCGGGTGTTGGCCGAGCGGTGCCGCAGGAACGCGTACCGGGAGACGCCCCGGCCGCGCTCGCGCTGGCCGGCCAGGGCCTCGCCGGGGTCGACGTCGAGCAGCAGCAGGTGCAGGGTGCCGTCGCGGCGGCGGGCCTCGCGGGCCAGCCAGGCGCGCACCCAGGCCTGGGTGCCGCAGTCGTGCACGACGACGCCCTCGCCGGAGCGCAGGGCGCGGCGCAGTCCGGCGTAGTGGGCGAGGCGGACGAGGGGGCGGTAGAGCGCGTACGGCAGGAAGCGCGGCATGCGGCGGTCCCAGCGGTCCCGGGTGTCCTGGGAGTCGATGCGCGGGCCGCGCACGGTCCGCTTCATCAGCGTGGACTTGCCGCTGCCGGGCAGGCCGGTGATCACCACCACGTCGCGGGGGCCGAAGAGCAGGGCGTGCGGGCTGCGGCCGTCCCGGTCCCGCAGGTCGCGAACGACGGGTGCGGTCGGTGCGGCGCATGCTTCCGGTGCCGGGACGACGGGCTGCTTGGGCAGCGCGAGACCCGAGGTGGTGGCGTACGCCGTGGTCCTGTTCACCGTGATCGTCCTCCCCTGGGGCGGTTCACGAGTTCCCATCCCCGTCGAGTGTAAAGAGAAGGTAATACGCGGGTCTCGTGTTTTGGTGCGCTTACTGCCACAGGCCGGTCACAACGGCGGTGCTACTGTGGCGGCGCCAACTGCATACCGGCCGTTTGAATCCGCGCGGGAGAGTCCCCGGCTGTCGTCGGGGCGCCGAAGGAGCAAGTCCCTCCCTTGAATCTCTCAGGCCCCGTTACCGCGCGGGCGAGGCACATCTGAAAAGCGGGCCGCCGCTCGACGGCTGCCCCACCCAAGGTGCAAGTCCCGACCGCCGTACTCCGGTGGTCGTGGCGAACCTCTCAGGTTCCGATGACAGATGGGGAGGACCGCCCTCGCCCGTCCTGTTCCCTGGGAGACGACCGACCGATGAGCAGTACAGAACTCCGCCGTACCGCGCTGGATGCCACGCACCGCGCGCTGGGCGCGACGATGACCGACTTCGCCGGCTGGGACATGCCCCTGCGCTACGGCTCCGAACGCGACGAGCACGTGGCCGTGCGCACCCGGGCCGGTCTCTTCGACCTCTCGCACATGGGTGAGATCACGGTCACCGGCCCGCAGGCCGCGGCCCTGCTCGACCACGCGCTGGTCGGCAACATCGGGAGCGTGAAGCCGGGCCGGGCCCGCTACACCATGATCTGCCGCGAGGACGGCGGCATCCTGGACGACCTGATCGTCTACCGGCTGGGCGAGGCCGAGTACATGGTCGTCGCCAACGCCTCCAACGCCCAGGTCGTGCTCGACGCGCTGACCGAGCGCGCCGCAGGCTTCGACGCCGAGGTCCGCGACGACCGCGACGCCTACGCGCTGCTCGCCGTGCAGGGCCCCGAGTCCCCCGGGATCCTCAGGAGCCTCACCGACGCCGACCTGGACGGCCTGAAGTACTACGCGGGCCTGCCCGGCACCGTGGCCGGCGTCCCGGCGCTCGTCGCGCGCACCGGTTACACCGGCGAGGACGGCTTCGAGCTGTTCGTGAGGCCCGAGCACGCCGTGGAGCTGTGGCAGGCGCTGACCCGGGCGGGCGAGGGCGTCGGGCTGGTCCCGTGCGGTCTGTCCTGCCGGGACACGCTCCGCCTGGAGGCCGGCATGCCGCTGTACGGGCACGAGCTGACGACCGGGCTGACGCCCTTCGACGCCGGGCTCGGCCGGGTGGTGAAGTTCGAGAAGGAGGGCGACTTCGTGGGGCGGGCCGCCCTCCAGGAGGCCGCTTCCCGGGCCGAGGCGAACCCGCCCCGTGTCCTGGTCGGCCTGGTCGCCGAGGGCCGCCGGGTCCCGCGCGCCGGGTACGCGGTCGTCGCCGGCGGCGAGGTGGTCGGCGAGGTCACCTCCGGCGCGCCGTCCCCGACGCTGGGCAAGCCGATCGCCATGGCGTACGTCGACGCGGCGCACGCGGCCGTGGGCACGCCGGGGGTCGGCGTGGACATCCGGGGCACCCACGAGCCGTACGAGGTCGTGGCCCTGCCGTTCTACAAGCGCCAGAAGTAGGCACCGGGCGTCGCGGAGCGCCTGCCGTTCCGCGCGCCTCCTCGCCGTCACCAGCGGTTTCAGCAGTCCCCCGTTCCTCTCCCCCCGTTCACCAGCACTCTCGCGCGTACAGGAGAATCCAGGCCATGAGCAACCCCCAGCAGCTGCGCTACAGCAAGGAGCACGAGTGGCTGTCGGACGCCGAGGACGGCGTCTCGACGGTCGGCATCACGGAGCACGCGGCCAACGCGCTCGGTGACGTCGTCTTCGTCCAGCTCCCCGAGGTCGGCGCCACCGTGTCCGCGGGCGAGACCTGCGGCGAACTGGAGTCGACCAAGTCGGTCTCCGACCTGTACTCCCCCGTCTCCGGCGAGGTCACCGAGGTCAACGAGGACGTCGTCAACGACCCGTCGCTGGTGAACTCCGCGCCCTTCGAGGGCGGCTGGCTGTTCAAGGTGCGGGTGGGCGAGGAGCCGGGCGACCTGCTCTCCGCCGCCGAGTACACCGCATTCGCCGGCGCCTGAGGAGTCACGGACGCATGTCGCTTCTGAACACCCCCCTGCACGAGCTCGACCCCGACGTCGCCGCCGCCGTCGACGCCGAGCTGGACCGCCAGCAGTCCACCCTCGAGATGATCGCCTCGGAGAACTTCGCCCCGGTCGCGGTCATGGAGGCGCAGGGCTCGGTCCTCACCAACAAGTACGCCGAGGGCTACCCCGGCCGCCGCTACTACGGCGGCTGCGAGCACGTCGACGTGATCGAGCAGATCGCCATCGACCGCGTGAAGGCGCTCTTCGGCGCCGAGCACGCCAACGTGCAGCCGCACTCGGGTGCCCAGGCCAACGCCGCCGCGATGTTCGCGCTGCTCAAGCCGGGCGACACGATCATGGGTCTGAACCTCGCCCACGGCGGGCACCTGACCCACGGCATGAAGATCAACTTCTCCGGCAAGCTCTACAACGTCGTCGCCTACCACGTCGGCGACGACGGCCAGGTCGACATGGCCGAGGTGGAGCGCCTCGCCAAGGAGAACAAGCCGAAGCTGATCGTCGCCGGCTGGTCGGCCTACCCGCGTCAGCTCGACTTCGCCGCGTTCCGCAAGGTGGCGGACGAGGTCGGCGCGTACCTGATGGTCGACATGGCGCACTTCGCCGGTCTGGTCGCGGCGGGCCTGCACCCGAACCCGGTCCCGCACGCGCACGTGGTGACGACCACCACGCACAAGACGCTGGGCGGCCCGCGCGGCGGTGTGATCCTCTCCACGGCCGAGCTGGCGAAGAAGATCAACTCTGCCGTCTTCCCCGGTCAGCAGGGTGGTCCGCTGGAGCACGTGGTCGCCGCCAAGGCCGTCGCCTTCAAGGTCGCCGCGAGCGAGGACTTCAAGGAGCGCCAGCGTCGTACGCTGGAGGGCGCCCGCATCCTCGCCGAGCGCTTGGTGAAGGACGACGCGAAGGCGGCGGGCGTGTCGGTCCTGACCGGCGGCACGGACGTCCACCTGGTCCTGGTCGACCTGCGCGACTCCGAGCTGGACGGGCAGCAGGCCGAGGACCGCCTCCACGAGGTCGGCATCACGGTCAACCGCAACGCCGTCCCGAACGACCCGCGTCCGCCGATGGTGACGTCCGGTCTGCGCATCGGTACGCCGGCCCTGGCGACCCGCGGCTTCACCGCCGAGGACTTCGCCGAGGTCGCGGATGTGATCGCCGAGGCGCTGAAGCCGTCCTACGACGCCGAGGCGCTGAAGGCCCGGGTCAAGGCCCTGGCCGACAAGCACCCGCTGTACCCGGGCCTGAACAAGTAAGGCCCACCGCACGACCGGGGGCGCCGTGCCCGCCACAAGCAGGCACGGCGCCCCACCCGCGCACCGCCCTCTGCACCACCCCTTGTGAGGAGTCCCCCCGTGGCCATCTCGGTCTTCGACCTGTTCTCGATCGGCATCGGCCCGTCCAGCTCCCACACGGTCGGCCCCATGCGCGCGGCCCGCATGTTCGCCCGCCGGCTGCGCAACGAGGAACTGCTGGCCTCCGTCGCCGCGGTCCGCGCCGAGCTGTACGGCTCCCTCGGTGCCACCGGCCACGGCCACGGCACGCCCAAGGCGGTGCTGCTCGGCCTGGAGGGCGATTCGCCGCGCACGGTGGACGTGGAGACGGCGGACGAACGCGTCGGGACGATCAGGACCTCGGGCCGCATCCGTCTCCTCGGCGAGCACGAGATCGCCTTCTCCTACGACGACGACATGGTCCTGCACCGCCGCAAAGCGCTCCCGTACCACGCGAACGGCATGACGCTGTGGGCGTACGACGCCTCCGGCAGCGAGGTGCTCTCCAAGACGTACTACTCGGTCGGCGGCGGCTTCGTCGTCGACGAGGACGCGGTGGGCGCGGACCGCATCGTGCTCGACGACACGGTGCTGAAGTACCCCTTCCGCACCGGCGACGAGCTGCTGCGGCTGGCCCGGGAGACGGGCCTGTCCATCTCCGCCCTGATGCTGGAGAACGAGCGGGCCTGGCGCGACGAGGACGAGATCCGCGAGGGCCTGCTGGAGATCTGGCGGGTGATGCGGGCCTGCGTGGACCGCGGCATGTCCCGCGAGGGCATCCTGCCCGGCGGCCTGAAGGTCCGCCGCCGCGCCGCGAACACCGCGCGCAAGCTGCGCTCCGAGGGCGACCCGCAGGCCCTGGCCATGGAGTGGATCACCCTCTACGCCATGGCAGTGAACGAGGAGAACGCGGCGGGCGGCCGGGTCGTCACGGCCCCGACGAACGGTGCGGCGGGCATCATCCCGGCGGTCCTGCACTACTACGTGAACTTCGTACCCGGCGCCGACGAGGAGGGTGTGGTCCGCTTCCTCCTCGCGGCCGGCGCGATCGGCATGCTCTTCAAGGAGAACGCCTCCATCTCCGGCGCCGAGGTCGGCTGCCAGGGCGAGGTCGGCTCCGCCTGTTCGATGGCGGCCGGCGCGCTGGCCGAGGTGCTGGGCGGCACGCCGGAGCAGGTGGAGAACGCGGCCGAGATCGGCATGGAGCACAACCTCGGCCTGACCTGCGACCCGGTCGGCGGTCTCGTCCAGATCCCGTGCATCGAGCGCAACGGCATGGCCGCGGTCAAGGCGGTCACGGCGGCGCGGATGGCGATGCGGGGCGACGGCTCCCACAAGGTGTCCCTCGACAAGGTCATCAAGACCATGAAGGACACCGGCGCGGACATGTCGGTGAAGTACAAGGAGACGGCGCGGGGCGGGCTCGCGGTCAACATCATCGAGTGCTGAGCAAGTAGGCCCTGACCAGCGCGTTTCTATCTTTCAGCGCTGTCCGGGCCTTCCCTGCTGACGCGGTGGAATGTCCCTGGAACCTCCCTGGGACAGACGTGCAGGTCCCTGAGAAGTCCCTGGGACTCGCCTCGTCATCCGGCTGCCAGGGTCCTTTGGGCTTTGAGCCTGGTCAGGCGGGCCGTCTCGCGAGAGGTAGCGCCGCCTCAGATGGTCGGGGTGTCGTCGACAATCGGCCTGTGAATCTCAACGACCGGCTTCCACCCCGCGGAGAACTCGATGAAGTCCGCGCGGGTGGGGTAGGTGTCGATCGCGCGACGGTCACGCTTGGGACTGTCGCTCCCCTTGCGCCCCCGGGGAATCTGCTCCTCGAAGATGTCGACCTTCACGTCGGGAACCTCCTTGAGGCCCTGTCGCCAGATCTGCACGACGTCGGCACCGAACGCCTGCCGGGCCGCAGCGTAAAGGGCCGTGAGGGACCCCTTGTCCCCACCAGGGACGAACAGTGCCAGGTCCAGCACGACACCGGCGGACTGGAGGACCTCGATGGTCACCGAGCCGTTCTCGTCGGCCAAGTAGATTCCGGCTTCGTTCTCGTCGCCGGGAAGGCAGGAGACCTCTTCCTGGAATACGGTTCTCGCCGTGACCGAGCCGCCCTCGAAATCCTCACCGGACTTGGTCAGAAAAGCAGGGACATAACAGTCGGGAAGTTTGAGTTCTGCCGTGTCGGCGGAAACGAAGATCCTGTCCTTCACGCTGAGCTTCCTCACCTCTTCCAGCGAGAGGCGGCGAGCGGCGATCTTCTCCGTGTTCACGATTTCCCTTTCAGGTTGCACTGTCCCTCCGAGTAAGAACGCTACCATGAAACCTTGAGGTCAACTGCCCAGTAATCTTTGGGTAAATGGCCTCCGATGACCTGCACGGGAGGATATTAAAGCGAGTGCCACTCGGTCGGGAACACGCATCCGCCAGGCAGTATCCCCCGCCGTGACGTTGGGGATCAACCGGCGATTGCATTTCGGTGCGTTGGGTAGCAGGGAGGAGCCAAAAGAGTGTTTTGTCCCGGCAGGGTTGTTTGGTGTTGGTTCGCGGGTCGATCCGGCAGGGGGCCTTCGGGGCTGACGCGTCTGGTGTGGGGCCCACCCTCGCGTGACCAAAGCCTGGGCCGACACCGGCTACCGCACCAAAGCCATCGAACACGGCACCCGCCTCCGCATCGACGTGCAAGTCGTCCAACGCCAACCCGGCATCAAAGGCTGCAAGGTGATCCCGCGACGCCGGGTGGCCCGCAGACAGGACGAGGGTCGTAGCGACGCGGCTGGACAACGTCAGGGGGCTGGTTCATCCCCGCGTTGCCGCGGTGGACCACTGAGTCTTCACCGCTCTAAGGTCCCGACATGTACTTGTCTCCGGATGCTGGTTGCTGGACAACGAGCCTCGCGCGCGGTGCGGTGCTTACCAGTGGGAACGGGTGAACCGTGGCAGGGGAGGGGATCGGCGGCCGCAGGCATCGGCGTCGGTGGATGTGGCTGGGCGTCTGCGCCGCGGTGCTTCTGGTGGCGAGTCTCGCCTACGCGGTCCGGCAGGTGTCGGGGGGCCAGAAGCTGGACCCCGCGGACACAGCCGCGCTGCTCGGGCTGCCGGTCGCGGTCGCGGCGCTGCTGGCCGGGGTCCTGGCTCTGCGCCGGGCACCGGAGGGCGATCTGGCGAACCTCTCACGCGGCTGGGCGGCCACGCTGGCGACACAGGTCAGGAATTCCGAGGAGAAGCAGTGGCGGCAGCTCCTCGGAGATGACACGCAGCGCATCAATCTCGCTTTCACCGTCCGGGCGGCCCCGACCCGTACCGCGACGGTGCCCGCGGATGCGGGGCGCCTGTTCGACGGCACGCCGACCGTTCCGGACGTGGCGGCCTACTACCGGCGGACCCACCCGCGCCGCCTGGTCGTCACCGGTGCCCCGGGCGCGGGCAAGACCGTCCTGGTCCTGGAGTTGATGCTGGCCCTGCTCGAAGAGCGCGGCGAGGACGAACCAGTGCCGGTGCGAGTGTCGCCGGCCGAGTGGGACACCCGCACCCCGCTGCCCGAACTGCTCGTTGGCCGGCTCGTCGACGTGTACGACTGGGACCCGGCGAGAGCCGACGCACTCGTCCGTCACCACCGGGTGCTCCCCGTGCTCGACGGCCTCGACGAGATGGACCCCACCCGGCCGGACGGCACTCCTTCTCCCGATGTTCCCCGTGCTCTGGCCGCACTGGATGCCCTCAACGCCTACCAGGAAGGCCGCGACGCCGGCCCTCTCGTACTGACCTGCCGTACCGCCCACTACGACGCCCTGGCGCCGCACACCCGGCTGCTGGATGCCGCGCGCGTCGACATCGACGCCGTCCCCGCTCTGGACGCATGCACCTATCTCCGGGCCCGGACCAGCACTCCCGCACGCTGGGAACCCGTCCTGACAGCCCTGCGCGACGATCCGGCCGGCCCGCTGTCGACCACGCTGTCGACACCGTGGCGGCTGTGCCTCGCGGCCACCGTGTACGCCCGCGACGGCGACCCCGCCGAACTTCTGCAGCACACCACCCCCGAGGAACTCGACGCGCACCTGCTGGCCCGCTTCATCCCTGCCGCCGGCTCCCTGTACCCCCACCGCCGCTACGACGCCGCCCGCGTCCACCACTGGCTCGCTCGCCTCGCGGCCCACCTCGACACCCCGTCGGGCTCGACCGGGCCACCTGGCGCCCACCCGGGCACCGATGTGGTGCTCCATGAACTCTGGCCGCTGGCCGGACGGCTCCGCGTGCGCGCGGCCGACGCCCTGCTCACCGCCACCGCGGCCCTCCTGCCGTGGATCGCCCTCCTGCCCCTGCTCCGGCTTCTGCCCGCCAGCCTTGACCCGCCCGCCACCGATGTCGGAGTAGATATCGCCGTACGTGTCCAGGTGGATCTCGCCCGCGGGGAGTTTTTCATGTACCTGCTGGTCGCTGTTCTCATGGTTCTGGGCACGGTCTTGGTGTTCGGTGTCTTCGCAGGTCTGGCAGCAGCACGTGCTCGGCAGCCCGTACCGAAACACCTTGAATGGAGACTGCTGAAGACCCGCAGTGGCCTGCGCCGATTCTGGGCCGGGCTGGGGCGGAGGCTGCTGATGGGGCTCCAATGGGGGATCGGCGGCGCGCTCGCCGTGCTTTATCTGTATCCGGCGTACGTGGGTTTTCTTGCTCGGATAGACGTAGGCTCTCTGGCTTCCCTTTTAGAGATGCCCAGCGATGCTTTTGCGCCGGTGAGCCCAGGCGATCTCTACAGGGACTCATTCCAGAACCCGTTGGCTCTGGCGCAGCTCGGCCTCGCGCTCGGGTCTCTGGGCGGGATCGTGACCGGCGTCCTCGGCGGGCTGGTGGACGGAGCCTCTGGTGAGCCCGCCGGGACGGCCTTACCGCACACCGTCATGCGGAGGGGCATGCCGCATGCCGTCATGGCCGGGGTCGCGAGCGGCTTCTCAGGCGCTCTGCTCGGGATCTTCCTGTTGAGCACCATGGAGCCCACGCTCATCCCCTCTCTGCAGATCGTAGGAATAGAAGCGTTCCTGCCGTCCTCCATCAATGTGGCCGCCTTCTGCGGTGTGGCTGTGGGATTGGTCGTCGGACTGGCTGTCACGCTGGTCAAGGCTGCCCCCCTTCGCCGCTACGTGGTCTTCCTGATCTGCGCCCGAGGGGCCCTGCCGTGGCGTCTGGGCCAGTTCCTCAACTGGTGCTGCACCGCCGGGCTGCTGCGACTTTCAGGCACCGCCTACCAGTTCCGCCACCGTGAACTCCAGCAGTGGCTCACCGATCATCCGGACCACCCTGCCCCTGGCAGAAGCTGACCCGACGAAGAGGAGTCCTCGGGCCTTCCCCCGTGAGAAGGCCCGTTGTTCCCTGAGAAGTCCCTGCCGGCCGGTTGGACCAAGAAGGTCATCCCTAACCCGCAGGTCGGGGAACTGATCGCATCTGGGGCCGGCACGAAGGTGAAGTGCGAGGAGACGGCGCGGGACGGGCCGGCGGTCGACGTCATCGAGTGCTGAGGGCACTCGGGGAGCGATCGCGCGTCTCACATGGTGGCATCGACTTTCCGTCAGGCAAGACGCCTGAGATCGTTGCAGGGCACACACGTCGCACGTGAAAGACCGCACCATGCCCGCAGCAGCCACCGGTTCAGCCCCGGCACCCGTCAACCCGAGGTCCCGGGTCCTCATCGCCAGCCTCATGGGCACGACGATCGAGTTCTACGACTTCTACATCTACGCGACCGCCGCAGTCCTCGTCTTCCCGAAGCTCTTCTTCCCCAGCAGTGACCCCACCACGGCACTGCTGTCGTCCTTCGCGGTCTTCGGCGCCGCGATGGTCGCCCGGCCGATCGGCGCGATCTTCTTCGGGCACCTCGGCGACCGGCTCGGCCGCAAGAAGACGCTGGTCGTCTCGCTCCTCACCATGGGTATCGCCACGTTCCTCATCGGCGTGCTGCCCACCTACGCGCAGGCCGGCTGGGTCGCCACCGCGCTGCTCGTGCTGATGCGGCTCGCCCAGGGCTTCGCGCTCGGCGGCGAGTGGAGCGGGGCCGCGCTGGTCGCGACCGAGAACGCCCCCCGCGGCAAGCGCGCCCTCTACGGGACCTTCCCGCAGCTGGGCGCCCCGCTCGGCTTCATCATCGGCAACGGCCTGTTCCTGATCATCGGTGCGCTGCTGCCGTCCACGGCCGGCGCCGACCCCACCCAGCCCTCCGAAGCCTTCGCGAGCTGGGGCTGGCGCATCCCGTTCCTGTTCTCCGCGGTGATGGTCGCGATCGGCCTGTGGGTGCGCTCGCGGCTGGTGGAGTCGACGGTGTTCGCCAAGACCCGCGAGGCCGGGAAGGTGCGGAAGCTGCCGCTCGCCACCGTGGTCCAGGGCCACTGGAAGCAGCTGATCCTCGGCACCTTCATCATGCTGGCGACGTACGTGCTCTTCTACCTCATGACCACGTTCTCGCTGAGCTACGGGCGCGCCGCGAAGGACGCCGACGTGCCGGGTCTGGGGTACAGCTACACCACGTTCGTCCTGATGATGATCTTCGGTGTGCTCTTCTTCGCCGTGTTCACCCTGGTCTCCGGGCCGCTCGCCGACAAGTACGGACGCCGCGCCACCCTGATCTGGATCACCGCCGCGATCGTGGTCTTCGGTCTGGTGTGGGTGCCGCTGATCGGTCTGGGCACGCTGGGCGTGGTGCTGTGGCTGGTGCTCGGCTTCACGCTGATGGGCATGACGTTCGGCCCGATGGGCGCGCTGCTGCCGGAGCTGTTCCCGACGAGTGTGCGCTACACCGGCTCCGGCATCTCGTACAACGTCAGCTCGATCCTCGGAGCGGCCGTCGCCCCGTTCATAGCGGTGGCGCTGTGGGAGGCCGGTGACGGCTCACCGTGGCTGGTCGGCGTCTACCTCTCCGCGATGGCGGTGCTGACGCTGATCGCCCTGCTCCTCGGCAAGGAGACCAAGGACGTCTCCCTGGACGAGGGCGAAGCCGCCCCGGCCGATGCCGACGAGGACACCCGCGCCGCGGTCGCCTCCTCCGCCCCCTGATCTCCGCCCCCCCGGTCCCACCGGCGTTCACCACCGCCGTACGCCGAGCACCCTCACGCCCGGCGTACGGCCGCAGATCCCCGGGCATAACAACTACCCACGCCCCCAGGGCACTTCAGCCCCATCGGCATCCGAGGGAGTCGTCATGCTGCGCGGCATCGACGTGAGCGCGTACCAGTCATCCACCTACGGCACGGACGGCCTCTCCTTCGTCTTCGTCAAGGCGACGGAGGGCCGTTCGTACGTCAACCCGAAGCTCGCGGCCCAGACGGAGCGGGCCCGCGACGCCGGCCTCGTGGTCGGTTTCTACCACTTCCTGTGGCCGGGCAACCTCACCGCCCAGGCCGAGTACTTCGTCTCCAAGGCGCCCGACCGCGCCGGTGACATCCTCGCCGTCGACTGGGAGACGACGAGCGAGGGCACCCACGCGAGCAACTCGGAGAAGGACCGGTTCATCCGGAAGGTGAGGGAGCTGCGGCCGGACAACCGGGTCCTCCTCTACTGCAACCGGAACTTCTGGCTGAACGTCGACACCACGTCCTACGCGGGCGACGGTCTGTGGATCGCCGACTACGTGGCGGCGGGCAAGCCCAGGATCAAGGCCGAGTGGCGCTTCCACCAGTACACCGACGACCCGGTCGACACCAACGTGGCGGACTTCTCGAGCAGGTCCGCGCTGAAGAAGTGGGCCGAGGCCGCCTAGGCGACCTGGCCCTGGCCCCGGTGGTCCGCCGGACGCTCCGGGGACGCCTCCGCCAGCGCCTTGGTGACGCTCTCGACGCCGTCGCGCAGGCCGTACACCGGGGTGCCGGGCTGCTGGCGCCAGGATTCGTCGATGCCGCCGGCGTCGACGGTGTCGAAGCCGAGCTCGTCCATCAGGGACCGGACCTTGGCCTTGGCCGCCTCGTCGTCGCCGGCGACCGGGAACGCCAGGCGGTCGGGGTCGCCGGCCGGGCGCGGGCGGTCCACGATGTCCTGGGCGTAGGTGCCGTTGAAGGCCTTGATCACCGGGTGGCCGAGGTGGCGTTCGACCCAGCGGCTCTCGGTGAGGCCCTCGTCCTCGATGGCGGCGATGCGCCCGTCGCGCTGCTGCGGGTAGTAGTTGTTCGTGTCGATGACCGCCACGCCGTCGGCCGCCCCGTCCAGGACGCCGGACGGCAGGTCGGGGACCGCCTTCAGCGGGATGGTGACGACCACGATCTCGGCGCCGCGCGCCGCCTCCTCGACCGGTACCGGGGTGGCGCCGGTCTCCTCGGCCAGTGCGGTCAGCGTGTGCGGCCCGCGGGAGTTGGCGACGGAGACGTCGTGCCCGAGGGCGGTCAGCCGCCGGGTGAGGTTGCCGCCGATGTTGCCCGCGCCGATGATGCCGATCTTCATGATGACTCGCCTGGCCTTTCGGGTCTGTCGTACGGAGCCCCGAGGGGGCTCGCTCCGGTGATCAGCACCAACCTCGGGCCGCCACGGGCTATTCCGCCGGGTTCCGGGCATGCGCAAGGGGCGCCCGCCGGGTGACCGGCCGGGCGCCCCTTCTCAGGCCGTCACTTGTTCAGGTGCGCCCAGAACTCGTCGAACGACAGCAGCTTGTCGCCGTTGAGGTCGCGGCCGGCGATGATGGCCTCGGCCACCGACTCGGTGACGTTCCAGTCGCCGCCCTGGGCCAGCGCAGACTTGAACTCGGCCGCGGTGATGAAGCCGTCACCGTCCGTGTCGATCCGCTCGAACTGCTTGCGTGCTTCCTCGATGTCCGCCACCGAACCGCCCCTCATTCCGTGCACCGGTCGTGCTCTGCTCGTCCTACGGACGCAACTGACGCAGGTCAGACTAGCCGCCCGCCCGAGCCTCCAGCGCGGCGACCACCCACCCGAACTCCTCCCGGTGCGCGGGCAGCGGCCCCGAGCCCCGCACGGTGGCCAGCAACTCGCGATAGCGGGCCACCTGGTCGCTGAAGGGCGCCCGCAGGCGTTCGAGTACGGCGGCCCGGTCACCGTCACCCACCAGCTCCCGCAGCACGGGATCGGCCTCCGGCGCCTCGGGCGCGATGCCACGCCGAAGGGCCTGCCCCGCCAGTTCCACGAGCCGCTTGGCGAACCACATGGACGCCCCCTCGGGCGCGCCGGCCTCGCCGTCCGCGGCGTTGAACTCCGCCACCTTGCGCATGTGCGCCCGGAAACCGGGGTCGTGGACCAGTTCGGCCAGCTCCACCCAGGCGTCGACCTGCTCGGGCGTCGGGTCGTCCGGCAGGTCGACGGCGAAGGTCCGCATCCGCTCGCGGATCTCCGGGTCGGCGGTCTCCAGCCCGTGGAACATCTCGTCCACGAACTCCTGCATGATCCGCCGTCGTTCGGCGGCGGACTGTCGCGCCAGCTTGTTCATGAGTGTCATCTCCTCAGCGGTCGAGCCGCGTCGTGCCACGGTCGACAGCACCGCACGGGTCACCCTCAACGAGCTGATCTGCGCGTCCAGCGCACTCACGTGCGCCGCCGCGACCTGCGCGACCGTCGTCTCGCCGGCCAGGACGCGGCGTACGGCGTCCAGGCCGAGGCCCAGTTCGCGCAGGGTCCGGATCAGTTCCAGGCGGGCGACGGAGCCGGCGTCGTAGAGCCGGTAGCCGCCCGCGGAGCGGGTCACCGGGGGCAGGGCGCCCTCGTCGGACCAGTAGCGGATGGTGCGCACCGTGAGTCCGGTGGTCCGCGCCAGCGCGCCGATGGTCATGAGTCCGGTGCCGTCGTCGGTCATGTCTGGGAGTCTGGGCCTTCCAGTGGGTGGAGACTCAAGGAGCGGTGTGGCGGAGAGCCTGCGGGACATTCTGGAGGCGGCGGCGCGGGGCGTCTTCCCGGCGGCGGACGGCGGCACCACCGTCGTGCCGCAGCCCGGTCCCCGGGACGCGGGTGTCATCGCCTTCACGGCGCACTCGGTCGTCTTCACCGACGAGGACGAGGGGTGGGTGCGCGAGACGCTGGGTGCCCTGCGGTGCGACGCGCTCGCCGCGACGATGAACGCGCGGTTCCTGACGGCCCTCGCGGAGCGCACGGGCCGGGCGACCGACACGATCGACGTCCTGCTGACCGGGGCGCCGCTCGCCGGACGTCCGTCGCTCGCGCTGACGGAGGTCGCCGATCCCGGGCATCCCCGGGTGGTCTCGGCCCGGCGGCGGCGCGACGACGTACGGGTGTGGGCGGCGGACGGCGGGGTGCTCGTACTGGGCCGCGGGGTCGCCGGACGGCTGGAGGTCGCCGTGGAGGTGGCGGAGGGGGCACGGCACCGGGGCCTGGGGCGGCGCCTGGTGACGGCGGCGCGGCAGCTCGCCGGGGGCGAGCCGGTGTGGGCCCAGGTGTCGGCGGGGAACGCCCGCAGTCTGCGGGCGTTCCAGGCGGCGGACTACCGGCCGGCGGGCTCGGAGGCGCTGTTCCTCCAGCCCTGAGTCACGGCGTCGGTGCCAGAGCTGTCAGTGCCGGGGTTGTCAGCGCCAGAGCTGTCAGTGCCAGGGCTCGTAGTGCGGGTTGCTTTCGCACTCGCTCATGATCTCGGTCTTGGTCTGCCGGTCGACCGGGCAGACGCCGATGACGTACTGCCGCTGGATACCGCCGGGGAAGGCGACCTCGACCTGGTCGGCCCACTTGTGGGTGTCGCCGATGGTCTTGTTGACGTCGATGCCGCCCGGGGCGTCGATGTAGTAGTTGTAGCCGGACTTGTACCAGGTCTTGTACAGGTCGTGGTCGTAGGTCGTCGACACGTAGGGCGAGGGCTGGTTGACCAGGACGTACTTCTCGACGTCGTACTGGCCGTTCTCGACGTCCCTGGCGTGGAAGCCCTCCTCGAAGATGACCTGCGGGTCCCGGCTGTCGCTGCGGTAGAGGGTGCCGCACGTGGTGCGCCAGACGGGCTCGGGGGTGATGCGGTCGACGTCGACGTCACGGTCGGCGGCGGCCTTGATCTTGTCGTCGAACTGGGGGCAGGCGGGGGCGGCCTTGGCCGGAACCGTCATCGGGGCCGCCGTCCCGGGGACGGTGGCGGCCGAGGTGGCGAAGACGGCGGACAGGGACAGGACGGCGGCGACGGTCCGCCGCCGCAGGCGAGTGGTGATCATGCGGGGTAGGATCCCGGTTCCGCGCCGCCGGGTCGTGGACCGTCACCCGTAGGTGGCGTGTCCACCGAACGGGGTTGATCCCAGTGGAAGATGGCCCCTCAGCGGTCCACCACCCGCAGCTCGAACCACGTCGTCTTCCCGCGCGGCAGCAGGTCGACGCCCCACCGGTCGGACAGCTTGTCGACGAGGAAGAGGCCGCGCCCGCTGATGTCCGTCACCTGCACCGGCATCAGACACGGCAGCCCCCTGGACGGGTCGCGGACCTCGACGCGGATCCAGCCGGGGCGGCGGCGCAGGTGGAGGCCGAAGGCACGGGCGCCGGTGTGGCGTACGGCGTTGCCCACGAGCTCGGAGACGAGCAGGACGGTGTCCTCCGTGACCTTGGGTCCGAGGTTCCACTGACGCAGGGCCACGACCTGGGCCAGTCGGCGGGCGGTGGCGGCGGACTCGGGCAGGGACGGCAACCGCACCTCACGCTCCGTCGGGTTGCCGAACAACTCCAGTGCCCTGAGCGCGTGTTCGTCCTCGACCGCCGGCGACCAGCGCGCCGCGGTCGCACGTCCGGCTCCCCGCGGCTGTTCCGTACCCTCCAGCCCCGCCATGCCCCCCATCATGGCCGTCCCCGGGGGGCTCCGGGGCCGATCCCGGGGAATGCGCCCCTGCAAAGCCCCCACCCGACGACGGCCCTTCGGCATATGCCACTGGCACTTCGGGGCCGACAACGGCCCCACTGACCTGCGCGGACGGCACGGCCGCCGAAAAGCGGCGGGATCCCTCGACCGGACGCGCTTAAGGGCGCGTTAAGGCTGCCATAAACCGTCCCATCGGGGGATCCGGACCGGACACCGCGTCACTTGCACGTGTGCCGAGCCGCGCCGGAGGAGCTCCAAAGACCCGTCAGAGGAACTTCGCCTTCCCCGGGCCCTCCTCCACGAAGCTGCGCATCCCGCGTTCGCGGTCCTCGGTGGCGAACAGCCCCGCGAACCAGTTCCGTTCGACGGCGAGGCCGGTCTCGATGTCCGTCTCCAGGCCCGTGTCGATCGCCTCCTTCGCCGCGCGCAGCGCGATCGCGGGCCCCTTCGCGAGCCGGGCGGCCCAGGCGTGCGCCTGCTCGTACACCTCGGCGGCCGGCACCACCCGGTCCACGAGGCCGAGCGTGAGCGCCTCGTCGGCCTTCACCTGACGGCCCGTGAAGATCAGGTCCTTGGCCTTGGAGGGGCCGATCAGCCGGGACAGCCGCTGGGTGCCGCCGGCGCCCGGGATCAGGCCGAGCAGGATCTCCGGCTGGCCCAGCCTGGCGTTGTCCCCGGCGATGCGGAAGTCGGCGCAGAGCGCGAGTTCGCAGCCGCCACCGAGCGCGTACCCGGTCACGGCCGCGACGACCGGCTTGGGGATGCGGGCCACCGCGGTGAAGGAGTCCTGGAGGGCACGGGCGCGCAGGATCATCGCCGCGTGGTCCATCACCTGCATCTCCTTGATGTCCGCGCCCGCCGCGAACACCTTCTCGCCGCCGTGGATCACGACGGCGCGTACGTCCTCGCGGCGGGTGACCTCCTCGGCGAGTTCCTTCAGCCGGTCCTGCGTGGCGACGTCCAGCGCGTTCATGGGCGGGCGGTCCAGGCGCAGCGTACCGACGCCGTCCGCGACTTCCAGATGTACGGTCATGCCCCGCAGGTTAGCGGCCGTTCACGCGCCGCGGCAGTCTCGGGTTCGCCGTCGGCCCGCGTCCGGTGGCGGGTTGCCCACGTCCACGCGGCGGGGCCGCACGACGAAAGAGCCCGCGCCCCTGCAGGGGCGCGGGCTCACGATCCGGCTTGTTACGCCTTCCACTTCTCCCAGGACATGTTCCAGCCGTTGAGGCCGTTGTCCGGGGCGATGGTCGCGTCGTCGGAGTTCTTCACCACGACCACGTCACCGATGAGCGAGTTCTCGAAGAACCAGGCGGCCGGCGCCTTCTCGTCCCAGCCGCCGCGCACGTCGCGCAGGCCGATGCAGCCGTGGCTGGCGTTGCGGTTGCCGAAGGCGTCGCCGCCCCAGTAGTTGCCGTGGATGAAGGTGCCGGAGGTGGACAGGCGCATGGCGTGCGGGACGTCCTTGATGTCGTACTCGCCGCCGTAGCCGACCGTTTCGCCGTTCATGCGGGTCACGGCCAGCCGCTCGGTGATGACCATCTGGCCGTTCCAGGTCTCGTAGCCGGGCGCGCCGGTGGTGACCGGGATGGTCTTGATGGTCTTGCCGTCCCGCACGACCGACATCGTCAGCTTCTTGGCGTCGACGACGGAGACCTGGCTGCGGCCGACGGTGAAGGAGACGGTCTTGGCCTGCTTGCCGTAGACGCCGTCGCGGCCCTCGACGCCGTCGAGGTCGAGGTCGACGGTGACCTTGGTGCCGGCCTTCCAGTACTTCTCCGGGCGGAAGTCGAGACGGTCGTTGCCGAACCAGTGGCCCTCGACCTCGACGGCCGGCTCGGTCTTGATGCGGATGGCCTTCTCGACGTCCTCCGGGTTGGTGATGCCCCGGGTGAAGCGGATCGAGAACGGCATCCCGACGCCGACCTTCGAGCCGTCCTCGGGTGTGAAGGAGCCGGTGAAGGTGTTCTTCGGCGTCAGCGTGGTGAAGCGGGAGTCCTCGGCCGCCGTGCGGCCCTCGGAGTCCTTGGCGACCGCGTGCACGGTGTACGTGGTGGCGGCGGCCAGGTGGGTGGACGGCGTCCAGGTGGCGCCGTCCCCGGATATCTTCCCGTCGACCTTCTCGCCCTCGGCGTCCTTGACCACGACCTCCGTGAGCTTGCCCTTCGCGGCGCCGACCTTGAGGGCGCCGCTGGTGTCGACGGCCTTGGCCCCGTCGTCGGGGGCGATGGTGACGACGGCCTCGGACTGCTGGCTCTGTGCCGCGGTGGAGTCCTTGGCGTTCTTGTCGCCGTCCCCGGCTCCCGAGCCGGACCCGCCCCCGCCGCACGCGGTCAGTGTCAGCAACGCCCCCAGTGCCAACGCCGGCAGCGCCCTGCCGCGTCCCCTGCCGCCCCGCCCCCGGATGCCCGCCGGTGACGCCCCCGATATCGGACGCACGTTCAACTTGTCTCCCCTCGCCGGGCCTGGTCCGGCCCGCGCCCCAGTGCGCCTGCGCGCACCGGCGCATCGTAACCGCAGGCCAGGAGCGCGTGGGACAGGGGAATTGTCACTGTTCCGTACCGAGTTCGCGGCCGGGGCGATGTTCGCTTCACCGCGCTGCCCGCCGCGGGGTGCCGGCGCGCGCCCGGTGCACCCGTGGCGACCGGTCCGCACGGGGGAAACGTGAGTGCGAGCCATGCGGTGGGCAGAACAGTGGGGAGGACGACGCGACGGGGAGCAGCGGTCGGGACACCGTGCGCCCTTCTTCCCGTCCTCGCCGCGTCGTTCCACGAGCCGCAGGAGGCTGACAGGTGTCCAGCGCAGCCGAGCAGGAGGCGGTGGCCGGGAAGCAGGCCGCCGAGGACGGGCGCCCCGCCGTCGTGGTGAACGGCGCGCGGCGAGCCGCGTCACCGCCCGCCGTGCCGGCCTGGCCGGGCACACCGGTGCCGCTGGGCGCCCGGTTCCGGACCGGTCCGGACCAGGTGGCGGGGACCAACTTCGCGCTGTGGGCGGGCGGCGCGGAGGCGGTGGAGCTGTGCCTGTTCGACGAGCGGGGTCCCGGCGGTGGGGAGAGCCGGGTGCGGCTGACCGAGCTGACGCACGAGATCTGGCACGGCTTCGTGCCGGGGGTGCTGCCCGGGCGGCGCTACGGCTACCGGGTGCACGGCCGCTGGGACCCGTGGACCGGCGCCCGCTGGAACCCGGCGAAGTTGCTGCTCGATCCGTACGCGCGCGCGGTGGACGGCGACTTCGCCCTGCCGCCCGAGGTGTACGGGCACGTCCGTGACTGGCCCGAGCAGCATGTGGCCGACACCGTGCGCGACGACCGGGACTCGGCACCGTACGTCCCCAAGGGGGTCGTCGTCCACGATGACGACGACTGGGCGGACGACCACCGCCCCAAGACGCCGTGGGCGGACTCCGTCATCTACGAGCTGCACGTGCGCGGCTTCACCCGACGGCACCCCGGCATCCCCGAGGAGCTGCGCGGCACCTACGCCGGCCTGGCGCACCCGGCGGCGATCGAGCACCTGGTGAAGCTGGGCGTGACCGCCGTCGAACTGCTGCCGGTGCACCAGTTCGCGCACGAGGACCACCTGCTGAAGCGGGGTCTGAGGAACTACTGGGGTTACAACTCGATCGGCTACTTCGCCCCGCACGCCGCCTACGCCGCCTCCGGCACCACCGGTGAGCAGGTCGGCGAGTTCAAGCGGATGGTGCGCGCGCTGCACGCGGCCGGCATCGAGGTGATCCTCGACGTGGTCTACAACCACACGGCGGAGGCCGGCGAGCTGGGCCCGACCCTGTCCCTGAAGGGCATCGACAACCGCGGCTACTACCGCCTCCAGCCGGACGCGCGCCGCTACGCCGACTACACCGGCTGCGGCAACACCCTGCACGTCGTCCAGCCGCACGTCCTGCGCCTGATCACCGACTCGCTGCGCTACTGGGTCACGGAGATGGGCGTGGACGGCTTCCGCTTCGACCTGGCGGCGGCGCTGGCCCGCTCCATGCACGACGTCGACATGCTGTCCCCGTTCCTCGCGGTGATCGCGCAGGACCCGGTGCTGCGGCGGGTGAAGCTGATCGCCGAGCCGTGGGACGTCGGCTCGGGCGGCTACCAGGTGGGTGCGTTCCCGCCGCTGTGGACGGAGTGGAACGACCGCTACCGGGGCGCCGTACGGGACTTCTGGCGCCACGCCCTGCCGGACGTGCGGGAAATGGGCTACCGCCTGTCGGGCTCCAGCGACCTGTACGCGTGGGGCGGTCGCCGCCCGTACGCGTCGGTCAACTTCGTCACCGCGCACGACGGCTTCACGCTCCGGGACCTGGTGTCGTACGAGCGCAAGCACAACGAGGCCAACGGCGAGGGCAACCGGGACGGCACGGACGACAACCGGTCCTGGAACTGCGGCGCGGAGGGCGAGACGGACGACGAGGACGTACGGGCGCTCCGGCGGCGCCAGCTCCGCAACCTGCTGACCACGCTGCTGCTGTCGACCGGCGTGCCGATGCTGGTCGCGGGCGACGAGATGGGCCGCACCCAGGGTGGCAGCAACAACGCCTACTGCCAGGACAACGAGGTCAGCTGGGTGGACTGGAGTCTGCTCGACGACCCCGAATGGCGGCCGCTGTTCGACCTGACCTCCCGGCTGATCGCGCTGCGCCACCGGCATCCCGTGCTGCGCCGCCGGGCGTTCTTCTCCGGCCGCGCGCACTCCGCCGACGGCCTGCGCGACCTGGCCTGGTTCACGGCCCGGGGCACGGAGATGACGGAGCGGGACTGGTACGCCCCGGCCGCCACTCTCGGCATGTACCTGTCCGGCCGGGACATCCCGGGGCGTGACGAGCGCGGCGCCCCGATCGTCGACGACAGCTTCCTGGCCGTCCTGCACGCCGGTGACCGCCCGGTGCGGTTCGCCCTGCCCGGGCCCCCGTGGGCGGAGCGGTACGAGGTGGTCGTGGACACCGGCCCGGAGGAGCAGGCCGAGGCACCGGAACGGACGTACCCGGCGGGGACGGAGATCACCGTGGCGGCCCGCACGGTCCTGGTCCTCAAGGCCGTCGGCCGACCTCTCGTTGCGGCTCCGTGAACTCGGCGGCGATCTTCTTGACCCGGGGCCGGGCGGACTGACAACGTCCCGGGTCATGAGGCCCACCGCCGCCCGCCGGTGCGTGTGCGTCGCGCTCGTGGAGCGCCGCCACGTCGACCTGTGCCGCCAGTCCAGCGCCGTCTGTCGCTGACCCGCGCCCGCGCACGTCCTCCTCCCTCCTCCGGTCGTTCCTCCTCCGGTCCCCCCTTCCTCCTTTCCCTTCCTTCCTCTTCCCCTGGATCACGCATGCCCGAGATATCCCGTCGTGTCTTCGGTGGTCTGGTCGGCGGCGGAGCCGTGACGGCCGTCGCCGGTACGTCCGCCACCGCGTCGGCCGCGCCCACCGAACGGCCGTTCCGCTCCCGACCCGCCTCCGCCCGGCCCCGCAGACGTCCCAACGTCCTGTTCATCCTCGGCGACGACCTCGGCTGGGCCGACCTGTCGTCGTACGGCGCCCCGCACATCCGGACGCCGAACCTGGACAGGCTCGCCGCGCAGGGCGTGCGGTTCACCCAGGCCTACTCCGGCTCGGCCACCTGCTCCCCGACCCGGTTCAGCCTCTACACGGGCCGCTACCCGGGACGTGCCGAGGGCGGTCTCGCCGAGCCCCTCGGCAACCGCACCCAGGGCCTCGACCCCGGCCACCCGACCCTCGCCTCCCTGCTGAAGCAGGCCGGCTACGCCACCGCCCTGATCGGCAAGTGGCACTGCGGCTGGCTGCCGGACTACAGCCCCACCAAGTCCGGCTGGGACGAGTTCTTCGGCAACTTCGGCGGCGCCCTGGAGTACTTCTCCAAGCTGGGCCAGCTCGGCGACTACGACCTGTACGAGGGCGACGCCACCTACGAGGACCTGCGCTACTACACCACGATCCTGACCGAGCGGGCCGTCGAGTACGTCTCCCGCGACCACGGCAGGCCCTGGCTGCTCAACCTCAACTTCACCACCCCGCACTGGCCCTGGCTCACCGCGGACGACGAGGAGAAGGGCGCGGAGATCGCCGCGAAGATCCGCTCCGGGAAGGTGCTGGGCGCGCTGCGGCACGACGACGGCGGCTCGGTGGAGAAGTACAAGGAGATGGTCGAGGACCTGGACGCCTCGATCGGCAGGGTGCTGGCCGCGCTGCGCCGTTCCGGCCAGGAGGAGAACACGGTCGTCGTCTTCGCCAGCGACAACGGCGGTGAGCGGTTCTCGTACCAGTGGCCGCTCAGCGGCGGCAAGTCCGAGCTGCTGGAGGGCGGCATCCGGGTGCCGACCATCCTGCGCTGGCCGGCCGGCGTCGACGCCCGCCAGGTCAGCCACGAGCCCGTCTACTCCCCCGACTGGACGGCGACCCTGCTGGAGCTGGGCGGCGCCCGGCCCGACCCGTCGTACCCGCTCGACGGGCACAGCTTCGCCGGCTACCTGGTGCGCGGCGAGAAGGTGCCCGAGCGCGACCTGTTCTGGCGGGTGCGGGGCAACCGGGCGCTCAGGCGCGGCGACTGGAAGTACTACCGCGACGCCGACGGCCGGGACCACCTGTACGACCTCGCCACCGACGCCCGCGAGCAGGCCGACCTCGCCGACGGTCGGCCGGAGCTGCTGGCCGCGTTGAGGGCGGCCTGGGAGGAGGTGGACGGCACGCTGCTGCCGTACCCGGTCTCCTGACCGCGGGGCCCGGGGCACGGGGCCCGGGGCACGGGGCCCGGGCCCGGGGCACGGCACCTCCGCCGGTGCGCTCGACGGCGCATCGGCCGATCGGTTGATGCGCCCGTACGACCCCGGTGAGGTCGAAAACTCGGTGGGCACTGTCAGTGGTGAACCGTAGGCTCGCTGCTGATGCCCACCACACTCGCCCCCAGCAAGGATCCCGCCGAGGACCGTTCCACCGTGCGCGCGCTGCTGCGGTTGTGGCCGTATGTGCGGCCCGTGCGGGCGCGGTTGGGGTCCGCGGCGTTCGTCGCGGTCCTCGCCTCCTGTGTGGGGCTGGTGATCCCGCTGGTCCTGAAGTGGATGGTGGACGGGCCGGTCGCCGACCGGGACCCGGCCGGGGTGTGGCTCGGCGCGCTGTACCTGCTGCTCCTCGGACTGGCGGAGGCGCTGCTGTTCGGGTTGCGCCGGTGGCTGGTGGCCCGGCCGCTGGCGGGGGTCGAGGCGGGGATGCGGGCGGATCTGTACCGGCATCTGCAACGGCTGCCGGTGGCCTTCCACGACCGGTGGCCCTCGGGGCAGTTGCTGTCGCGCGGGACGACGGACCTGATGCTGCTGCGCATGTTCCTCGCCTTCCCACTGACGTTCCTGCTGGTCAACGGGGTCACGATCCTGGTCGGCGTGGGCATCATGCTGGTCCAGGACTGGACGCTGGGGCTGGTCATCCTCGGGCCCGCCGTGCCCGTGGTGATCACCTGCGCGGTCTTCGAGAAGAAGTACTCCGCGGTGGCGCGGCGCGCCCAGGACCAGGTCGGGGATCTGACGACCGTGGTCGAGGAGAGCGTGCTCGGCATCCGGATCATCAAGGGGTTCGGGCGGCACCGCAGCCAGGCACGGGCCTTCCACGAGCTGTCGCACACGCTGCGCGGGACGGAGCTGCGCAAGGCACGGCTGCTGGCGGCCATCTGGGCGGTCATCGTGACGCTGCCGGAGGTGGCGATCGGGGCCGCGCTGGTGGTGGGGGCGGTGCAGGTGGCGGACGGGTCGCTGTCGGCGGGGACGCTGGTGGCGTTCCTGTCGACGGCGCTGGCCCTGCGGTGGCCCGTGGAGTCGATCGGCTTCCTGCTGGCGATGAGTCAGGAGGCGGCGACGGCCACGGACCGGTACTTCGAGGTGCTGGACGCGGAGGTCGAGTCCGACGCGGCTACGGGCAGTCGTGCCGCCGGGCCGACGGGGGTTCCCCCGCTCGAGCGAGACCGGGACCGGGACCAAGACCGGGAGCCGGGGAGGGCGGGCGAGGGAGGCACCCCCCAGGCCGTTCAGGCATGGGAGAAGGCACCTCGCGGCGCCGGGCAGCGCGCCACCCCGCGGGCCGGCGGCGACGCGGGGCGCCTCGAAGGCCTGCGGTTCGAGAACGTCCGGTTCCGCTACCCCGACGCACCCCCCGGCTCCCCGCCCCTCCTCGACCGCATCGACCTGCACATCCGCCCCGGCGAGTCCATGGCGCTGGTCGGTGCGACCGGCAGCGGCAAGACGACGCTGACCGCGCTGATCCCTCGTCTGCACGAGGTGACGTCCGGACGGATCACGCTGGACGGCCAGGACATCACCGCCCTGCCCCGCGAGGAGCTGCGCGCCATGGTCGCCGTGGCCTTCGAGGAGCCCACGCTCTTCTCGGCGAGCGTCGGCGAGAACGTGCTCATGGGGGCCGGTGAGGGCACCGGCCCCGACGCGCTGGAGCGGGCGCTCGCCGTCGCGCAGGCCGACTTCGCGCACGCCCTCCCGCAGGGCACCGACACCCAGGTCGGCGAGCAGGGCCTGAGCCTGTCCGGCGGGCAGCGGCAGCGCCTCGCCCTCGCCCGGGCCGTGGTCGGCAGGCCGAGGTTCCTCGTCCTGGACGACCCGCTCTCCGCGCTGGACGTGCACACGGAGGCCGCCGTCGAGGCCGCCCTGCGCCGCGTGCTCGCCGACACCACCGCCCTGATCGTGGCGCACCGTCCCTCCACGGTCCTGCTCGCCGACCGGGTGGCCCTGCTGTCCCGGGGCCGTATCGCCGCCGTCGGCACCCACCACGAACTGCTGCGTACGAACGCCGAGTACGCCCACCTGATGTCCGGCGCCGAGGAACAGGAGGACGACCGGCGATGACGGCCCCCCTCACGTCCCCGCCCGCTCCCGGCGAGGCGGAGGATCCGCCCCGGTCCCGGGGCGCGGAGCACACCGGCGACGACTTCGACCGGGACGTCCTGCCCAGCCCGCCTGGCGCGACCGCCGCCCTGCTGCGCTCCCTGCTGGCGCCGCTGAGGGCCCGCGTCGCCCTCACCACCTTCCTCCTGCTGCTCCAGCAGGCGGCCGTGCAGGCGGGCCCGCTGCTGGTGGCGTACGCCATCGACCACGCCGTGCCGGCCCTGCGGGACGACGACCACGGTCCGCTGGTCGCGGTGGGTGCCGGCTATCTGCTCTGCTCGCTGGGCGCGGGCGGGCTGCAGTACGCGTTCGTCACCGTCGCGGCCCGCGTCAGCCAGGACGTGCTGCTGGATCTGCGGGGCCGGATCTTCCGGCACGCGCAGGCGCTGAGCGTCGACTTCCACGAGCGGTACACCTCGGGGCGGCTCATCTCGCGCTCCACCACGGACGTGGAGTCGCTGCGCGAGCTGCTCGACGAGGGGCTGCAGGAGCTGGTGACGGTCGTCCTCTCCTTCGTCTACATCGCGGCGCTGCTGCTCTGGCTGGACCTGGGGCTGGGCGCCTTCGCGGTGGCGTCGTTCGTGCCGCTGTACGGGCTGGTGCGGAGGTACCGGCGGCGCGCGGACCGGGTGTACCGGGAGCGGTCCACGGCGATCGCGGCGGTGATCGTGAAGTTCGTGGAGACGATGAACGGCATCCGGCCGGTGCGCGCCTTCCGCCGCGAGGCCGCCAACGACGCCGACTTCACCGTACTGAACCGGCGCCACGAACGGACCAACGGCAACGCGCTGCTCGAGATGGCCCGTTACGTCGTCGGCTCGCGCCTGGTCGCCAACACGGCGGTCGCGGGGATCGTGCTGTGGGGCGCCTACCGGGTCGCCGACGGCACGCTGGCGCTCGGCGTGCTGGCGGCGGCGGTGCTGTACCTGCGCCGGCTGTACGACCCGATCGACCGGCTCGGCATGTTCCTGAACTCCTACCAGTCGGCGGCGGCCTCCCTGGAGAAGATCGCCGGGCTGCTGGCCCAGACGCCGTCGGTGCCCGAGCCGACCGCGCCGAAGGAGCTGCCGCCGCTGAAGTCGCAGCACCCCGGGCGCGAGGTCGTCTTCGACGGGGTGCGCTTCGGCTACCGCACCGGCGGCGAGGTGCTGCCCCGCTTCGACCTGACGCTGCCGGCGGGGCAGACGGTCGCCGTCGTGGGCTCGACCGGCGCGGGCAAGTCGACGCTGGCCAAGCTGCTCGCCCGGTTCTACGACCCCTCCGAGGGGCGGGTCCTGCTGGACGGCACCGACCTGCGCGACCTGGCCGTTCCCGAGCTGCGGCGCGGGGTGGTGATGGTGACGCAGGAGGCGTTCCTGTTCTCCGGCACGGTCGCGGAGAACATCGCCATCGGCCGGCCGGAGGCCACCCGGGAGGAGATCGAGCGCGCCGCGAAGGCGATCGGCGCGCACGACTTCATCGGCGCGCTGCCCGACGGCTACGACACCGACGTACGCAAGCGGGGTGGCCGCATCTCCGCCGGCCAGCGGCAGCTCGTGGCGTTCGCGCGGGCGCTGCTCGCGGACCCGGCGGTGCTGATCCTGGACGAGGCGACCAGCTCGCTGGACGTTCCCGGGGAGCGGGCGGTGCAGCGGGCGATGGCGACGGTGCTGAAGGGCCGTACGGCGGTCGTGATCGCGCACCGGCTCTCCACCGTGGAGATCGCCGACCGGGTGCTCGTGATGGAGCACGGCCGGATCGTGGAGGACGGTGCGCCGGACGAACTGATCGCCGGTACGGGCCGGTTCGCAGACCTGCACCGGGCGTGGCGGGACAGTCTGGCGTGAGCGGCGGCCGAGAGGACGGGCGGGCACGGTGATCGACGCGTACGAGGACCCCGGCACGCCCGACCCCCGGGGCGGCTGGCGCTATCTGGGGTGGCTGGTCCGGCGGCAGTGGCGGCGGTGCGCGGCGGGCGCGGTGCTCGCCAGTGTCTGGATGGTGCTGCTGGCGGCGACGCCGTATCTGATGGCCCGGGCGATCGACCACGGTCTGGTCCCCGGTGACCCGGGCGCGCTGGCGCTGTGGACCGGGGCGCTGGTCGTCGTGGGGGTGCTCAACGCCTGGCTGGGCGTCATGCGGCACCGCGTGATGACGCGGGTCCGGATGGACGCCAACTTCCGCACGGTCAAGGTCGTCGTCGGGCACTCCGTGCGGCTGGGTGCGGCGCTGCGCCGGCAGGTGGGGACCGGGGAGGTCGTCACGATCGGGGTCGGCGACGTGCAGACGATCAGCCAGTCGCTGACGGCCGTGGGGCCCGGCGTCGGAGCGGTCGTCGCCTACGCGGCCGTCGGCACGCTGATGCTGTCGGTCTCGACGCAGCTCGCGCTCGTGGTGCTGCTCGGTGTGCCGGTCCTCGGTGTGCTGCTGGGGCCGCTGATGGGACGGTTGCAGGGCAGGGAGGCCGAGTACCGGGAGCGGCAGGCGGTGCTGACCGCGCGGATCGGCGACCTCGCGGGCGGTCTGCGGGTGCTGAACGGGCTGGGCGGCAAGGGCCTCGTCGCGGACGCCTTCCGCCGGGACTCGGCGCGGCTGCGGGCGCAGGGCTACGAGGTCGGGGCGGTGACGAGCTGGATCCAGGCCCTCGGCGTGGGGCTGCCGATGTTGTTCCTGGCGCTGGTGACCTGGCTGGGGGCCCGGCTGGCCGCGCAGGGGCACATCAGCGTGGGCGAACTGGTCTCGGTGTACGGCTATGTCGTGGCGCTGGGCTGGCCGGTGGCGTTCCTCATCGAGATGGGCCACCAGCTCAGCCGGGGTGTGGTGGCCGCCCGGCGCGTCGTCGCCTTCCTGCGGCTGGAGCCCGAGGCGGACGACGGCACGCGCGACGCCCCCGCGGAGCCCTCGGCGCTGTACGACCCGGTCTCCGGTGTGCGGGTACCGCCGGGCCGGCTGACCGCGCTGGCCGGTGCGCGGCCCGCCGACGCCGCCGCGGTGATCGACCGGCTCGGCCGGTACGCGCCGTCCGACGTCACCTGGGGCGAGGTACGGCTGGACGAGGTGCCGCTCGCGCGGGTGCGGGAACGCATCCTGGTCGCGGACGCGGAGGCCGACCTGTTCGCGGGCACACTGCGGGAGGTGATCGGCGCGCCGGCACCGCACCCGGACGACGTGGGCCGCACCGACGCACAACCCCGCCGCACGGCGACGACCCCCCACGACGAACCGACACCCGCCCAACGACACACCGAGACCCACACGGGCGGGGAACCGGCTCTGATCGGCGCGGTGGAAAGCCTCGGCGGGGGCGCGGGCCAGGGCGGTCTGCGGCGCCGCCGCGTGGGCGCGTCCGGCCAGAACGAGCCCGTGGCCGCCCGACGACCCGGGGAAGCGCACTCAACGGCGCGCCTGTCCCGAGCCGTCCACGCGGCCGCCGCCGACGACATCGTCCGAGGCCTCCCCGACGGACTGGACACCCCCGTCGCCGCCCAGGGCCGGACGCTCTCCGGCGGCCAGCGCCAACGCGTCCGGCTGGCCCGGGCCCTGCTGGCCGACCCCGAGGTCCTGCTCGCCGTCGAACCGACCTCCGCGCTCGACGCCCACACCGAGGCCACCGTGGCGGACCGGCTCCGGGACGCCCGCAAGGGCCGTACGACCGTGGTGGCCGGCACCTCGCCGCTGGTGCTCGACCGGGCGGACGTCGTGCACTACCTGGTCGACGGCAAGGTCACGGCCACCGGCAGCCATCGTGAACTCCTCGACGCCGAGCCGGGTTACCGGGCCCTCGTCGCGCGGGGCGGCGAGGAAGAGGAGGCGGTCCGATGACCTCGGGGGCACCGGGTACGCCCGACGCGCGGGACGCGCCGGGACAACTGCCCGTCGCCGAGCGCGCCGACGTGCGGCGGGCGGCGGCCCGGCTCGTGCGCGCCGACCGCCGGGCCTTCGCGCTCGTCCTCGGCCTGAACGCGCTCGCGGCCCTGGCCGGGCTCGCGGGCCCGTGGCTGCTCGGCCGGATCGTCGACGAGGTGCGCGCCGGGGCCGGGGTCGACGCCGTGGACCGGATGGCCCTCGCCATCCTGTCGTGCTCGCTGGCCCAGCTGCTGCTGGCCCGCTGGGCACGGTACGTGGGGCACCGCTTCGGTGAACGGACGCTCGCCCGCGTGCGGGAGCGGTTCGTGGACCGGGCGCTGGCCCTGCCCGCCTCCGTGGTGGAACGGGCCGGCACCGGGGACCTGACGACGCGCGGCACGGGCGACGTGTCCACCGTCGGCACCACACTGCGCGACGCCGGGCCGGAGCTGCTGGTCAACGCCGTGCAGGCCCTGTTCCTCACCGTGGCGGTGTTCTTCCTCGACCCGCTGCTCGGCCTGGTCGGCGTGCTGGGGCTGACGCCGGTCGGCTTCGGACTGCGCTGGTACCTGCGCCGTGCGCGGGCCGGTTACCTCGCCGAGGGCGCGGCCACCTCGGACGTCGCCGAGAGCCTCGCCGCCACGGTCGCCGGGGCCCGTACGGTCGAGGCGTTCCGGCTGGGCGACCGGCGCGTGGCGACCAACCGGGAGGCGCTGGAGGTCTCGCGGCGGACCCGGTTCCACACCCTGTACCTGCGCAGCGTGTTCTTCCCGACGGTGGACGTGTCGTACGTCCTGCCCGTGGCGGGCGTGCTGCTGGTGGGCGGGGCGCTGCTCAGGCACGGGGCGGTGAGCCTCGGGGCGGTGGTGGCGTGTGCCGTGTACCTCCAGCAGTTGGCGGGGCCGCTCGACGAGGTGCTGATGCGGATCGAGCAGTTGCAGAGCGGCGGCGCCTCCTTCGCCCGGGTGGAGGGGCTGGCGCGGGCCCCGCGGGCGACGCCGGACGACTCGCTGGTCCCGGCGGACGACCGGATCGACGTGCGCGGCGCGCGGTACGCCTACGACCGGGGCGGCGAGGTGCTGCACGGCGTGGACCTGACCGTGCGGCCGGGTGAGCGGCTGGCGGTCGTCGGGCCGTCCGGGGCGGGCAAGACAACGCTGAGCCGGCTGATGGCGGGCGTCGACGCGCCGACCGAGGGCTCGGTGACGGTGGGCGGGGTGCCCGTGGCGGGCCTCGGGCCGGAGCGGCTGCGCCGCCAGGTCGTGCTGGTCACCCAGGAGCACCACGTCTTCCTCGGCACGGTCCGCGACAACCTCCTGATCGCCGAACCGGCGGCCACGGACGAGCGGTTGTGGGCCGCGCTGGCCGCGGTGGGCGCCGAGGAGTGGGTGCGGGAGCTGCCCGACGGCCTCGGCACCGAGCTGGGCACGGGCGGTCACCGGACGGATGGCTCGCAGGCCCAGCAACTCGCCCTGGCCCGGGTGGTGCTGGCCGACCCGCACACGCTGATCCTGGACGAGGCCACCGCCCTGCTGGCCCCGGCGACGGCCCGGCACACCGAGCGCGCCCTGGCCGCCGTGCTGCGGGGCCGTACGGTCATCGCCATCGCGCACCGCCTGCACACCGCGCACGACGCCGACCGGGTGGCCGTGATGGAGGGCGGCCGGCTGACCGAACTGGGCACGCACGACGAGCTGGTGGCGGCCGGCGGGGCGTACGCGGCCCTGTGGGGGTCCTGGCACGGGGAACCGTCGCCCCAGCCGGTTACTGACTGACCGGGCAGTCAGTACGACATCAAGGCATCTGTTTCGTATATCGAACATGAACGCCCGGACAACGAACGATTTCCGGCCAACTTGCTGACGCGCTCCTGACAAGAGTGTCGTTCTCCTGCCAGTCTTCCCACGGCCGCTCCGCAGCGCCCCGCAGCTTCCTCACCAGCGCTGTGCCGCGGCCGGCTCACAGCACGTGGTTACTGCGTACCGCACAGTACCGCCCGGCCGGCCCACCCGCCGTCCGGTCTTCCCTGGCCGCGCGACCCGCGGCCACGCAGAAGGAGTCAGTGTTGAGCAGCAGTACTCCCCACAGACGCACCTCCCACACCCCGTCCCGCCGCACCACGCACCGCCGCGCCGCGGCCGTCGCCCTGGCCGGTGTCGCCGCGCTGATCGCCACGGCGGTCCAGTCCGGGGCCGCCACCGCGGCCCCCGGGCAGGCCCCCGTGCCGGGCGCCGAGTCGGTCAAGCTCACCCCGGCCCAGCGCGCCGAACTGATCGCCGACGCCCAGGCCACCACGGCGAGGACCGCCGACCAACTGGGGCTGGGCGCCAAGGAGAAGCTGGTCGTCCGCGACGTGCTCAAGGACCGCGACGGCACCCTGCACACCCGCTACGAGCGCACCTACGACGGACTGCCCGTCCTCGGCGGCGACCTGGTCGTCACCACCGACGCCGGCAAGACCGAGCGGGTCGTGAAGGCCACGCAGAAGGCGATCAAGCCGGCCACCGTGACGCCGAAGATCTCCGCCGCGAAGGCCGAGACGCAGGCCGTGTCCGCCGCGAAGGCCGCCGGTGCCAAGGCGCCGGACGCCGAGCGCGCCCCCCGCAAGGTGATCTGGGCGGCGAACGGCACCCCGGTCCTGGCGTACGAGACGGTCGTGGGCGGCCTCCAGGAGGACGGCACCCCGAACGAACTGCACGTGGTCACCGACGCCGCCACCGGCGCGAAGCTCCACGAGTACCAGGCGATCCACAACGGCACCGGCAACACCCTGTACAGCGGCACGGTGACGCTGGGCACCGCGCAGTCCGGGTCGTCGTACACCCTGACCGACACCACGCGCGGCAACCACAAGACGTACAACCTCAACCGGGGCACCTCCGGCACCGGCACGCTCTTCTCCGGCTCCGACGACGTGTGGGGCAACGGCAGCGCCTCCAACGCGGAGACCGCCGGCGCCGACGCCCACTACGGGGCCGCGCTCACCTGGGACTACTACAAGAACGTCCAGGGCCGGTCCGGTATCCGCGGCGACGGGGTGGCCGCCTACTCCCGCGTCCACTACGGCAACAACTACGTCAACGCCTTCTGGTCGGACAGCTGCTTCTGCATGACGTACGGCGACGGCTCGGGCAACGCCAACCCGCTGACGTCCATCGACGTGGCCGCGCACGAGATGACGCACGGCGTCACCTCCAACACCGCGGGCCTCAACTACAGCGGCGAGTCCGGTGGCCTCAACGAGGCCACCAGCGACATCTTCGGCGCGGCCGTCGAGTTCTACGCGAACAACTCCTCCGACGTCGGTGACTACCTCATCGGCGAGGAGATCGACATCAACGGTGACGGCACCCCGCTGCGCTACATGGACAAGCCGAGCAAGGACGGCGCGTCCAAGGACTACTGGTACTCGGGGATCGGCGGGGTCGACGTCCACTACTCGTCGGGCCCGGCCAACCACTTCTTCTACCTGCTGAGCGAGGGCAGCGGCACCAAGACCATCAACGGTGTCACCTACGACTCGCCCACCTCGGACGGCCTCCCGGTCACCGGTATCGGCCGCGCCAAGGCGGAGAAGATCTGGTTCCGCGCGCTGACCACGAAGTTCACGTCGACCACCAACTACGCGGGCGCCCGCACCGGCACCCTCGCGGCCGCCGGTGAGCTGTACGGCACCGACAGCGCCGAGTACACGGCGGTCCAGCACGCGTGGGCGGGCATCAACGTCGGTGCGCGCCCCGGTGACGGCGGTGGCGGCGACGGCACGACCTTCGAGAGCACCACCGACGTCAACATCCCCGACTACGGGTCGGCGGTGACCTCCTCGCTCACGGTCTCCGGCCGCACCGGCAACGCGCCGAGCAACCTCCAGGTGGGCGTGGACATCGTGCACTCGTGGCGCGGTGACCTCCAGATCGACCTGGTCGCGCCCGACGGGTCGACGTACCGCCTGAAGAACAGCGGCTACGACCCGGCGGAGGACGTGCACGAGACCTACACGGTCAACGCCTCGTCCGAAACGGCCAACGGCACGTGGAAGCTGCGTGTCCAGGACAAGGGCGCGCAGGACACCGGCTACATCGACGCCTGGCGCCTCACCTTCCCGTAGGCGCGCAGGACCGTGGGCCCGTAGTGGTCCACCCAGACGGGGCGCCGTCTCCGGAGGTTCGACTCCCGGGGCGGCGCCCTCTCCACGGCCTGTCGGCGGCACCCGGAACCACAGGTTCCAGGGTGCCGCCCTACCCTTGGTGCCCATGTCCTTCACGTACGACGACGTCGGCGCCACCCGCGAGCCGGGCCACTGCCCGCCCGGCTTTCGCCCCCTGCACGTCCGCACGCGCCTCGGGGAGGGCGAACCGGTGTTCCAGCGCGCGGTCGAGGCCGTGCTGACCTGGCAGATGCACCGGGAGATGGGCGTCGGCATCGACGCGAGCGCGGAGCGTGCCGCGCCCGGCGTCGACGTCACCGTCACCCTCGCCGGGATGATCAAGGCGCCGTGCCGGGTGGTGTGGACGCTGGAGGAGCCCCGCCGGGCCGGCTGGGCCTACGGCACGCTGCCCGGCCACCCCGAGTCCGGCGAGGAGGCCTTCGTCGTGGACCGCACCGGGGACGGCACGGTCTGGCTGACCGTGAACGCCTTCAGCCGCCCGGCGAAGTGGTACGCCAAGGCCGGCGGACCGGCCAACCGGGCCTTCCAGCACGCGTACGCCCGACGCTGCGGCGCCGTCCTGCGGCGGCTGAGCGGCGGCGACGAAACGGACTGAGCGCTCACCTCATCAGCAGCCCCGCCGCCTGGGCCAGTTCGTCCGACGGCACCGCGACCAGCCCGGCCTCCGCGCCGGACGCCAGCAGCCGGTGTGCGGGCAGGATCCGGACCGTGTAGCCGAAGGGGCCGGTGCGGTCCAGGGCCAGCGGCCCCTCGTACACCCAGCGGCCCTCCAGGTCGGGTCCGCCCACCGGTTTCAGCGGCACGGTCCCCGCGTCGGTGATCCGGTCCTCGGAGTCCACCCGGCCGGAGACCGCCTGCACCTCCACGTCCTCCGGCGCCAGGTCGCCGAGGTTCACCCGCACCCGCAGTCCGAGCGTCGTGCCGAGCTCGGCCAGGGCGGTGGCGGCGGTCGTCTCCACATGGTCGACGCTCACCCCGGACCAGGCCCTTCGCAGCCGGGCCTTCCACTCGGCGAGTGCGCGGGCGGCGTCCGGGTCCATCGCGCGGTGCGCCTCGGCCGCCGGTGCGTAGAGCCGCTCGACGTACTCGCGGACCATGCGGCCGGCCAGCACCTTGGGCCCGAGCAGGCTCAGGGTCCGGCGCACCATCTCGATCCACCGGTCGGGCAGCCCGCTCGCGTCCCGCTCGTAGAAGCGGGGGGTGATCCGCTGCTCCAGAAGGTCGTAGAGGGCGGCGGCCTCTATGGCGTCGCGCCGGTCCGGGTCGGTGCCCACGCCGTCGGCGGTGGGGATCGCCCAGCCGAAGTCGGGCTGGAACCACTCGTCCCACCAGCCGTCCCGCACGGACAGGTTGAGGCAGCCGTTGAGCGCCGCCTTCATGCCGCTGGTCCCGCACGCCTCCAGGGGCCGCAGGGGGTTGTTCAGCCAGATGTCGCAGCCCGGGTAGAGCTTCTGCGCCATCGCCATGCCGTAGTCCGGCAGGAACACGATGCGGTGCCGCACCCGGGGGTCGTCCGCGAACCGCACCAGCTCCTGCACCAGCCGCTTGCCGCCGTCGTCCGCCGGGTGCGCCTTGCCCGCCACGACGATCTGGACCGGCCGTTCGGGGTGCAGCAGCAGGTCCGTCAGCCGGTCCCGGTCGCGCAGCATCAGCGTGAGGCGCTTGTACGAGGGGACGCGCCGCGCGAACCCGATGGTGAGGACGTCGGGGTCGAGGACGTCGTCGATCCAGCCCAGCTCGGCCGTCCCGGCGCCGCGCTGCCGCCAGGAGACCCGCAGCCGCTCCCGCACCTCCGCCACCAACTGCTCGCGCAGGGTGCGGCGCAGCTCCCAGATGTCCTGGTCGGGGATGTCGGCGACCGAGTCCCAGCGGTCCGAGTCGCCGACGGTCAGCGCGTCCTCGGCCCGCTGGACGCCGATCTGCCGGGCGCCGAGCCGGAACACCTCCGGGGCGACCCAGGTCGGGGCGTGCACCCCGTTGGTGACGGAGGTGATCGGCACCTCGTCGGCGTCGAATCCGGGCCACAGTCCGGAGAACATCTCCCGGCTGACCCCGCCGTGCAGCAGGGAGACGCCGTTGGCCCGCTGGGCCAGGCGCAGGCCCATCACGGCCATGTTGAACAGGCCCGGCTCGCCGCCTGGGTAGGACTCCATGCCGAGCCGCAGGACGCGTTCGCCGTCGATGCGCGGGAGTTCGGCGTCGGGGCCGAAGTGGCGGGCGACCAGTTCGCGGTCGAAGCGGTCGATGCCGGCCGGGACCGGGGTGTGGGTGGTGAAGACGGTCCCGGCCCGCACCGCCTCCAGCGCGGAGTCGAACGCGAGCCCGTCGTCGCAGAGTTCGGCGATGCGTTCCAGACCGAGGAAGCCGGCGTGGCCCTCGTTGGTGTGGAACACCTCCGGCGCGGCGTGGCCGGTGAGCCGGCAGTACGTCCGTACCGCCCGGACACCTCCTATGCCGAGCAGCATCTCCTGGAGCAGCCGGTGCTCGCTGCCGCCGCCGTAGAGCCGGTCGGTGACGCCGCGTTCGCCGAGGTCGTTCTCCTCCACGTCCGAATCCAGCAGCAGCAGCGGGACGCGGCCGACCTGGGCCAGCCAGACGCGGGCGCGCAGCTCCCGGCCGCCGGGCAGCGCGAGCGCGACGTGGGCGGGGGTGCCGTCGGGCTCCTTGAGGAGGGCGAGGGGCAGCTCGTGGGGGTCGAGGACGGGATAGTGCTCCTGCTGCCAGCCGTCCCGGGACAGGGTCTGCCGGAAGTAGCCGTGGCGGTAGAGCAGGCCGACGCCGACGAGGGGCACGCCCAGGTCGCTGGCGGCCTTCAGATGGTCGCCGGCCAGGATGCCGAGGCCGCCGGAGTACTGGGGCAGGGCGGCGGTGATGCCGAACTCGGGGGAGAAGTAGGCGACGGCGGCGGGGAGTCGGCCGGACTGGGCCTGGTACCAGCGGTCGCCGGTCATGTAGCGGTCGAGGTCGTCGGCCACCGCGGTCAGCCGGCGCAGGAAGCGCCGGTCCTCGGCCAGCTCCGCGAGGCGCGTGGGCGCGACGGTGCCGAGCAGCCGTACCGGGTCGCAGGCGGACGAGGCCCAGCACTCGGGGTCGACGGACTGGAAGAGGTCGCGGGTGTCCGGATGCCAGGACCAGCGCAGATTACGGGCCAGATCACTGAGCGGCCGGAGGGGGTCGGGGAGAACGGGACGGACGGTCAGTCGACGGATCGCCTTCACCCTCCCGACGTTACCGGCGTTGATGTGTCCCTCGCCGGGGGCTTCGCCCCAAGACCTCCGATTCGGCCTGAAAGGCGTCGTCCCCGATCGCCGGACGGGCTAATAACCACCGGCGTGACGATCTCCGGGCGGGGAAGGTGTCCGGTCAGCGTCGCCGCGTGTGTCGACATACGCGGGAGTAGTTAACAAAGTGCCGGATTGCCCACCCGAGGAGTGTGGGAAGGCTCCTGCGGTACACCCCACGTGCACCCCAGCAGGACCCACCTCCCCAGAGTCATCCGCCCACCCACGTTGACGCGGACAGGAGCGGTCATGCCCGCCACGCACCACTCGTCAGCACCCCCCTCGGACGGCACCACCGTCGTCGGACGCATCCCCGTCCTGGACGTCCGCCCGATCGTCCGGCACGGACGCAGGCCCGCGAAGGCCGTCACCGGCGAGTCGTTCGAGATCTCGGCCACCGTGTTCCGTGAGGGCCACGACGCGGTCGCCGCCAACGTCGTCCTCAGAGACCCACGGGGCCGGCCGGGCCCGTGGACGCCGATGCGGGAGCTGGCCCCCGGCACCGACCGCTGGGGGGCCACCGTCACCGCCGGTGAGCCCGGACCGTGGTCGTACACCGTGGAGGCGTGGGGCGACCCGGTCACCACCTGGCGGCACCACGCGGGGATCAAGATCCCGGCGGGGTCGGACACGGACCTGGTCCTGGAGGAGGGGGCCCGGCTGTACGAGCGCGCCGCCGCGGACGTACCGACGAGCGCGGACCGGCGCGAACTCCTCGCCGCCGTCGACGCGCTGCGGGACGAGACCCGCCCGGCCGCGTCGCGGCTGGCGGCGGCGTTGACGCCCCAGGTGGACGCGGTCCTGGCGAGGCATCCGCTGCGGGAGCTGGTCACCACCTCCGACCCGCTGCCCCTGCTCGTGGAACGCGAACGCGCCCTCTACGGCGCCTGGTACGAGTTCTTCCCCCGCTCCGAGGGCACCCCCGACCGGCCCCACGGCACTTTCCGCACCGCCGCCCGCCGCCTGCCCGCCATCGCCGCGATGGGCTTCGACGTCGTCTACCTCC